>UQTI01000009.1 GCA_900543975.1 uncultured Prevotella sp. | reverse complement strand
TTCGCCGCCTTCGGCGACGCTCGCTTGAGATAATTTCCATTTATTAAATGCGAAAGTTCAATTATTTATTTTTGAATTTTGATTTTTCTTTTTGTCTTTCTATTTTCTATTTTTTAAATTATTCCAAACTGGTGAAGGAAAATTATAACGATGCACACGGGGCATATAAACCTCACGCAGAAGAGGAAGATGCCGTAGAACGTGGAGCGCAGCGTGCCGTGGTTGGTGAACTCGTCGTGAACGACCTTACGAGGGGCGAACCATCCGATAAAGAGGCAGGCGAGCATGGCACCGATGGGCATGAGCATCTGACCCGTCACATAGTCGCACCAGTCGAGAAACGACTTGCCAGCGAACGAGAGCCAGTCGACAGCGCCACACGACAGCGTACAAAGCACGCCAATGACGGCGCACACACCCGTCTGTATCCACGCCCCACTCTTGCGCGTGATGTGCAGCTCCTCATAGAGCAGAGAGGTGCCAATCTCGTGCATGGAGATGGTCGACGTGAGAGCCGCCAACGCCAGGAGAGCATAGAAGAGCAGCGACATGACGTAACCCACGGCGGGCATGGAGGCGAACGCCTGGTTAAACACGTTGGGCAGGGTTATGAACACGAGCGAGGGGCCGCTGTCAGGACTAACGCCCACGGAGAAGGCGGCGGGAAAAATCATCAGTCCGGCAAGGATGGCGATGCAGGTGTCGATAACGGCAATCTGCACGGCCGACTTCGCCAGATTGGTCTGACGACTGAAATAAGAGGCGTAGGTGCAGAGGCATGAGGTGCCGAGCGAGAGCGAGAAGAAAGCCTGACCGAGAGCGTCGAGCAGGGTGTCTTTGTTGATCTTACTGAAGTCGGGATGAAATAGGAACTTTATGCCCGCATCGGCGCCGGGCAGCAGACAAGAAGCCACCGCGATGACGATGAGCAACACGAAGAGCGTGGGCATGAGCAGGTTCGACACCTTCTCTATGCCGTTGCGCACACCATGCACCACCACCGAGTGGGTGAGCAGCAGGAACGCCAAGGTGCAGATGACGGGCTTCACGGGATTGGTGCTGAACTCCTGGAAATAGGTCATCACATATTGCTCGTCGCCCATCAGCTGTCCTGCTATCGAGGCATACAGATATTGCAGGCACCATCCCGCCACCACGGCATAGAAGCCAAGAATTATGGTTGATGTGAGCATGCCCATGGCACCCACTATCCACCACGCCTTGCCGCCAGACAGTTTGAAATAGGCGCGTGCCGCGTTGGAGCCGCCATGACGGCCAACAACAAACTCGCAGATCATGCCGGGAATGCCGAGTGCGAAGACGAACAGCACATAGATAAGGATAAAGGCAGCGCCGCCATCCTTGCCCGTAAGGTAAGGAAAGCGCCAGATGTTGCCTAATCCCACAGCCGATCCTGCCGTAGCCAATATCACACCTATCTTTGTTCCAAAACTTCCTCTTTCTGTTTTTGTCATATCGTATATAAAAAAATCAAGCACTAACAACAGCCCCACCCCCGCGCCGAAGGCGCAATGTTGAATTTTGAATTTTGAGTTTTGAATTTTGAATTATCGGCTTTCAGCCGATTTTGAATTTTCGAATTTTGATTTTCCCTTTTTTAAAAGGCTATTGAATTCTTCACTCATCACTCTTCGTTCTTCACTTAAAAGAGGCTATTGAATTCTTCACTCTTCACTTTACCATTAAAAGGCGGCAGCCTTTTAAACCGCTCCCATCTGGTGCAAGAAGATCAGGAGAATGCACACCGGGCACACGAACCTCACAAGGAAGAGGAAGATGCCGAAAAGGCTGCGACTAACCGTTCCCCAGTTGGTAAACTCGTCACGCACAATGTTCTTGGGCACATACCAGCCGATGAAGAGACAGGTGAGAAAGCCGCCAATGGGCAACATAATCTGTCCCGTCACAAAGTCGAACACATCGAAGAGATCCTTTCCACAGATGCTCAACCCAGGCACAGCACCTAACGACAGCGAGCAGAGCGCACCTATAACGCTGCACGACACGGTGACGATGAGTGCTCCCGCCTTACGCGAGATCTTCAGCTCCTCAAAGAAGAAGGCGGTGCTCACCTCATGCAGCGAGATGAGCGAGGTGATGGCGGCCAGCGTGAGCAGGGAATAGAACATCAGCGACACCAGCCATCCCACGACGGGCATGCCTCCAAACGCTGCCTGAAACACGTTGGGCAGGGTTATGAAGATGAGCGAGGGGCCGCTGTCAGGACTGACACCCACGGCAAAGGCAGCAGGGAAGATCATCAGTCCGGCAAGCACAGCTATAAGACTGTCAATAACCGATATCTGCATCGCCGAGCGCACGAGATTGGTCTGTCGGCTGAAATAAGAGGCGTAGGTGCAGATGCAGCCCATGCCTATGCTCAGCGAGTAGAACGACTGTCCCAAGGCGTTGAGCAACACATCCTTGTTAAGGACGGAGAAGTCGGGGTAAAACAGATACTTCACACCTTTACCGGCACCAGGCAACAGACACGACGCCGCCACAACCACAAGCAGCAGCACGAAGAGCGTGGGCATGAACATCTTCGATGCCTTCTCTATGCCGCCACGCACACCGTGGATGATGACCATGTGGGTGAGCGCAATGATGGCGACCGTCCACAACACAGGGCTCACAGGCGACTGCGAGAACTCGACAAAATAATGTTGGATATATTGCGGGTCACCCTTCAGGCTACCTGTCACCGATGCAAGGATATACTGCAAGCACCAGCCCGACACCACAGCATAATAGCCCGTGATGAGGAAGCCCGTGAGCACGCCGAGGTAGCCGACCAGCTTCCATGGCTTGCCGCCCGACAGCTTGCTGTAGGCGCGTGCCGTGTTTGAAGCGCCGTGACGACCAATGATGAACTCGCTCACCATGCAGGGAATGCCGAGCAGCAAGACACAGCCTATATATATAAGGATAAAAGCGGCACCGCCGTTCTGGCCCGTCATGTAGGGGAAACGCCACACGTTGCCCAGGCCCACAGCCGATCCTGCCGTAGCGAGAATCACACCCAGTTTACTTCCAAAATTGGCTCTTTCTTCTTTCATTTTTTAACCTTTTATGTCAAGAATTTTCTTTTACGTTTGCAATTTTGCTTTCAAAAATGCAAAATTATAAAAAATATATCTACTTTTGCATCAAAATTAAAAGTAAAAATGAAAAAATCATTCCAATTGTTTAGATTGTTACGGTTTTACCCTCTTTCATGCCTCTTCATAGCAGCCATCTGGATTGCTTGTTTCATGAACGTTCCCGAGACACCGCTCGACAACGTTGCGTTCATGGACAAGTGGACCCACCTGGTGATGTATGGCTCAACATGCGCCATCATCTTTATCGAGAACAGAAGGCACGACATTAAAAGCAAAGGGCGCGACATTGAAAAACCAGGCCACGACAAGCCCAAGAGCATGCGCCGGCTGCTTTTCTACAGCTGGCTGCTGCCTGTGCTCATGAGCGGTTTGATAGAAATTTTGCAGGCCACCTGCACGGGTGGGCGGCGCAGCGGCGACTGGCTCGACTTTGCCGCCAACACAACAGGTGCCACCATTGGCGTTGTTACCGGTATTCTTCTGGCAAAGTGTCTCGCCACTTGCAGAAGGGGTTAGCGAGCATGTGAGAGTTGTAGAAACGCTTGTCGCCCGTGACCTCAAGGCCAATAAACTCGGGTTTGACATAAGCCTCATCCTCGCTGCCCAGCTCCACCTCGGCCATGACCAGCCCCTCGTTGTCGCCGAAAAACTCGTCCACCTCGAAAGTGTGGTCGCCGCTCTTCACCAGCCAGCGGCACTTGTCGATAAAGCCACCGCGGCACAGCTTCAAGAGGTTGTCGGCCTCGTCGAGCGTTATCTCCTTCTCAAACTCGTAGCGGGTCATCCCCCCGTTCACGGAACGTGCCTTTATCGTGAGATAGGCCTTGTCGTCGCGCACCCTTATGCGCACGGTTGCTCCGTCGGCAGGAATGTAACCCTGCTTTATTCTGCTACTTGAAAAGGCGGCACGTTTGTACGCACCGCCTTTCTTAACCAAAAATTTGCGTTCTATCTCAAGTCCACTCATCTTTGTTTATTTCTTGTTTGTTGTTTAACACGCCCACGAAAGGCATTGCCGCTTCGCTGTCCACGAAAGAGCCGTCAAAAAGAAGCTCTTTAGATTAAAGAGATGTAAACGGCATAAATGACAGCAAGGACAATCAAAGAGATGAAAATCCATTTCACTACATTCTTTCCTTCTTCTTCCTGCTTTGCATCGCGACGTGCACGGCTTATCTTACTTTTCTGGCTCATAGCATTAATGGTTTTTGTTGTAAATTTATAAAAGTTAGTTATTGAGGTTAAGCATGGGCTGGCATGCTGACCAATGAGCGGTCAACATGTCGGCGACACACTATAGCTTCATCATTTTTAATTGTTCTCGTCATCGTTGACAGGAAACTCCATGAGGTAGGCCTTGATAAACTCGTCGATCTTGCCGTCCATCACGCCATCCACATCGGTGGTCTGATAGTTGGTGCGGTGGTCCTTGACACGGCGGTCGTCGAACACATAGCTGCGTATCTGGCTACCCCACTCGATCTTCTTCTTTCCTGCCTCAATCTTGGCCTGTGCCTCCAGACGTTTCTTCATGGCGCGGTCGTAGAGCTGACTCTTGAGCAAGAGCATGGCCTTGGCGCGGTTCTTGGGCTGGTCACGCGTCTCGGTGTTCTCGATAAGGATCTCTTCTTCCTCGCCCGTGTCGGGGTCGGTGTACCAATAGCGCAGACGCACGCCCGACTCTACCTTGTTCACGTTCTGTCCACCGGCACCGCCAGAGCGGAAGGTGTCCCATGACAGCTTGGCGGGGTCCACAAACACCTCTATGGTGTCGTCGACAAGAGGCGTCACGAACACGCTGGCGAAGCTCGTCATGCGCTTGCCCTGTGCGTTGAAAGGCGACACGCGAACCAGACGGTGCACGCCGTTCTCGCTCTTCAAGAAGCCGTAGGCATATTCGCCGCCTTCAATCTCCATCGTCACGCTCTTTATGCCTGCCTCATCGCCTTCCTGAAGGTTACTGATCGTCACCTTGTGGCCATGTGCCTCACACCAGCGCATGTACATGCGCATGAGCATCGACGCCCAGTCTTGGCTCTCGGTACCGCCGGCACCCGAGTTGATCTTCATCACACAGTCCATCGGGTCCTCCTTCTGGCGCAGCATGTTCATAAGTTCCAAGTTCTCAATGGCTTTTATGGCGTTGGCATAGTCGGCGTCGACCTCTTCCTCTGTCACAAGCTCATCTTTATAGAAATCGAAGGCGAGCTGAAGCTCATCGACCTTCTGTTTCACGTCTTTATATCCTAAGATCCATTTTTCTATGCCCTTCACCTTTTTCATCTGTGCCTGGGCGCGGTCCACATCCTCCCAGAAGTCGGGAGCCTGTGTGCGGAGCTGTTCTTCTTCAAACTCCACCTGTTTCTGGTCTATGTTGAGGTAGTGGTGCAGAGCCTCAGCACGCTCCACTACGTCTTTTAACTGATCAGCGGTTATCATTTTTGAATTTTGATTTTTGAATTTTGAATTTTGAATTGTTGCGGCTGTGCCGCAATTTTGAATTTTGATTTTTGAATTTTGATTTTTGACATGTTTTTTGTTTTTGACCTTGGTTTTTGACCTTGGTTTTTGACCTTGGCTTTTTTACCTTGGCTTTTTTACCTTGGCTTTTCTCTTATGAATCATCAATTCAAAAATCAACAATTCATAATCGGCAAAGCCGATAATTCAAAATTCAAAACTCAAAATTCAAAATTGCGCAGCGCAATTATTCATACATCTTGTCAATCTCCTCCTTATAGTTTTTATAGATGACCGGACGTCTTATCTTCAACGTGTTGGTCAGCTCACCGTTCTCCATAGAGAAGTGGTGAGGCACAAGGGTGAAGCGCTTGACCTGCTCATAAGGCGCGAGTTGCTGCTGCAATGTCGTTATGCGTTCCATAAGGAAATCGTAGATGCGGCGGTTGGCGCACAGGTCCTCACGGGTCTCAAACTTGATGTTGTTCTGACGCGCAAATTCCTCAATGAGGCGGAACTCGGGCACGATGAGAGCCGACACAAACTTACGGTCGTCGGCAATGACAGCCACCTGGTCTATATATTTGTCCACGAGCAGCAACGACTCTACTTGCTGCGGAGCAATATACTTGCCGTTGGAGGTCTTGAACAGGTCTTTTATGCGCTCGGTGAGGAACAGCTCGCCGTTCTTCAGGTAGCCGGCGTCGCCTGTGCGGAAATAGCCATCCTCGGTGAACGCCTGTGCGTTGACCTCGGGACGGTTATAATAGCCCTTCGTGATGGTCGGACCCTTAAGCAGCACCTCGCCCTCTTCAGAGATCTTAAGGTCGATGCCGCTCACAGGATAGCCCACAGAGCCAATGGTGTAAGCCTCGCCCTTGTGGTCACAGCTCACGGTGGCCAAGCTCTCTGTCAAGCCGTAGCCAACAATCATATCTATGCCCACCGAGTGGATAAACTCTTCAACCTCGGGCGACACGCGTGAGCCTGCCGTGGGGAAGATGTTGGGCTTGACCAGACCGACCTGCTTGCGCACAAGGCTGAGCACCATCTTGTCCATGAGCTTATATTCGAGCGCGAGCGTGAGGGGCGGACGCTTGCCGCGGCTACGATACTCGATGTTATATTTGCGTCCCACAGCCAGCGCATGCTCAAACAGCTTACGCTGCACGCCCGTGGTGCGGTCCATCTTATCCATGACGGCCTGGTAGACCTTCTCCCAAAATCGTGGCACCGAGCACATGCAGGTGGGGTGCGTCTCGCGCATGTTCTTCTGTATGTCGTGGGGGTTGGTGTTGACGATGAGGTGGCAGCCCTCGCTTATGCACAGGTAAGCCCATCCACGCTCAAAGATGTGGGTGAAGGGCAGAAAGTCTATTACGCGGTCTTCCTCAGAGACGGGCACCACCTCGTCGTTGGCCTTCAGGGCGGCGTGATACTGACCGTAGGTAAGCATGACACCCTTGCTGTCGCCCGTTGTGCCGCTGGTGTAGAGAATGTTGCACAGGTCGTCGAAGCTTGCCTGTGCCCACAGCTGCTCCAGCTCCGGCTGACGCGGCAACTTCTCGCCGAGCTTCAAGAACTCTTCGAACGAGAGGGCATGGGGGTCGTGGGTACTCACGCGGATGGAGCAATCGAAATAGATTATGCGCTCAAGCGACGGACACAAAGCGAAGATGCGGTGTGCCTTGTCATACTGCTCCTGCTCGCCCACGAAGATAAACTTGACTTGGGCATCGTTAATCATATATTGGATCTGCTGCTCGCTACTGGTGGCATAGAAAGGTATCGACACCGCACGCACGCCGTAAGCGCCAAAGTCGGTGTAGAGATACTGTATGCAATTCTGCGAGAACACGGCGATCTTCTCCTGTGGCTTGAGGCCGAGGTTAAGAAAGGCGTTGCTCACCTGCTTTACTCTAAGCGAGAACTGGTTCCATGAGACCGTCTTCCACACCTCACTGCCAAAGTGCTGAAAAGAGATGGCCTCGCGGGCGCCGTATTTCTTTGCCTGCTCGTGAATGAGTATGGAAAGATGACATCTTGTCTGCATAATGATAGGATTTTATAATTTATGCAAAGGTAACGCAATTTAAAGACAACACAAAATAAATTGCCGTTTAATTTTTTTTTACAAATTAACAAAATAGCGTTCAGAACGGGCGCTAACGCTCTAACAGCCGCAGATAGAGGCCGATGGCGTGTTCTATCTCGCTCACCTTTATATATTCGTTGGCCGAATGGGAACGTGCCGACTGGCCGGGGCCGAGCTTAAGCGACGCAAACGGCATGAGGGCCTGGTCGCTGAGCGTGGGCGACCCAAAGGGCTGAAGGCCAAGCGCCACACAACGCTCCACCAACGGGTGGTTGAGGTCTATGCGTGAGGAGTGGAGACGGAAGGAGCGGGCGCGACACTCGCTCTTGCAGTGGCTGCTGATGATGTCGAACACCTCCTCGTTGGTGTAAAGCTCATTGGTGCGCACGTCGACGACAATCTTACACTCGTCGGGCACCACGTTGTGCTGCGTGCCGGCGTTGACGACCGTGGCTTGCATCTTGGTGGGACCAAGAAACCGGCTCACGCGGTCGAAGCGGTGGGAGCGGATCCAGCATAGGTCGTCCAACGCCTCGTAGATGGCGTTCACGCCCTCGTTGCGCGCGGCGTGTCCGCTCTTTCCGTGGGCTGTGATGTCGACAACCATCAGTCCCTTCTCCGCCACAGCGGGCTGCATGCCGGTGGGTTCACCCACAATGGCCACATCGACATGCGGCAACAGGGGCAACGCCCTGCTTATGCCGTCCTTGCCCGAAACCTCTTCCTCTGCCGAAGCCAGATAGACGAGGTTGTAAGGACACCGTTCGCTGGCCGACAGCTCGCGGAAGACCTGAAGGAGCGACACCAGTCCGCCGCCACAGTCGTTGCTGCCCAGACCGTAGAGCGTGCCGTCTTCGAGCGACGGCTCATAGGGGTTGCGCGTGTAGCTCGCCACAGGCTTCACGGTATCAATGTGGGCGTTGAGGAGCAACGTGGGACGGTCCTCACGCTGGCAGGGGCCAATGGCCCACACGTTGTTGGCCTCGCGGTGGGGCGTGAAGCCGCAGCGGGTGAGCTCTTCTTCCATGATGTCGGCGGCGCGGCGCTCGTCGCGGCTCACCGATGGGGTGGCAATGAGATGCGAGAGCAGACTGACGGCCTCGCCGGTGTATTGTTGTGCTGTCATAGAATTCGATTTTTCTGTTTTGTCTGTTTTGTCTGTTTTATCTGTTTTTTCTATTCTCCTACAAAATTAATATTATTTTTTCAGTCGTTGTATATCTGTCCACTGAAAAAGTTGTAACTTTGCACACGATTTAAGGATAGCACGCCATAAGACAACAAACGCCAAGCACAACGGGCTAAAGGCCATGTTGCTGTCTGCCCTGTGAAACACTTCAACAAAACAGTTTTTTTAATATCTAAAATGGAAAATACGGAAAAGATGCCTCTCCGCAGCTGGCTTCCCGTTGTGGGACTGGCATGCACCGCCTTCGTGTTCAACACCTCCGAGTTTATACCCATCGGTCTGCTCACCGACATAGGAGCCGACTTCAACATGTCGACCGCCGAAACCGGCATGCTCATCTCCATCTACGCATGGGTGGTCATGACCATGTCGCTACCGCTCATGATCCTGGCATCGCGCATGGAGATGCGCCGACTGATGCTCATGCTCATCGCCACGTTCGCCCTTTTCCAGTTTATGTCGTCTGTCTCGACAAGCTTCTACATGCTCCTTGCAGCGCGTATAGGCGTGGCGTTCGCCCACTCGGTGTTCTGGAGCATTGTCTCGCCCATGGCAGCCCGCATTGTGAGCGAACGCTACCGCCCCTTAGCCCTCAGCATAGTGTGCTCGGGAGCATCCATAGCCATGGTGTTCGGCATGCCCGTAGGCCGCATGATCGGTCTGCTGCTGGGCTGGCGCATGACATTCCTCACCATAGGCATCGTGGCGGTCGCCACCTTTATTTATATGTTCCTCACCTTGCCCGTGGTGCCTTCACGCGGCAAGTTCTCTGTCAAGAAGCTGCCCGTGCTGTTCAAGAACAAGCCGCTGATGGGCATCTTCATCCTCACCATCTTCTTCGCCACGTCCTATTATACCTGCTACAGCTACATCGAGCCGTTCATGAAGCAGATCACGGGCATGAGCGACTCGCTCGTCACCGCATCGCTCATGACGTTTGGCGCGTCGGGCATAGTGGGAAGCTTCGCCTTCTCCAAGTTCTACAACGGCCACCGCTTCCCGTTCCTGACCATCCTCCTGGCCATCATTGCAGCATGTATCTTCCTCGTGTTGCCTGCCGCCTTCAGCATAGAAGTGACCTTTGCGGTGCTTGCCCTGTGGGGATTTGCAGGCACGGCGTTCAACGTGGCGATGCAGGACGAGATCATAAAATTTGCGCCGCAAGACGGCACGGCCGTGGCGATGAGCATATTCTCCGGCATCTTCAATTTCGGCATCGGCACGGGAGCTTTCATCGGCGGTCTCGTCTGCACCAACCTCTCGCTCAGCTATGTGGGCATCGTCGGCGGCTTCATTGCCCTCGGTACCCTCGCCTACTGGCTACTGAAGCTCAAGGGCTACATGAAGGCTTTTTATGGCTGTTGATGCTGTGTGGTTGTGAGAAAAAAGATTTTAAAACAACATTTTCGTTAAGCCAGATGAGCATAGACGAGCTTGCTCGATCTATGCCATGGCGAGAAAATGTGCCATGAAATGGAACATTTTCGTTAAGCCAAATGAGCAGAACCGAGCTTGCTCGAGTTATGCCATGGCGAGAAAAGGTGCCATGAAATGGAACATTTTCGTTAAGCCAAATGAGCATAGACGAGCTTGCTCGATCTATGCCATGGCGAGAAAATGTGCCTTAAAATAGAAGGATTGTGCCTTGGATATCAAGGTTTCCATACAATGTTCCCTCTTGAGCATTTGCTGTCCAAATTGATGAAAAATAGAATAAAAACAAAACAAACGTTTCATGATTCTACAAATGCTTTTTTATTTCCTTAAAAATCTTAACGGTTTCATCAGATTCCTGACAACTCAAATAATATATTTCATCTGTTTTCGTAACAATTCGTATAAAACAAGAATCAGAATGAGTAAACAACATTATATGTGAATCATCTTGAGTAATGAAATTTCCTAATCTGGTATATCCTGCAGCAAAACCATTAGAGCGAGACTTTATATCTGGCAAATTACTCTTTAGTTCAATTTCTTTAATGTTCCTATATGATATGTTTGTACCATATAATCCTTTAATAACCAATTCATCTTTGTTCGTGACAACTTCTAAGTTTCCAGAAGCATGACATGTAACAGCCAATAATCCAAACAATTCAAGTATAACACAAATAGAAACGATAGGAACTATTAAGCCATTTTTATTACTGCCCCTTGTTTTATTCGACCTGTTCTTTTTAATATATACATATACAATTCCAACAGGAACAGGGAAGGATATTAATAATGAAAACATCAAAATATTCTCCATGCAAACAGCAACTATTCCGCCAATTAAAGTTATGAAGTTACCAATGACCATCATCCGACACAACAAATTAACCCATTTTGTTTTGTCGATAATTTCATTCTCAGAACCCTCCACTTTTAATATAGAGATTTTCTCGGGATACTTTCTTATAAAGAAAACTATGACAAAATTTGTTGCAACCACAAGAAACAAAAATGCTAGATAAAAAATATTATTACTCATAAATTTATTTAAAAAAAGCAACAATCACTAAAGAATTCTATTTTTTCAATCAACGACCTTATGCTACTCCTCAACCTCCTGTTTTGTCAAAGCCGACAGGTGTAGCGTCTGGTCGCAATAATCGACGACAGCCATGCGGTGCGTTATGAAGATCACGGTCTTGCTGTGGTCCGACAGGATGTTCTGAAGGAGCTGGCGCTCGGTGTCGGGATCAAGGGCAGAGGTGGCCTCATCGAAGAGCATGACCTGACGGTTGCGCAAGAGCGCACGGGCAATGGCTATGCGCTGCGCCTGACCCTCACTCAGTCCGCCGCCCTGCTCGCTGCACAGCGTGTCCAGGCCCTGGGGCAGGTCAAGCACGAAGCTGGCACAGCTTTTCAGCAAGGCATCGCGCATGTCGTCATCGGTGGCTGTGGGGTTACCAAGCAACAGGTTGTCGCGAATGGAGCCACTCATGAGCGTGTTGCCTTGAGGCACATAAACGAAGTTGCAACGAAGCAAGGGCGACAAGGCGCGCTCCTCGTGGTCGTTATAAAGGGTCACGGTGCCGTGCTGAGGGCGCAAGAGGGCGAGAAGCAGACGTATGAGGGTGGTCTTGCCTGCACCCGTCTCGCCGAGGATGGCTGTGCAGGTGGCGGGAGAGAAATTGAACGACAGGTTGTCGAGCACCTTGCGGCCGTCGTCGCCATAGGCATAGGACACGTTGCTCAGACGCACGCCACACGGACTGTCCATGCGCACAGGCGTGCCCTGCTCCTCAAGCGGGTCTTCCTCAAGCTCCATCAGTCGCTCGGCAGCGGTGAACACGCCCACAAAGGCGGGCACCAGTTTGGTCAGGCTACGCGCCGGACTCTGTATCTTGTTGACCAACTGCAAAAAAGCGGTCATGCCGCCAAAGGAGAGCGAGCCTGCCGACATGCGCACGGCAGCCCAGAGAAACGCCACGAGGTAGCCAAGGGCGAAGCCGAAGTTGAGGATGAGGTTTGAGAACAGGGAGAACACGGTGCGGCGCACAACCTTGCGGCGCAGCTGCCCCTGCGTGTTTTCAAGACGCTCCACCATCATGGCATCGCTCTCAAGGGTTTTTATGAGCATGCGGTGCTGCACGGTTTCCTGAAGAACGCTCTGCACCTCGCTGTCAGAGTTGCGCACGTCGCGCGTGAGCTGTCTCATGCGACGCACATAGATCTTGCTGAACGCCACGAACACGGGTATGATGGCTACGATGATGAGCGCCAACACATGATCCATGCTGAACAGATAGACGAATGCACCAAGGAAGAGGGCAAGGACGGACAGGGTGCTGGGTATGGTCTCGGTGAGGAAGTTGACAACCGTGCTCACATCGGTCTCAAGACGGTTCAGGATGTCGCCCGAGTGGCGGCGCTCCTGCCCTGCCCACTCTGAGCGCAGCAGCCGGTCGAGCATCTGCTGCTGCATGCGGTTCTGCGCCTTGATGCCGAGGATGTTACGCACCCACACCGCACCGATGTTCTCGGCAAACGACGCGAGGATGAGGGCTGCCATGATACCCACAGCCCAGTAGATGTTTCCCGGGACGGTGCCTGCTGCCACATCGATGGCGTGCTTCACAGCCCACACCTGTGCCAGACTGATGCCCACATCGAAAAGGCCAATGGAGGCGTTGAGCACGGCTTGCACATAGTTGCCGCGCCAAGCACGCAACAGCCACCTTAATATATTGGTGGCGGAATAGCGTGTGGATGGTATGTTGAATAGTTTTTTTAGCATATTAAAGAAAGCCGATATGCCGCGCGAAGCGCGGCTCACCCTAAAGCCCCACCCCCGCGCCACCTAACGGTGGCTCACCCCTCCCCGCAGGAGAGGGGAGTGAATAGCTTGGGATATTGGAAGCCCCACCCCCGCGCCGCTTCGCGGCTTTCCCCTCCCCGTCGGAGAGGGGAGTGAATGGCTTGGGCTATAGGATTTTTCACTTTTCGTTTTTCACTTTTCCCTTCTCAAGGCGTCAGCCTTTTTTTACCTTTTTACTTTTTTACCTTTTTACCTTTAAATCTCTCTGGTCCACTCCCCACATCATCTTCTCTCGGAGCGAAGCGAAATAGCGGTGGCCGTTGCGCTTCACTATGCGCACGGGGAAAGGAGCCTTGCGAATGGTCACGGAGGTGCTCTCGATGAGCGTCTCGCTGCGACCGTCGATGGCGATCAGGAAATTGTGGGAGCGCGACTCTACGTTGAGCGTCACCTCACAATCGTCGCTAATAACGATGGGGCGGATGTTAAGACTGTGGGGCGCAACGGGCGTGAGACAGAGCGAGCCTGTCTGCGGCACGATGATGGGACCACCGTTGGAAAGCGAATAGGCGGTGGAACCTGTGGGCGTGGCCACGATGAGTCCGTCGGCCTGGTAGGTGATGAGATATTCGCCATCCACACTGGTGCGTATGCTTATCATCGAGGCGTTGTCGCGCTTGAGCACAGCAATGTCGTTGAGGGCGTAAGGACAACCTACGATAAGCTCTCCCTCGGTCTGAACCATTATGGCGGCGTGGTTGTCGATGACATAATGGCCTTTGTACACGGCATCAAGAGCCTCGATGACCTCTGACGGCATGACATCGGCCAAGAAGCCCAAACGTCCCATGTTGATACCTATGATAGGCGTCTGCTTCGGTCCCACACGGGTGGCTGCCTTGAGGAACGTGCCGTCGCCGCCCATGGAGATGACGTAATCGACATCGAAGTTGTTGCCGTCGAACACCCCACTAACCTTTGTGTCTATGCGGTGCTCAAGCTGAAGAAATTCGTAGAAAGGACGGTCGATGTAAATCTCCGCCCCACGCTGCTCAAGAAATGAGAGTATGGTGAGAATGGCCGTCGACTTCTTAGGCTGATATTCGTTGCCAAAGATGGCGAACCGTAGGGTCTTGCTGTTGGTGCTCATATTAGCTGTTGGTGCTCATATTATATAATGTGTAGATGTTGAAATGTGAGTTTTTAGAAAAAACTGACGTTTCTGCAAAGCGGATGTCTGTATGCTCGAAAGATAATGACAGCTTTTGCGGTGCTAAGTTACAAAAATATCGGCAAATTGACAAAAAATAAATACATTAGGCTTATAAAAGCTCACTTTCTATCTATTATTGATGCTTGCTGGCGACAGGCGTTTTTATCGGCAAGAAGCTTTATTTATCATTATTTAATAATGTGATAATAAGGAAGAAAGAAAATTATTTGTAAATTTTACAACTTTTATTTTGTCAATTGAAATAAATGCATTATCTTTGCAGAAGATAAGCTACACCTCAGCAAAGATTGCAAGCAAGCTCGCATCTATGCATTCGGTTTGCATTATCTTTACAGAAGAAAAGAAAACGACAACAACAATTAAAAAACATAACATTATGGAAAAGAAAGAACTGAAAGGAACAAAGACCGAGCGTAACCTCATGGAGGCATTTGCCGGTGAGTCGCAGGCACGCAACAAGTATACATACTTCGCATCGAAAGCCAAGAAAGAAGGCTATGAGCAAATCGCTGCCCTCTTCGAGGAGACAGCACAGAACGAGAAGGAGCACGCCAAGATGTGGTTCAAGCTGCTTGAGGGTGGCGCAATAAAAGACACCATGTCGAACCTAAAGGCGGCTGCCGAGGGCGAGAACTATGAGTGGACCGACATGTACGACCGCATGGCACAGGAGGCTGACGAAGAGGGCTTCCCGGAGATTGCTGCCGCCATGCGCGGTGTGGCTGCCATTGAGAAGCACCACGAGGAGCGCTACCGCCGTCTGCTGAAGAACATAGAGGAAGGCATCGTGTTCTCACGCGAGGGCGACACCATCTGGCAGTGCCGCAACTGCGGACATATCGTGGTGGGCAAGAAGGCTCCCAAGGTGTGCCCCGTATGCCAGCATCCGCAGAGCTACTTCGAGATCAAGGCTGAAAACTATTAAGTAGGTGTTCAAAATTATCAAGCCTCACCTCTATGCATAATGCAAAACGCTACCCGTAAGTCCCCGGCTGACAGGTAGCGTTTTTGTTATTTCCACAACAAACATGTGAACGCTTGGCGGAAACAAAAAAGGCGCTTGGAATAAGTTTGGCTTCACTTATAACATCTTCATCTGTAAAAACTCTCCTAAATGAACATGGTGTATGCCTTCTACATTGCTGCCGCTTGTCCATTCGTCAAGACTTACGACGTATTTCGGATAATTGTTGGTGATAGCCTGCAAATTGCCAAACTCACGCTTTTGTGTGGCTTCATCATGCATGAGATAAGACGATTGTATGTAGACCACATCTTCATTTATCCGTGCCACAAAATCGATCTCACGACCGCCTGTCTGTTGGCCTGTGAACACCTCATAACGCAGCTGCGACAAATGTAGGAAAATTGCATTTTCCATCAGTTTGTGAATATCGCCTTGCATGTTAAAGCCAAAATGGCAGTTGCGCAAGCCCAAATCTTCAAAATAATATTTATCGCCTATCTCAAACGTTTTCAACCCATTAACATCAATGCGCCGCACCTTATTAATGAGATAGGCATTTTGCAGCGCCCGCAGATAGTTGATCACCTGCAAAGGTGATATGTTAACCCGTTGCGACTTAAGATAGCGGCTGATATTATTTGCAGAAAACAAGTTACCCACATTGTCGGCCGTATACAAAGCCAACGTTTCAAGAAAATCGACATTACGTATACCCTCGCGCTTCACCACATCTTTCAGAAGTATGGTTGAATATACATTTCGCAGATATTCAAACACGATGTCGATTTCCAAGTTAAGGTTACTGAGATATGGCAAACCTCCATAGGTTAGATATTTACGAAGGGTTGGAGTGGAAGGTGAAAGACGATTAAACGTCAGAAACTCACGATAGGAGAGACTGTGAATATGAAACTCGACATACCGACCAGAAAGATAGGTCGAGAGCTCACTCGACAGCATTGTGGCATTGCTACCCGTAATAAAGATATCACAAGCATCTTGCGCCTGAAGGCTACGCAGTGAATGTTCAAAGCCTTTTATGTCTTGCACCTCATCAATGAACAAATAGTTGGCATGACCTTCTTTCAAATGGGCCTTCACATAGGCTGTAAGCTCCTCATGCGAGAGAATAAAGGCAAACTCTTCAAGCTCTTTATTAATGCTTATGGTGTTGGAATTGGGAACAGAGCTTTCAATGTGTTCTTTAATTTGCCGCAAAATGCAGCTTTTTCCGACACGACGTTGGCCCGTAAACACCTTTATGATGTTCTTATTGATGAAAGGAGCTATGCGCTCCGTATAATCTTGGCGGTTAATAAGCTTTATCATACGATGCGTTTTTGTTAGTTATACTTAAAACTTTTGGCGAATATAGCAATTTTATAAAGTATAACAAACAAAAACAAGCAAAAACAGCGTTTTGTTAGTCATACTTAACAAAAACCGTTATGTCATAGCATCAGCAAACCATTGCTGCCCCTTGTTATGGTAGCTTTCTTTGCCCCACCCCACAAGTTTGCGAAAGAACATTTTTGCGCTTGTTTGCCGCCACAAAAGCGTTAAGAAAGAGATAAAACGGGGGCGAGAGGTTAAAATAACATAAAGTGGAGTAACAAAAGCGCAATGCCTTGCGTCTAATAAGTATCTTTGCACAAGAAATTGATTAAAAACTTACTGTAAAAGATAGAAAACCATTGGGTTAAACCAAGACGACAACAACAACAAATGTTCTTTTAGGAGAATATCAAGTGTTCTTTTAGGAGAATATCAAGAAAGAGAATTATTGCTTTAACAGGATTCTAACTTTGAAGGATTCTAACTTTTGAAAAGAAGATTTTTACAAAAAGAGGATTCTGAAAAGCAACAAGAAACAACAGAAATATAAACAAAAAACCGATAAAGTTATGAAGAAAAATTTATTAGTGTTTTCTATGTTTGCCGGACTGCTGCTCTTCGCAAGCTGCGCCAGCAAGAAAGACCTTCAGAACTGTCAGCTCGAGAACAAGGAGCTGCAGAAGAACAACGAGGACGTGAAAGACCAGCTCTCAGAGACACGCCAGCAGCTCGCTGCTGCCAACGCACGCGTGACAACACTCAACGACCAGCTCGCACAGCAAAAGAAAGATTATGCCGCTCTGCAGCAGTCGCTCGACAAGAGTCTCACCAACGCCGGCTCCAACAACATCAACATCTCAAAGCTTGTTGACCAGATTAACGAGTCGAACCAGTATATCCGTCACCTGGTAGAGGTGAAATCGAAGAGCGACTCGCTGAACATGGTGCTCACCAACAACCTCACACGCTCTCTCAGCAAGGAGGAGATGAAGGAGGTTGACGTGCAGGTGCTCAAGGGTGTGGTTTACATCTCGCTCGCCGACAACATGCTCTACAAGAGTGGTAGCTACGAGATCAACGACCGTGCTGCCGAGACGCTGAGCAAGATCGCCAAGATCATCAAAGACTACAGCGACTACGAGGTGCTCATTGAGGGCAACACCGACAATGTGCCTGTGAACAACAACGCTGCTTCGATGAAGAACATCCGCAACAACTGGGATCTCTCTGCCCTTCGTGCATCGAGCGTTGTGCAGGCTCTGCAAAACCAGTATGGTGTTGACCCGAAGCGTCTCACCGCTGGCGGACGTGGCGAGTATAACCCCATCACATCTAACGACACAGCCGTGGGCAAGCAGCGCAACCGCCGCACCCAGATCATCATCACACCGAAGCTCGACCAGTTTATGGACCTCATCGACAAGGCTCCTGAGGATAGCGCAAAGTAAGGAGGTTCCAATAAACAATTGGTTTTGGACACCTGCTTAACGGCAAACGAAAACTGTTAGCAAACAATCAATAAACGGCAGCCGTGCATACCTTAATATAAAATAGGTATGCACGGCTGCTTTTTGTATCAACATTTTTCCGTAACTTTGCACCATTCAAAAAAATTGTTGCTCCCTAAGGAGGAAAGGGAGAGACAAGGAGGGAACAATAAAGAAAAAAGGAGGAAAGGGAAAAAGGAGGAAAAGAAAAAAAGAGGAAACAAAGAGAAAAAACATTATATAAAAACCCTACGTTAAAATAGGACAATGGAAAAGAACAAAGATCTAATCTACGGACTGGAAGACCGGCCACCGTTTCTCGAGTCAGTGTTTGCTGCCTTGCAGCATCTGTTTGCCATTTTTGTGGCCATCATGACGCCACCGCTCATCATCGCCTCACAGCTGAACCTCGACATCGAGACAACCAGTTTTCTGGTGTCGATGGCTCTCATCGCATCGGGTGTGAGCACGTTCCTGCAATGTCGGCGCTTCGGACCTGTGGGTACCGGACTGCTCTGCATCCAGGGCACGAGCTATTCGTTCATTGGCCCCATCATAACAGCTGGCATGGGCGGTTTGGGCGTGGTCTTCGGCTCATGTATGGCAGCATCGCTGGTGGAGATTTTTGTGGGACGCATACTGAAGTATGCCCGTCGCATAATAACCCCTGTGGTGTCGGGCATCGTCGTGACTCTCATTGGCCTGTGCCTCATCAAGGTGGGCATCTCGGCATGTGGCGGCGGTAACCAGGCCATGGAGGACGGCACGTTCGGCTCGCTGCGTAACCTCGGTCTGGCATCGCTCGTGCTGCTCATCATCATCTTCTTCAACAACAGCAAGAACCGTTACCTGCGCATGAGCTCCATCGTCATTGGCCTTGCCGTGGGTTACATCGTGGCGTGGACAATGGGCATGATCGACTTTAGCGCTGTCAAGAGCTACGGCGGTTTCTACCTGCCCACACCGTTCAAGTTTGGCATCGGTTTCAGCCTGTCGGCTTTCATCTCGCTGAGCATCATCTTCGTGATCACAGCCATAGAGTCGTATGGCGACATCACAGCCAACTCTATGATCTCGGGTGAGCCCGTGGAGGGTGAGAAGTTTATGCAGCGTGCCTCGGGCGGTGTCATCGCCAACGGTGTGTCATCGCTCCTTGCTGCCGCCCTCAACTCGTTCCCCAACAGCATCTTTGCACAGAACAACGGCATGATTCAGCTCACGGGTGTGGCCTCACGTTATGTGGGCTACTTTATCTCTGCCATGCTTGTGTTGCTCGGTGTGTTCCCCGCCATCAGTCTGGTGTTCAGCCTCATGCCGCAGCCTGTGCTTGGCGGTGCCACGCTCCTCATGTTCGGCACGGTGGCCGCAACGGGCATACGCATCATCGCCTCGCAGCAGCTTGACCGCAAGGAGATTCTCGTTATCGCCATCAGCTTGGCCGGCGGTCTGAGCGTCGAGTTTATGCCTGAGATTCTTAACGGCATGCCCGAAGAGCTCCGTAACATCATGTCATCGGGCATCACCACAGGTGGCGTGCTCGCCATCCTCTCTAATCTGCTTATTAGAGTGAAGAAAGAAGAGTGATATAAGTGAAGAGTGAAGAAGGAAGAAGGAAGGAAGAAGGAAGGAAGAAGGAAGAGTGAAGAATTCATTTGCAAAATTTTATTATAACCATAACTATTGAATTCTTCACTCTTCACTCTTCCTTCTTCACTCTTCCCTCTTCACTTACCTTGCTCTTGTGCAAAAAAAGTATAAAAATTTTGTCAGTTCAATAAAAAGCAGTACCTTCGCATCCGAATTTAAAGCCACATTGGTTTTACATTGATTCATAGGGGCGTAGCCCAGCTGGTTTAGAGCGCTGCAGTCACATTGCAGAGGTCCCCGGTTCGAGCCCGGGCGTCCCTACTCCCTACATCAACAAGAGGAAATATCTGTACGGCAAGTATGGGTGTTTCCTCTCCTTTTTTATATCCTTTTTATAAGATCTCCAAAGACAAAAAAAAAAGGAAACACCCACACTTTTGCATGAAACATTTCCTAACATTTTAACCCTAATCGGTCATCTGCTCCACAAACCACTTATTTAGGCCGACCGATTTGGATTAAAAGCGATTTGGGTTAAAAGCGATTTGGGTTAAAAGCGATTTGGGTTAGAAGCGGGTCATCACCTCAAGCACAATCTTGTCGCGCTCAGAGGGTTTGGCAATGGCGCCTGAGCGATAGAAATATTTCTCATAATTGAGACGTATGTCGCTGATGAAGGGCTTGGCGAAGCTGAAAGTCAGGCCGCCTGTAAGACGCGAGCGCTTGTAGTCGTTGACGATGAGCGAGCCTTCTGCCGACTTCTTTCCATCGAGATAGCGAGAGCCGTCGCTGTGGTCAGACATGTAGTCGTAACGAACGAGAGGGATCACAAACTTAAGAGCCTTGCTGCCTGTGCGTATGTCACGACTGATGAAGACATCGAAAGCATGAACATCATGGAAGGCGTTGTTCGAATAATGCTTATACAGATACTCGCCCTCGATATGCCAACCCTGCGCGTGCCAGTAGGCTCCAGCGTCATACATCATCACACCCGTGTGGTCGGGGCGAATTTTCTGCATGCTGAGCGTGAGGTTAAAGCCGCGGGGGAAGAACAGCTGAGCCTTGGCAGAGAAATTGACACTCTTGGTCCAATAGTCTTTCTGTCCGGTCAGTCCGCTACCGTTGAACAGTCCCGCCTCAAGCACAACGGGGAAACCAACGTTCATGTTATAAGCCACGGCAGCACCCACGTCGCGCACATTGCCAACCTGCTTGGCGATGAACGAACGGTTAGCGAAATATTGCTGGTGGGGAGAGCGGTGCGCGTCGATGGTGAACGGCACACGCATCTGTCCTACAGTGAACGCCAACGGTTGAATGGGCTTCAAGCGTGTGTAGGCATCAAGCATCTTTATGCTGCCCTCATCGCAGAGGTCTATCTCTGCCTTATAGCTGATGAACGGTGTCACCTTGCCGTCAATGCTCACGCGGGCGTTGCGCACCTCAAAGCGCCCTTCGCTCTCAGAGGTCTGATATTCGTATTTGCTGCGAAGGGTTCCATGAATGTGTGGCGTGCGGTCCACCTCGCCGTCATCTGATGCCGAGGCCGACTGTGCTTTAGCGCCAAGCGACATGAACATAAGTAGAGCAGCCATACAAGAGGCTATTGTTGCTACCGATGAGGTAATGTTGTCTTTTGTTCGCTTCATTATTGTTTTTCTTGTTTGTTTTGTTGTTTGTTCCTGTTTGTTTTGTTGCTTGTTTCTTCTTGCTTGATTCTTTTTGCTTCTATGAGCATGAAGCAAGAACGTTTTTCTGGCTGCAAAATTAGAGTTTTGTTTTTTAGATAATATGTCGCAGTTGTTACAATGTTGTTACATCATTGAAGTCCCTACATTCTCTAAAAAGACCAGCAACTTTTTTTTATTTCAATTTTACTTTTTATCTTTGCAAGGGTCTATATTACAGAACGCCACAAGAAAACGGCGTCTGATGAAACAAAGATATATAAGAAAAAGGAAAAAACAGAACAACAAGAATGACGATAGCCGACAACGACATAATAGCAGAAATGAGGAGGCAGCCAGAGCAAGGCTTCAGGCTGCTGATGCGAAAATATCGCGAACCGGTCTATTGGCACATCAGAAGAATGGTCGTGACACACGCCGATGCACAAGATGCTGCTCAAGAAACGTTTGTGAGGATATTCAAAAGCATGGACAGCTACCGCGGCAACACATCGTTTGCAGCATGGATATATCGCATTGCCACAAACGAGGCCCTACGCCTCATCAGCAAACGTCACGACAACGTAGACATGGAGCGGGAAGGCACAAACCTCTTTGACCAGATGCCCGCCGACAACTACATCAACATTGCCGACACCGAAGCGGTGAACATGCAACGAGCCATCCTCGCGCTGCCACCTAAGCAACAGGTGGTGTTTAACATGAGGTTCTATGACGAGATGGAATATGGCGACATTGCTGCCGCTACCGACTCATCGGTGGCTGCTGTGAAGATGAACTATCATCTGGCAAAAGAGAAGGTTAAAAAGGCAATCATCAATTAGACAAGACATTACAATTATGGATAAGAAATTAAACAAGCGTTTGCCATACAGCGTTCCTGACGGGTTCTTCGACGTCATGGAGGCCAACGTTATGGCAAAAATAAAGGCTGACGCTGAAGCAGGAACAAGCGTTGGGGGCGATAAAGCCGATACCCAAATGTGGGACAAGCGATATCGCAAGACAATAAAACGCACACGCACCATCAGCTTGAGCTTCTTGGCCATGGCGGCATCGCTGCTGCTGCTCTTCACGATATTCCCCAAAAGCACAAAGCCGGCGCAGCAAATCAACGATATGGAGAGCATTGACAAGGCATTCAGCCAACTGAGCACTGACGACCAGACCTTCCTCATGGAGGTTTATGACGACGACATGTTCTTGGACGATGCTACCGCCGTCTATTAAACGCTAAACCCAAATGGGGCTTTAGGCCGTTTTGGGTTAAAAACATTCTAACACACCCGACTTGCGCAAGCCTCTAATATATAAAGGTAGAGGAAAGAGCTCTTCCTCACCAAACAAGAAAAAAATATCAACATAACAAACATCTCATAAAAACAAGGAAACGATATGAAAACATTAAAAGCAGAATCAATAATAAAGGCAATAATTCTCGCCATCTTCATGGTCATGGGCACCTGCATGAGCGCAAATGCGCAGCAAACCGACAACGACCAGAACGTGCGACAGCGCATGAGTAGAGAGCAACTGGCAGAGGTGCAAGCCAATCACATTGCAAAGGTCATTGGCTTGGACGAGGCGCTGACAAAGAAATATGTCGCAACCTACTGCGACTACCAAAAGGAGCTATGGAACATTGGGCCTCGACTGAAGCGTAACTCTAACATGGAGGAACGTTTCGACCGCAGCAGAAAGGTCATTGACATCCGCGAGAAATATTATCATAAATATAAAGAATTCCTCACAGACGAACAGGTTCAGAAAGCCTATAACGAAGAGCGTCGTGTGATGCGTCACATGAAGCAAAACAAAAAAGGCAGCAAGATGAAAGGACGCGCAAAAAGAGGATAAGATACAAACAAAGAGAAGCGTTTTAAATAACTTTATAGAACAAATGTGTATCCGTTAATCATCGTGTGCGTGGTGACACGCGCACAATGATCCCTTATGTTTAACCCAAATCGGTCATTAGGCCGATTTGGGTTAAACGATATCATGGTTCAACAACAGCGCTGACTGCATTATATCAGTCGGCGCTTTCAATTTTCTTCGGTCCGCGCACAACCTCATTGACCTTCAGTCCGCTCTTAATCTCAATGTTCACGCCATCGCTAAGACCCGTCACCACGCTGCGGCGCTCATACGTCTTGTCCTTGCCGCTGCCATTGGCTACATACACAAAGGTCTTGGTTCCCTCAAACACGATGGCGCTCTCCGGAACGGTGAGCACATGCTTGGCCTCAGCAAGCACAATCTCTGCATTGGCGCTGTAGCCGCTGCGAATGTTGTTCTTTTCTGCCACCTTCACGGCTGCCTTTATCTCAAACTGGTTTGCGCCATTGTTCTCAATAGCCTTGGGGGAGATATACTCGAGGTGAGCCTCAAACTTAAGGTTTTGCAGCGCACCGATGGTTATCTTCATCGGCATGCCTGCCGACACCTGTCCCACTTCCGTCTCGTCAATGTTGCCACGGAAGATGAGGTCGCCCATGTTGGCAACGGTAGCTATGGTTGTGCCGTCATTGAACGTGTTGGAGAGAATCACAGAGTTGCCCACCTTCACAGGAATGTCCAGAATGACACCTGTGATGGTGCTGCGTATGAGTGTTGAGCTGGCACTGGCGTTGCTGCGCGACACACCATCGCGCACAACCTCAAGGTTATCCTCGGCAGCGGCTTTCTCCTCGCGTGCCTGCTGCATGGTCTGTCTCACCTTGTCATACTCGTCTGCCGACACCAGTCCTTTGTCATAGAGCACCTTCTCGCGTTCATGGTCTGTAAGGGCCTGCTTAAGATTGATCTCGGCAAGACGCAGACGCGACTGTGCCGAACTGAGCTGCGCCATGTCAGGGATGACCTTTACCTTGGCTATCACCTCACCGGACTGCACCGTCTGTCCTGCCTCTTTCGTTATCTCCGTAATGATGCCGCTGATCTGCGGTTTGACATTCACCTCGTTTCGCGGTTCAATTTTTCCTGTGAGCACCGTACTCTTGCGCACGTCGCCCATGGCAGCCTTAAACTCGTCATACTCAACAGGCTGTGGTTGCGACTTAAACCACAGGAAAACGAATGTGCCGATAAAAACAAGTGCCACGACACAGGCAACAATTATCTTTTTCATATCTATGATGTTTTTTCTTGTTTTGGTTTTCTTCTTGTTTTGGTTTTCTTCTTATTGTTTTTCTTGATGTTGTTTCCCAATCACTCGTCCCTCATAGCATCAACAGGCTTTATCGACATGGCCCTGAGAGCAGGAGCCAAGCCGGCAAGCACGCCGAGCACACTTATCAGCAGCACAGCAGCCACAGCTATCCTGAAATCGATCTGATAGTGAGCGACGAAATCGGCATTGTTGGTGGTGCCCATCTCTATCATCTGCAAGACAGCCACAGCAAACAGCAAGCCGCTCATGCCTGCGACAAGCGTCAGGATAAGACTCTCGGCTATTATTTGTGAGAGAATTATGCGCGGGGTGGCACCGATGGCACGGCGTATGCCTATCTCCGTTGTGCGCTCACGCACCGTCACCATCATGATGTTGGACACGCCAATGGCTCCAGCCAGGAGCGTGCCTATGCCAACAAGCCATATCAAAAAATTCACACCCGAGAACAGGTTGTCGACCATACCATACAGCACCTCCGTGTTAAACACCGACACGCTCTTTTCGTCGGTAGGATCCACGTCATGGGCGCGGGCTATGACGGTGCGTATGCGCGGGGTTATCTTGCTCATGACCACACCAGAACGTCCCGTCAAACACATTATGTCGATAGACTGACCCATGTTATAGGCAGCCTGTACCAAGCTGAGCGGCACCACGACACTCTCGTCTGCCGAGCCGTTGATGTTCATGTTTGTGGAGCTATAGTCAACCCCCACCACGTTATAATAGACCGAATCTATGCGCACGAACGCCCCGCAGGGGTTTACGCCATTGGGGAACAAGGCCTGGTAGACCTTCTTTCCCAAGACACACACCTTGCGGTTTTGGTTGACGTCCATCTGGTTGATGTAACGGCCGTAGCGCAAGATGGGAGGAGCCATCTCAGCATATTCGGGCAAGATGCCTTTAAGGTTACACGAATATTTCTTGTCACCATAAACAGCGTTATGCCCCCATTTAGTGATCATGGGCGACACGACATCAAGCTCTGGCACCTGTTGTCTCAGTCGCTCCACGTCTTGGTAGGTCATCGCCCATTGCCGTCCCTTTCTAAAGCCATGATAAGGCTTGGTGGTGGCGTTAGGGAAAATCACAGCCGAGTTTGTGGCAAAGCCGACAAACTGCTGTGCCAACGTCTGCTTCAGTCCGTCGCCTCCACCTATCAGCGTCACGAGCATGAACAGTCCCCAGAACACGCCGAAGCCCGTAAGCAGCGAGCGGCTCTTGTTGCGTGACAAGGTATCGAGAATTTCGCGAAAGCGATCAATGTCAAAATTTATCATCGTTTCTTTGTTTTTAAGGGATGAGGGTTATAAGGTCTATAAGATTCATAAGATCCAAAGATCCATAAGATCAAAAGACCCATAAGTTCAATAGCCCCCAACCAGCCTTTAATCATTCAGCCCTCAACGCCTCGATAGGTCTTATCTTGGCGGCGCGTCGTGCGGGTATCAGCCCCGCTAGGGTGCCTGCAACGATCATCACCGCCGTGGCACCGAGACACACGTCAAGCCCCACGGTGGGGTTTACAAACATCGTGGCTTGAAACAAGCCTGAGTCGACAACGGTGTGGCCAATGGTGGCATCCATGTAAGCGTTGGCAGCAATGCCGCAGAGCATGCCTATATATCCGAAGAACGTTGTGATGACCACGCTCTCCACAATGATGAGCCTCAGAATCGACAGGGGCGAGGCGCCGATGGCTTTTCGAATGCCAAACTCGCGCGTGCGCTCCTTCACCGTTATGAGCATGATGTTGCTCACGCCCACGATGCCCGATAGCAGCGTGAACAGGCCGATAACCCACAGCGCGATGTGCATTATGCGTATGCCGTTGTTCATCTGCAAGGCCTGTGTGAAGCGGTTCCATATCCACACCGCGTTGTCGTCGTCGGGAGCAGCACGGTGGTTGCGGTTCAGCCGAGCGGTATAAGCCTTCTCAAACGCCTCGTTCTGCTCTTCGGTCTCAAGTCCGTGGAACGAGAACACAATGTTGTCGGCCTTGTTGCCCTTTCCGTAGATCGTCCTCAACGTTGTGAACGACGTGTAGGCCGCGTTGTCCATGCGGTCTTGTTTCGTCGCATAGATGCCTACGACCTTGAACGCCACTCCTGCTATGTCCACATACTCGCCCACCAGGTCCTTGATGTTGCGTTTCGTCAGCAGCTTGGCGTTGTCCTCGCTCAGCACCAGCGTCTTGCGTCGCTGTTCGATGTCGATGTCGTTGACGAACCGTCCATAGAGCATGTCCTTCTTGTTTATCTCTATGTCATTGGGATAGACGCCTTGCAGCGAGCCTGTCACATAATCGGCCCCATGCGTCATGGTCAGTCCCGTCTGGTCTATCTCCGCCCCCACGTTGTCGACATGCTGTTTAAAGTCGTTGCGTGTTGCGTCTATGTCGCGGTCATCGAGCGTTATGCTCCGCCCGTCCTGTAGACCGTCATAGGGCTTGGAGGTGTAGCCGCCACCCACCATCATCGACGTGTCAAGGAAACGTCCCGAGTTGTAGAGCATCGCATTGATCAGTCCGTTGCCCGCTCCGAGCAAGAAGATAATCATGAAGATGCCCCACGCCACAGCAAACCCAGTGAGCGCCGTTCGCAGCTTGTTGCGTCGTGCCGTGGCCCATATTTCGGAAATCAGCTCATAGTTCATATTTTTAATTGAGAATTTGTAACTAATAAATTCAGAATTTGCAATTAGCGGTTGCCCTGTTGAGCACCAATCTTATTTCATAAACCCGTTCACCCCAAACGGCGATGCGTTATGGTCGAGGTTTTCTTCAATGCGTTCTATGCATCCGTCCTTGATGTACACAATCTTGTTTGTTTGGTTTGCCACGCCGCTCTCGTGTGTCACAACAACGATAGTTATTCCCTTGTCAGCGTTAAGACGTGTCAGGAGGTTCATAACCTCCACACTGGTTTTCGAGTCGAGAGCGCCCGTAGGCTCATCAGCAAGAATGATGCGCGGCTTGGTAATGAGCGCCCGTGCAATGGCCACACGCTGTTTCTGTCCGCCCGACATCTCGTTGGGATAATGCCCTGCCCAGTCGGCAAGGCCTAAACGGTCAAGATAGTCCATCGCCAACTTGTGACGCTGTCGGCGCGGCACCCCTTGATAGAAGAGCGGCAGTTCGACGTTCTCCACAGCCGTCTTGAAACTTATCAGGTTGAACGACTGAAAGATGAAGCCAATCATCCTGTTGCGATATTGTGCCGCCCGGGTCTCGCTGAGGTCCTTTATCAGCGTGCCGTCGAGCCAATATTCGCCCGTGTCATAGTTGTCAAGGATGCCAAGGATGTTGAGGAGAGTCGATTTTCCCGAGCCCGACGCACCCATGATAGACACAAACTCGCCCTCACGAATGTCGAGCGTTATGCCTTTGAGCACATGCAGAGGCTGTGCTCCCATATAAGTTTTGTTTATGTCGCGAAGACGCAGAAGCGCATCATCACCGTTGCCTTGGGCCATATTGTCCATAATTGTTGTCTTTCTTTTTAGAATGTTTAGTAAAAAACAAACGTAGAATGCCTGCCAAACCCTGAGGTTTGAGCCTTCTAACGTTTATAAGACGCTTCAACAAGCTCTTTTGTTGCATGCAAAGGTATTTAAAAATGTGAAAAAAACGCGTGTTTCGAATATATTATGTAACTTTGTAGAAAGTAGAATTTTAAATTCGCAACATGCGAAACATGAATAATTACAAAAACGACAAACATCATGGCAAAAGTATATGAGTTTTTAGCCAACGGCTTCGAGGAAGTGGAAGGCTTGGCACCCGTCGACATTCTGCGTCGCGGCGGTGTAGACATCAAGACAGTGAGCGTAACAGGCAGCGAGTATGTGGAGACCTCTCACGGCATAACCATAAAGGCAGACCTCACGATTGAGAATGCCGATCTCAGCGATGCCGACATGCTTTTGCTCCCCGGCGGTCTGCCAGGAGCAACCAACCTGCGCGACCATGAAGGCGTGTGCGCTGCGCTGAAGGCACAGGCAGCAAAGGGTGGACGCATAGGCGCAATCTGTGCAGCACCCCTCGTGCTCGGCCATCTCGGTCTGCTTGAAGGCCGTTACGCCACCTGCTATCCCGGCTTCGAGAAGTTCATGACAGGTGCCCACTACACCCATGAGCTCTTCACCATCGACGGCAACATCATAACAGGCGAAGGCCCTGCCGCCACCCTGCCCTACAGCTATGAGATCTTGCGAATGTTCAAGGGCGACGACACCGTGGCATCGCTCAAGGAAGGCATGATGTACAACCACCTCATGGCTGAAGGAAAATAAAAGACAAAAAGACAAAAGGTAACCAAAAGAAAAAGAAGATGAACCACACCATTATCGTGGCAGGAGGAAAAGGCCTGCGCATGGGCGGCGACATACCGAAGCAGTTTATCCCCGTCAATGGCATGCCCGTGCTCATGTACACCATACGCCGCTTTCGCGAGTTTGACCCGCAGATGCACATCGTGCTTGTGCTGCCCAAGGACCACCAAGACTATTGGCGACAGCTTTGCGGCGAATACCGCTTCACCGACCGACACGACATCGCCGACGGTGGCTCCACACGGTTCCACTCGTCACAGAACGGCATCATAGCGCTGGCAGAGGCTCCCGACACCGACATCGTGGCCATTCACGACGGTGTGCGCCCCTTGGTGTCGGTAGAAACGATAGGCCGTTGCTTCACGGCTGCTGCCGAGAGCGGTGCCGCCATCCCTGTGCTGCCTGTCATCGACACGCTGCGCTATGTGGGCCATGCCGATGAAAACGGCGTGAACACCGAGCAAGGTCACAACGTGCTGCGCTCCGACTACCGCGTTGTGCAGACCCCACAGACCTTCCGTCTCGCCCTCTTGCGCCGCGCCTTCACCCAGCCCTTCAGCGAGCGTTTCACCGACGACGCGTCTGTTGTGGAGGCTCTTGGCGAGAAGGTGACGATGGTCGACGGCAACAGGGAGAACATAAAGATCACGACGCCCTACGACCTGAAAGTGTTTGGCTAAACAAAATTCTTCTTTCTTCACTCTTCATTCTTCATTCTTCACTCTTCATTCTTCACTCTTCATTCTTCACTTTTCACTCTTCACTCTTCATTCTTCACTTACAATGTCCTCAATTCTCGATAAAGACATAATGTATCTTCCAGGCGTAGGTCCCCACAAGAAAGAGCTACTCGTCAAAGAGCTTGGCGTAAAATCGTGGGGCGACCTTCTCGCCTATTTCCCATACAAGTATGTTGACCGCAGCCGTATCTACCCCATACATGAGCTGACAAGTGACATGCCGTTCGTGCAGATTAAAGCACGCATCTTGAGCTATGACGAGTATGAAATGGGACCTCGAAAGAAGCGCGTCGTGGCCCACGCCTCCGATGGCATGGGGGTGATTGACCTTGTGTGGTTCAGTGGAGCAAAATATGTGTACGAGAACTATAAGGTGGGCAAGGAGTTCATCATCTTCGGAAAGCCCACCGTCTTTGCAGGGCGCATACAGATAGTCCACCCCGACATGGATCGTGTGGAAGACCTGCAACTCTCACAGATGGGTCTGCAGCCCTACTACAACACCACCGAGTTGATGAAGAAGCGTGGCATGACCTCACGCGCAATAGAAAAGATTGTGAAGAACATGCTCAACATATTGGAGCAGCCCATCGACGAGACACTACCGCCGTTCATCACCACTCCTCTACACCTTGTGTCGCGCGACCAGGCCCTGCGCGGCATACACAACCCTTACAACCCCAAGGAGCTGCAAGACGCAAGGCTCCGATTGAAGTTTGAGGAGCTGTTCTTCCTCCAACTCAACATCCTGCGTTACGCCTCCGACAACCGCCGCAAATATAAAGGCTACATGTTTAATAAGGTGGGGGCGATGTTCAACACCTTCTACCACGACCATCTGCCGTTTCCTCTCACAGGAGCGCAAAAGCGCGTCATGCACGAGATTCAAGGCGACATGCGGTCAGGACAGCAGATGAACCGTCTGCTGCAAGGCGACGTGGGGTCGGGCAAGACGCTCGTGGCCCTCATGACCATGCTCCTGGCGGTCGACAACGGCTATCAGGCCTGCATCATGGCACCCACGGAGATCTTGGCAGAGCAACACCTCACCACCATTCGCGACTTTCTCGGCGACATGCCAATACGCGTGGAACTGCTCACAGGACTCGTCAAGGGCAAGCGTCGCAGCGAGGTGCTCGACGGCTTGATGAGCGGCGATGTAAAAATTCTTGTTGGCACACACGCTATCATCGAAGACACGGTACAGTTTGCCAACCTCGGACTCGCCGTCGTCGACGAGCAGCACCGCTTTGGCGTGGCACAACGTGCCAAGCTGTGGGGAAAGAGTGACCAGCCGCCTCATGTGTTGGTCATGACAGCCACGCCCATACCGCGCACACTCGCCATGACCGTTTACGGCGACCTCGACGTGAGCGTCATCGACGAGCTGCCGCCAGGACGCAAGCCCATACAGACCATTCACAAGTATGACAACCAGACAACATCGCTCTACAACGGCATACGCCAGCAGATAAAGCTCGGGCGGCAGGTTTACATCGTCTATCCTCTCGTCAGCGAGAGCGAGAAGATAGATCTCAAGAATCTGGAAGATGGCTACGAGGCCATGAAGACCATCTTCCCCGAGTTTCGCCTGAGCAAGGTGCACGGCAAGATGAAACCTGCAGAAAAGGAAGAGGAGATGCAGAAGTTTGTTAGCGGCGAGACACAGATTCTTGTCGCCACAACCGTCATTGAGGTAGGCGTGAACGTGCCCAACGCATCGGTCATGATTATCCTCGACGCCCAACGCTTCGGCCTCTCTCAGCTTCACCAGCTGCGCGGACGTGTGGGCCGCGGCGCCGACCAAAGCTACTGCATTCTCGTCACGGGCTATAAGCTCAGCGACATCACGCGCAAGCGCATCGACATAATGTGCGACACCAACGACGGGTTCCGCATTGCCGAGGCCGACCTCAAGCTGCGTGGCCCCGGCGACCTTGAGGGCACGCAGCAGAGCGGTATGGCGTTCGACCTCAAGATTGCCGATATTGCACGCGACGGACAGCTCGTGCAGATGGCACGCGAGGAGGCACAAAAAATTGTTGCTGCCGACCCCACATGCTCCAGCCCTCAGTATGCCATGCTGTGGCGAAGGCTCCGCGAGCTGCGTGACGTGAATGTTAATTGGGCTGCGATAAGCTAAAACAATTTATGTTAAAACGGCCCGTTGATGCAAATCAAGCGTCGAAAACGCCAGAGCCCTTTTATACATTTACGTTACGGCACATCATAACTGACCCATTTTCAGCCACTTTTATGTTAAAAAGCGAATAAAAACTGTTAACATAACCGCGATTTTACGATTTTTTTATTATCTTTGTAGCGTCTTTTGATAATTGTTGAACAATTTCACACCTTTTTGTCGCGAATTTGTAACGACAATTGCCTTCTTATGAAAGAATGATATACTCATTCTAACTTAACGACGACCAAAGAAAAAATATGAGTTTGAAGAAAATTATTAAAACATTTGCTATAACAACATTACTCACCTTGTCGGCAGTACCCGTTGTGGGCCAAGACCTCTTGGCGCGCCAGGCACCCGTTGACCGCCGAATGAAGACTGTCGACACGCTTATGCTCCGCAACATCACGGCACGCGAGGAGATGGAGAATCCGGCTGCTGAGCTGTATGAAGACTGGAACAACACCTTCGCACACCGCGCTACAGCCTTGCCTGAAACCTATCGCATAAACCTCAAGCATTTCTGCATGCCTACCCCAAGCCGAGTGGTGACAAGCAACTTCGGTGCACGCTGGGGACGCCAGCATGAGGGCCTCGACATCAAGGTATATATCGGCGACACCATACGCGCTGCTTTCAGCGGAAAGGTGCGCATGGTAAAATATAACCCAGGAGGTTATGGCAAATATGTGGTCATTCGCCACAATAACGGACTTGAAACAACCTACGGACACCTGTCAGCGCAGCTGGTTGAAGAAAACCAGGAGGTGCGTGCCGGAGAACCCATTGGTCTTGGCGGCAACACCGGTCGAAGCACTGGCTCACACCTGCATTTTGAGACACGCCTCTGCGGCGTGGCCATAAACCCGGCTCTTATGTTCGACTTCCGCGAGCAAGACGTTGTGGGCGACAGCTACATGTTCAACCGCGACACCTACAAAGCAGAGTCGGCAGAAGCGAACCGCCTTCGCGGAAAGGTGGGCAACGGCGGCTACACGCGTGAGGATGTCATCGGCACCAAGACCATGCCTCAGGACACCAACGATGAGGTGCTCTACCACAAGGTGTCGAACGGCGAGACCTTGCAGAGCATTGCCAAGAAGCGTGGCGTGACGGTCGACACAATATGCCGCCTCAACCACATTGGCAAGAACATGCGTCTGCGTCCGGGACAAATTCTGCGCTACTCATAACTTTTAAAGCACGACAAAACAATCATGCAGTTTAGATAAAAAAGTCTGACGGGCCAGTTCCGTCAGGCTTTTTCTTTTTACTTTAAACGACAGTTTCAAATAAAAACAACATTTAAACACTCTTTCCACACATGCGAACAACCTTTCTCTCAGCAGCCATGCTGCTCATCGCCTTCATCGGCATAGGTACCGACAGCGCATACGCCGCAAAACGTAACAGCAACAACGCCACGACAAAAGCAAAGGAGCAGGCGCTGCAAACAATAACCATGGACGCAGCCAAAGCTCATATAGGCTTCCTCGCAAGCGACGAGCTGCGTGGACGCAAGGCGGGAACAAACGATGCCCAGGTAGCAGCACAATATATCATCTCGCTCCTGCGCCAATGGGGCATCAAGCCTCTTGGCGACAGCTACACACAGCCGTTCTCTGCCTACAGCATGGAATGGCAGAAACGCAAGCCATGGCAGGTACACCCCGACTCCATTGCCCTTCTGAAGCAGATGCCCCACCGCCGCCTTAACATGAAGAACGTGCTGGCGATGATTCCGGGCAAGAACACCAACGAGTATGTCGTCATGGGAGCCCACTTTGACCATGTGGGCTGCGACCCCGACCTTGAGGGCGACAGCATATACAACGGTGCCGATGACAACGCATCGGGCGTGAGCGCTGCCCTTCAAATAGCCCATGCCTTCGCCACAGCGGGCGTGCAGCCTGAGCGCAACATCGTCTTCGCGTTTTGGGACGGCGAGGAGATCGGTCTCCTCGGATCGCGCTTCTTCATGCAGACCTGTGCCTTTGCCGACAAGATCAAAGGCTATCTCAACTTCGACATGATAGGCCGCAACAACAAGCCTGAGAACCCGCCATACGTTGTCTACTTCTACACCGCCGCCCACCCCGTGTTCGGCGACTGGCTGAAGAACGACATCAAGCAGTATAACCTTCACCTCGACCCCGACTATCGTGCGTGGGACAAGCCCGTGGGCGGTAGCGACAACGGAACGTTTGCCAAGCGCGACATTCCAATAATATGGTACCACACCGACGGACATCCCGACTACCACATGCCTGGCGACGAGGCGCAGAAGATCAACTATGAGAAGGTGACCGACATATCACGAGCCGCCTTCCTCAACCTGTGGAACCTCGCCAACGAGAAGAGCTATTAAGCAGAAGAGCCTCAACAAAAAGGCGGACGGGCACAAAAGGGCGGACGGGCACAAAAAGGCGGATAGGCACAAAAAAAACAGCCATCTCGTACAATGCATAAATATGCACTTTGGGCCGTATATTTATTCAGTTTCCCATTAAGCCCATTTGACAAAATGAAAGTGCCCATTTGACGTTGTCAAAGAGGCTCTTTGACAGCCTCATTAAGCCTCTTTGACGACCTCAAAGAGGCTTAATGACAAAGCAGGGGCGTATTTGAGAACCGTTAACAATTCGTGCTTTAGTTTTAACTAAAATTTTGTACATTATGAAAAAAATAGCCCTTTGTTTGCTATCTTTCTGTCATTCTGTATATTTATGCATAACTGGGATAAAAATGCTCCTGTTTAAACATTTTTGCATCCTTTACAAAGCATAAACATGGCACTTACAAAGCGCATCGTTCATCAGCTCCATACATCTGAAAGAGGCAACAGTTCTGCTACCCAAACATAAAAGTAAAAAAGCTCACTTGCAGAGTGGCCATGTGAGGTAGCGGTGCAGAAGATAGCCGTGGTAAGCGAACATGTAGACGGTAATGACGGCTATGAGGGTGAAGACAAGAAGATAAGTGAGGGCTGCAGTCTGGCGGCGCTTGAAATAGCAGAAAAGCCAGGCGATGGAGAGGGGAACGACAAACGCCCAATGGGCCGTCATGATATGAATCTCGTCAAGAGCGAAGCCCAGACCCACATGCAGCAACATATTGAACATGAAGACGGCAAGGAGCAGCTGCTCAAAACGCTGCTTGCGTCCCACAAAGGTGCCGACAATAAACATTATTATTATGGCAGCCTCAACGGCATATTGTATCTTCCACGAATATTCCACTATCACAGGACGACCCGACAACACATCGCCCAACACATGCTTGCGATGGAGCTGTATCGACTCGCCAAAAAGATTCTCTACCACCACGGCGGTGCGCGAGAGGTCGTCACGCGTCCACTTAAACTGCTGGCCTACAGCACTGGTTGACATCTCGACGCTTTGTGCCTTCGGCTTAGTTGCGGCTTCGTTTTTAGCATGTTCTGCCAGACCCACGCCAAGAGCGAGCATGAGCACACCGGGAAGGACGAGGGTTGTGAAGAAGAAGCGTGGGCGAAAGGCAGCACGTCCGTTCACCGACATGGCGGCAAGCAACACCACGATGCCGTTGCTAAGCGTTATGCCTGCTGTGACAACAAACAGCAGCAACACCTCCTTGCAACCGAAGCGGGTGCCTTCGCGCAGATGCATGCCCGCACGATAGAGCGTGAGCATGATCATGAAAAGCGACAAGCAGAAATGGTCTGCCACAACAACGGTGAGCATGATGTAGGCAAACGACATGAAAAAGAGGGTGAGCAACGTGGCAACATGGGCCGACACGCCAACCACATGACGCAACGTGCGCCACATGAGCATGAACGACCAGAAGGCACAGAACGTGAGGAGGAGAGCCATGACAGGCACGGCACAGTCGGCTCCCGTAAGCGACCGCAGCAGCATGTTTAGCATCGACAACGGCCACATCATGAAGGCGAGCAACGGATGACGCAACACATCGTAGTCCATGTTCCAATGACGGAGCACGGTGTAGCTTATCGGGTCGAAGCCCGACATGTGATAGTTGCGCATGAACCGCATCCATGCCTCGTGCGACGGGTCAGAGAGCAAGACGCAAAACTTGCTTACCATCAATGTCTGAAGCCCTATTATAATAAGGAGAATGGCGGCAGCGACGGCACGCTCCTCTTTCTTTACAACAAACAAATTTGCCATTTTCTTACTCTTTTACTTTTTCTTATGATGTTTAACCCACACAATAGCCAACAATGAACGCCACGTTATAAAGGAGCATCCACACACCCAATGTGCTCACCGCACTGACAATAAGTTCTCTTTTAGTGCCAGAGAGATGTCGTATAGCGAAGCCTATGGCTATGGGTATGATGAAAGCCCAGTGGGCGGTCATGATGTAGACCTCGTTAAGGCCGAAGCCAAAGCCCACATGCATGAGCATGTCAAAGGCGAACCACGACAGCAAGAGCCACATCAAACGCGAGCAGCGACCGTACCACACGCCTATGATGAAAAGAAGAGCGACCAAGCCCTCTACCACATAAAAGACCCCTTGGTCATAGGTCACAAACACCGGACGGTTGTTCTGCACATCTTCAAGCAGATGCTGGCTATGAAGGATTAGGCCCTCGCCCATAAGGTTATGTATGACAGAGGGCAGACGGGGCGTAGAGATGTCGCTCCACTGCAACAGAAGGTTGTCTTTGTCTATGGCTGTGCCGTTCTGCTTCTCACGCCACGCCACAATCTTTGCATCGCCCTTTCCAAAGTTGGGGTCCTTCTGCTTCTTTATCTCTATCATCATTGCCACGCGCTCCTTCATGGGCTGCTCATAGGCAACCTGCTGATATTGTCTTATGCCGAAGAGAAGAGCCAGCGGCAAGACCACCGACAGCACGGAACGCCACCGCCACACACGGCGCGGCGCAGCAAACAGGAACGCCAGACAACTCTTCAGACCGTTGGTGAGCGTCAGACCGGCAGTAAAGAAAAAGAGCACCGCCTGCTGCCATGGCTTGAAGGCTGTGCCACGCTTGAAGCACCGTCCTGCGAGAAGCACGGTGAGCAACAGCCATGGCAGCGACAGACCAAAATGGTCGGGCACCATCAGGGAAAGCATGATGTAGGCAAAGGAGAAGAGCAAAAGGGTGAGGGAGCGTGCCTCGGTGCGGGCCAAGCCAAGAATATCTGTAAAGATGCGGTAGGCGAAGATGACCGAATAGACAGCGCTCACCACCTGTAAGGTGGCCATGATGAAGATGGCACAGTTGATGCCTGTGATGCTCATGAGCCATTGGTTAAGCCAATAGAAGGGCCAGAGGATGGTGAAAAAGAGCGGATGGCGGAACGAGTTGAAATAGATGTCCTCACATGAGAGCGCAATGCAAGAAGAGGCATCGAAGCCCGACACCTGAAAACGCTTCATGAAGATGCTGTAATAGCCTTGCGTGCCGCCAGGCGTGAGGATTCCAAAATATTTGTATATGAGCAAGGCGTTGAGCGCAACGGCAAACAGCAACGCCACAGCAGCCACGCCGCGCTCTGTTCGGCGTATGCCAAGAATGGGCTTCACATGGTTGTCAACCAGCGGCTTCACACGGCTGCGCCACAACGCAACAATTTTGTTTTCTGCACCTTTTACATCATTCATAACGTCATTGTGTTTTTTTACTTTTCTCATAACATCCAATAAGAGAGACGGCTTTTCTTAAAGAAGATATTTCACGATAAGAGCCACATTGTAAACCCACAGATAGAGCGTCAGAAGACCTACGCCATAGCGCACGGAAGCAACGAAACGTTTCGGCAGATGCAGCAAGGCAAAGCCCACGGCGATGGGGATGATGAATATCCAATGGGCCGACATGATGTAGACCTCGTTGAGCCCGAAGCCCATGCCCACATGTAGCAACATGTCGAGGCCAAACCATGACAGACAGAGCCAGAAGAAACGCGAGTGGCGACCACACCACATTCCGACGATGAACAGCAACACGACGAGAGCCTCAACCACATAATTGAGCCACGATGAATAGTGGACAATCATTGGACGCTGACGGAACTCATCCTCAAGCAGATGTTTCTGGTGAAGCTGTATAGACTCGCCAAAGAGGTTCTCCACAACCGACTGCACACGCGATGTCGTTATGTCGGTCCAGCGTAAGAACTCGCCGTTGCCTATTGGTCTGCCCTGACGCACACGCTTTGCCTTTGCTGGTGTTTTGTGCTGCACGGCTGTAGGCTTTTTGACGGTATCGGCTGCAACCTTGGCCGTGTCACCACCCTTGTTGTTTTCAAGCGAAGCTGTTGTTGCAGCTGTTTTTTTCGCTTCAGCCATCTTGGCTTCCTCTGCCCTCTTAGCAACCTCAGCCATTCTTGCTTCCTCAGCCTTCTTGGCCTCGCGTGCCTTCTTCTCCTCCTTAGCTTTTTTCTGTGCCATCTCCCGCGGCCACACCAGCTTGGCATAGGTCACACGAGCCGTTCCCCAGATAAGGGCTGAGGGCAAGATGACACCGAGCAACAGGAAACGCAGACGGAAGAAGCGGCGACGGTTAACGAAGAGGGCTGCAAGAAAAATCTTCAGTCCGTTGTTCAGCGATGTGCCGGCGGTAAGGATGAAATAGAGCACCGTCTGCCATGTCTTGAACGAGCGGCCACTCTTCATGCGACGTCCCGAGATGTAGAGGGCAATGAGCAAGAACAGCATGCTTATGATGAAATGGTCAGGCACGATCGCCGCCACCATGACATAAGCAAACGAGAAGAAGAAGAGCGTCAGGACCGTGGCATCGGCGCGTCTCACCTCTATAACCTCACGGAAGATGCGGTATATGAACACCATGCTGTAGAAGGCGCAGAACACCTGTATGGCAGCCACGATGAAGATGGCACAGTTGATGCCGGTGAGCTGCATCAGAGCCTGGTTGATGAGGTAAGGCACATACATGTAGAACGCCAACAACGGGTGGCGGTACACGTTGTAGCCTGCCAGCCAGTCGCTCACGACCGAATAGGTGATAGGGTCAAAGCCCGAGATGTGGAAGTTGTGTATAAACAGCGGCCAGTACCACCGTGTGATGGGCGTGAAGAGGTCATAATACTTGCACAGCACAAGGGCATTCAACGCCAACAGGGCCACCAGCACAACAAGGGCTAACCATCGCTCCTCGCGGCGAATGCGGAAGATATCGAATATTTTTTTCATTTCTTAAGGAAGAATCTCACAAGCACAAAGTTTACAGGCACGCAGATGCAGAACATCGGTATTGGCGCCAGCCTCTCGCTCACCCCGATCCAAAGGAAGAAATGGAGCGTAGCCATCTGCAGGAGATAGTTGACGACATGTGACAGGGCGAAACCCGCTCCGTGCTTGGCGTTGGTCTCCACCTTAAAGGTGAAACGTGTGGATGCGACAAAATTGAAGATGAAGCTCAACACATAACCCACAGTCATGGAGAGCGACGGTGAGCACCACAGCAGCATGACGCTGTAGATGGCATACTGAAGCAGGGTTGCCAATGCGCCGACAATGCCGAACCTCACCACCTCGCCAAGCTTCTGGCGCTGTGACGGCGAGAGACGGTTGGTTATCTCGTTTAAGATCATAGAGCTTTCTGTTTTTTTTAATGATTGAACGGTTTGAAATAGGCCTGGTCTGCATAGGCAAGCATCTCCTTGTCGCCCCTGCTGTCGCCAAACGCCGACACGTCATACTGGTCGCGCGAGGGCCACACCTCCGTTATGCGCCTCACCTTCTCCGCTCCGTAGCAGTTGGACGTAGCGAAGCGTCCTGTGAGCCGTCCGTTGCCGTCGGTCTCCACCTTGGTACCCAGCACCACGATGTCGGTGCCGTCGTGCTGTTGCCCGAGGTACATCTCGGCAAGGGGACGTACCCAGTTGTCGATGCTTGCACTCACAATGGCCATGGCATGAGCCTCATCGCGCACCTCGTCGATGAAGCGCACGGCGGCAGGACGCAACAGATGCTCGCCTTGGCGGGCGAAAGCTTGGCAGAGGGAATCAAACTGCTCAAGGGTCATGCCCTTGAAGAAATGGGCAAACACCTTCTGCTTGGCTTTATAGTTGGGATAGAGACGGGCCTTCATCAGCACGAGCAACGGCGAATAGAGCAAGAAGCCGAGCAACATGCGCTTGCGCCCACAGGCGAAGCGTATAAACTCGAGCAACGTGTCGGCGTTGGTGAGCGTGCCGTCAAAATCGAACACAAAAAGTTTCTTCATTTTTAAAGATTGATAAGAACCTTAAAGATGGACAAACATCTTAAAGATGAGCACCTTAAAGATATATGAGCACAAGGTAAGACGCCAGCCACAAGAGCACGATAAGCTGTGAGAAGCGGTCGTGCAACATCACCTTGACGGGGTCGCCACTCTTCTCATCGACAACCGCTATCTGGATGTAGCGCAGCAGGCCGAGCAACACAAGCACGGTGGTGAGATAGAGGTGGTTGCTGCCTATGCTCTCGGTAACCTCTGGCGACACGGTGTACATGATGTAACAGACGAGCGTCACGCTGGCCGTTATGGTGATGGCTTGGTTTATGAACGTCAGGTTGTAACGACTGGTGTTGTGTCGCGGTGCCTCACCCGTGGCGTTCATGCGCAACACATCGTCACGACGTTTGGCGAAAGAGAGGAAGAGGGTGAGCAGGAAGGTCATGAGCACAATCCACTTGCTCAGCTCCACATCGGTAGCCTGACCGCCGGCGATGATGCGCAGCACGAAGCCGAAAGCCACGATGCACACGTCGAGGATGGCATACTGCTTAAGCTTGGAGCAGTAGGCGAGGTTAAGAACATAATAGAACAGCAGCACCGCCATCACATTCCACATCGCCTGCGACTCAAGCAGCAGCGTTGTAGCCATGCCCAACACAAACATCAGAGCCATGAGCCAGTAGGCATGGCGCACCGACACCGCACCCGAAGCCACGGGACGCTTACATTTGAGAGGATGATGGCGGTCGTCATCGGCATCGACGATGTCGTTATAACAATAGACCGACGAGGCAATGAAACTGAAAGCAAAGAACACCACCAGTCCACTAAGGATGGGTGTCACGTCAAACAGCTCGCCACCAAAGAACAAGGGTATGAGAACGAAGAAGTTCTTTATCCAGTGTTGCGGACGTATAAGTCGTAAATAATTCATACTTTTTAAAATTGTCATGGGTATAAAGGACAAGCCGGCAAAAGAAATCGGCAAGCCCCGATATGTTTTATTGTTTTTATTCGAAGCGTCTTACCGCCATGTCGATCAACTTATGCAGCAACCAAGCCAGCGGCATGGTTATGGCGACGGTGATAAGGAACGTGGGCCAATAGCCAAGGCGATAAGGCTCCACATAGCAGAGCACGAAATGGATATGTATGAGGTATGCCTCAAGGCTCACCGCTCCCACCAGCTTGCAGAAGTTGTTGAACCACCGTGGCGTGCGTCGGAACACACGGTTGAGCACCAAGATGGCGGTTATGGTGAACGGTATGTAGAGCATACGCTCCACGAAGAGGGGAAACTGTCCGTGGCGCACCTGTTCGAGATAGAGGCATGTGCCTAAGGTCATGGCGAAGGTGAGAAACAGCAGACCGACAGACGAGCCGGGCAGCGTGGCCTTCTCCTTGACATACTGTCCCATGTTGATGCCGATGAAGAAGATGGGCACGCGACTCCAGAAGATCTCGAGATGTCCCACGGCATGGTGTATGGGCAGCACCCACTGCACCATGACGCACCACACAACCATGAGCAGCGGCAGCCAACGATACATGGGCCATCGCGTGATGAGCTTCATGTAGGCGGGTGCGAAGGTGTAAAGCATCATTATGGCTGGCACATACCAGAAGGTAAGCTCATCATGCAGCCAGAAGTCCCAGTTGATGAGGATGTCGCCAAGCATGTCGACCACGCTGTTGCTGTGGCCTCCGTGGTTGAGATAGTCGGGCACATAATAGAGGCTTGCCATCAACAGCCACACGGGGTAGATGCGCAGGTAACGGCGTTTGAAGAAATGTGTGAACGACGGATTCTTCGTCCACGAATACCACAGTCCCACTCCACTAAGGAACAGGAACATGTCCACTCCCACATTGCCGCATCGTCTCAACCCGTAGAATGGGTCGCCACGACTCAAGCCCACATGAAAGAGTATGATGAAGAGCATTGCCGCTCCCATCAGTTCGCCGCGGTAGCGGCTGATATTTGCTAATTCGATATCGGGTATTTTCATATATAAAAAAATTGAAAGCCACAACCCTACAGCCCCACCCCCGCGCCGCACGAGAGAGAGGACATCCCTACAGCCCCACCCCCGCGCCGCTTCGCGGCTCACCCCTCCCCTTAGGGAGGGGAGTGAATGGCCAAAGCTATTGAATTCTTCACTCTTCGTTCTTCACTTTTCCCTTAATAGGCAATGGCCAGGGCTATTGAATTCTTCACTCTTCACTTTTCCCTTAATAGGCAATGGCCAGAGCTATTGAATTCTTCACTCTTCACTTTTCCCTTAATAGGCAATGGCCAGAGCTATTGAATTCTTCACTCTTCGTTCTTCACTTTTCCCTTAAAAGGCAATGGCCAGGGCTATTGAATTCTTCACTCTTCGTTCTTCACTTTTCCCTTAAAAGGCGGCAGCCTTTTTTTATCTTTAACTTCGGGTTCGGTATTTTTCTCATCAGTTCGCGGCAGAGCCAAGCAATGGCAATGGAGGCGATGATGTAGAGGAGCAAGCCTGTGTAGACATCGCCACTGCGACTGATGGGTATAAAGATCTTGCGCGTTATGGGGTGCATGACGAAGAGAGCTGCTGAGATGCTGCCCACCCAAACCATCCTCTCGTTGAACGATGCGGGAAGGAGCTTAACCAAAGCCACAGAGAAGGTGCAGACAAAGAGCGGAACCCAGAACCACAGCTGGTAGTTGAAGCTTAAGAAGAACACCGCCAGAGCCGATGCCAACGTTATCACCACCCACGCTCCTTGCTTCAGTTCGCGGCCATAGCGTGCGAACAGCAGACCGAAAGCGAACGGCAGCATGCCACCCATAAAGTTGTAACGCACACGGTTAAGCGTCTCACCTTCAGGGTCGCAGAACACCTGCATGAGCCAACACACAACCACAAGGATCGCCAACGGCTTCCACCCTCTACGGAAGAGCAGCAGACGATAGACGATGTAGAGCTGAAACATCAGTCCGAAGAACCAGAAGGGACCTGGCCATATCACATGGTCAGGGTCGGGCATGATGTTGTTGAACATGCCAAGCTGTGCAATGATAGTTAGAGGCGTGTAGTGCCAGCGGCCCGGCGTTATGGCATCGACCATGGTGAAAGCGACAAAACCTACCACCATCATCTTAAACAGTTTGAGGTAATGATAACGCAGAAAGGCGAGGGGTGATGGGGTTGATCCTCCGTTGGTGGTCCCTCCGTTGGTGGTCCCTCCATTGGCGGTCCCTCCGTTGGCAGTTCCTCCCTCATATTTCATTACAAGTCCGTAAGCGCTGAGGAACAGGAACACGGGCACACCATAATGGCCGAAGAACGACAGCAGGTGAACGGGGAGGTTGATGTCGGGATGTGTCATCACCTCAAGCAAGCGTCTGCATTTGTCGATGGTGAACGTATATTCGTTCTCCTTCACCGCCAGTCCCAGCCAATGGCAGTAGTTATGCAAAAATATGCCGATGATAGCCAGTCCGCGAAGGGCTGAGCATTGCGTCATCGAGAGTATTGGTTGTCTGTTATTCATAATCATCACTTTTCGCTTTGTCACTTTTCGCTTAACTTGTCATAGTCGGTGGTGCCTTTCAGTATGCGTGGCCTCATCTCGTCATAGTCGGGCGAGATAAGGTTATACTTGCTGTTATAGTCGGGCGCATGTATGCCTGCAAGGTAGACGAGCAGATGTGGCAAGGCATCGGTCATGAACCTGCGATGTCGCGCTGCCACAATCTCGCGGAACACCTTCGGGTGTCGGCGCACATATTTTTTTGAGCACCAGATCCAGAAGGGGATGTCAAACTCGGCATGTGCCAGACGGGCATCGATGTCGGCAGAGTGGAGACGACAGAAGAAGTGCATGTCGCCTTCATAACACTCCTCGCCATGATCGGGAACATAGATCACGATGGCCTCACGCTGTTCGAAGCGCTGCATGATCTGATCCACGATGGAGTCGTTATAGAGGATGGCGTTGTCATAGTCGGACAGGATGCCGCGCTCCCTCGCGTTGAGGTTGGGTTTGATGTCTATGTAATCGTCGCCCTTGAAATGTTTGCGGTCTTTCGGACTGCGCTGCCTGTAGACCACATGCTGGCCAATGAGGTGGAAGATGGTGAGGTTATGGTCACCCTCTTGCGCCTTCAGCTCGTCATAGTCTTTGAGCAAGCCCTCGTCGAAGACATGCAGCTTGTCGTTGCGCGTGTCAAACTGTGCCGCACTGAGCTTCGGGTTGTTGAGGAAGAAGCCGCCACTGAAATCGTAGACCGCCTCCTTGGCTTTGGGCAAGAACTGGTTCGTGAGGAACGTCACATGATAGCCTGCCTTACGGAACAGCTCGGGGAAGAGCGGATAGTCGCACCACTCGCCCTTCTGTCCCACGACATGCATGGAGAAGAGGTTCTTGAACACAAAGCTCGTGAGGTTCCATGGTGCCACCACGTCTGTAAACTTGACAAGACGCCCCGTGCGCTCACGCTTCTTCTGGCGTGGCGTGGTGGGCATGACGTAGCCATACTGTGACGAGTGGTGACGGTTGTAGCTCTCACCGATGATAAGGACAATCTCCGGACTGGTAAACGAGCAGCTGTCAACCTTCACCTTGTCGGCGGCCCTTACGAGCTTGGTCACCTGACTGGCGGTCAGCTCGTTGGCATAGATGCTGAACACGAGGCGATAGATGGGATGGTAGAGCACGGCATGGTCTTTCTCCGTGAGCGTGTGTTCCACGTCGCCAATGGTGGGAGCTGTGAGCAACTTCCATGTTGCTGCCTTGTTGTGAGCACTCTCCGACACCGCCCACACCACAAGAGCAATGAGCAGCACAGCTGTTGGGGGCACAATACACATTCGCCACGATGCCACCTTGTCACGCGCTGCCTTGCCCCACTCCTTAACCTTACGCGGCATAAGGTGTGGGAACCGCAACTCGAGAGATATAAAGATGTGGATGAGCATGATGAGCAGCACCCATCCCACGTTGCTGAACAGCACGTCGGGCGACACGCACGACTGCAAAAACTCGCCCGCCTCGCGCTCGTCGGTCTCGCCAACAAGCAGAAGCATGGTGGGTGTGAGCGTGGAGTCGAACTTCACGAAGCAGTAGACATCGGTCAGCGCCACGGCATAGAACACCACATAGAGCAGCGCCCTGACCCACGGCATGACCACACGGGGCAGCAACGACAGCAGAGCCGTCAGCACATAAACATCGAGAAACAGCTCCAGATAGAGATTGTCGTAGAGCTCCGCTCCTCTGGCATGTGACAAGGTAGACCATGCGCAGACGCAACCCAACACATACATGAACACAAAAAAGGCTGGATTCTTGCGCAGGGGCATCGTCACCAGTGACAGGAGCTTATAAAACCAATGAGGTAGTTTCATATTTTTTCTTGAAACATTATTTTTTTTTACAATGAGTCTATTTCTTTGTAACACTTCTCACCACAAACCAGACGTGCATGAGGCATGTAGGCACGAAACCATAGTGACGGCACATCACGCGGAACCGTTCCTTGAGCGATGCACGGTGGTTGGCTGTTGTCATGCCGCCATCGAGGAAGTTGACTACCACACCTCCCACATTGCGCATGGGCAGACGGCGGCGGCGTGCTTCACGCATGATGCGTATGCACCAGTCGACATCGGCAGAATAGCGATAGTCGAGATTATAAGGTGTCTGCTTGGCAAGGTCGGTGCGTGCATAAAACGCCTGATGACACACCAGCATGCCTTTCATGAACGACCGCCAGGTGAGCCGTCTGGGTGCTGCCAGGCGGCGGTGGCGCAGGAACCGTCCCTCTTCGTTCACGATGTCGGTGTCGCCATAGAGCACAGCGGGCAACGCCTCGCCATCGCCCACACTTTCTGCCACCATCTCCAACGTGTCGGGAGAGGGAAACACATCGCCGGCGTTAAGGAAGAGCACATAGTCGCCCGTGGCCTTAGCTATGGCTTTGTTCATGGCATCATACAATCCGCCGTCGGGCTCTGAACAGATGATCACGTCATGACAGTGGTCTTCTTCATCGCTCTTCGTCTTATAGTGTTGCGCCATCTCGACAGTGCGGTCTTTTGAAGCACCGTCAATGATGAGATGCTCCAGATGACTGTGTGTCTGCTCAAGCACACTGTCGAGTGTTCGCTCTATCACCGCCTCGGCATTGAACGTGCAGGTGATGATTGAAAAACGTATCATATTAAAAAAAATCTATATTCGGTAAGTCTTTTGCGCTATCATCTCGTTGTAAACCTCGACATATTGCGCTGCTACGTTCTGTTGTGAATAGCAATGCAGCACCTTGTTGCGTGCCTCATGAGACAGACTGTCGTGATCGGCCTCGGTGAGCACCCAACTGATGCCGGCAGCCAGGTCAGCGGTGTCTTTAAAGTTGGCAATGTAGCCGTTGCGGCGATGGTCGATCATCTCCGGGATGCCTCCCACACGAAATCCCACACACGGCACACCACAGGCCATCGATTCCATAATGGTGTTGGGCAGGTTGTCTTCAAGCGAGGGCAGCACAAACACATCGGCGGCGTTGTAGGCAGCAGCCATGGCATGACTGCCACTGATTGTTCCGAGAGCGAAGGTGCGTATTTTTATCTCGTCAGCAATCTGCTCGCTGTTCTTGCCGATGACAGCCACGGAGGTGGTTTCGGCAAACTGTGGCGACGAGGCGGCCAGGCGGTTGATGGCCTCAATGAAGAATGCCACGCCCTTACGCTCATCGTCAACACGCTGTGCAACGAACAAGATGACGCGCCCCTCGGCGGGCAGGCCCATGCTCAGACGTGCCTCGCGGCGGTCGGCAGGAGCATATATGCGCGAGTCGATGGGGTTCGGAATGTTGCACACCCTCTGTCCTATGAACAGCCCGCTCTGCTTCGCCTGTGCCTCAAGCCATCGGCTACAGGTCACAAACTGAATGTTGGAGTTGTGATACAACGCCTTCTTCTTGCGCCACACCTTGCTTGAGAGATCGTTGGCAGAGCCTCCTCCTGGCAGCAGCCGGCAGTTGTGGCAGCCTGTCTTGAACATCGCACACTGGCGCGCATAATGGCAGATGGCCGTTGCGGGCCACAGGTCGTGCATGGTCCACACCACGGGCTTGCCGCTCTTCACGATCTTTCTTATGTCACTGAGCGACAGCATGCCCTGGTTTATCCACGACAGGTGAATGAGGTCGGCCTCGCGAAACTCGGGCAGCGACGTTATGTCGGCTCCCGTGTTGGCGATATCGATAGCAAAGAGATTGTTCTTGGAGAAATGGAGATGACAGAAGACGGTGAACCGTTCCCAGAGGAACCGCCACCGTTGGAGCCACTGGTGCGACAACCCCACCACCGTCAGTTGGTCGGAGGTTTTGTTTACCACCAGCATCTTAGCTTTCACGCCGTTGTTCTTCAGAGCCTCCATCAGTCGGTTGGCAGCAACAGCTGCTCCACCTGTTCTCTCGCTTGTGTTGACAATTAGTATCCTCATCGTTAATTTCTTATCTTTAACCTTGGTTGTCACATTGCTCACCACGTCATAACGGCAGCAATTGAGGGTGTTGGAAAAGAAGCCATGGGCTTCAATTTTTGTTTAATATGCAAACTTACATAAAATTCTTGAATTACGCAACATTGACAGCTATCTGTTTTTTCAAATGGTCATCAGTTTTTCTCAAGACCGTTTTTTCAAGGCTTTCTTTTAAGAATAAAATGATGATTCAAACATGTGGAAAACAACACTAAACGATGTTGATAACGCATCTTTTCCACAAAGTTATCAACATGTTTGTGCCACTGTTTGTCAACAAGTTACAGAGTTATCCACAATCACGGTCAATTTCATTGCATAACGGCGAAGAGTTATCCACATTTCCACTCAACCTTGCACAAAAGAAATAGGGGCAGCAACGCTTGCTCTTGCGTTCTGCCCCATCGTGATTGTCAAAAGGTAAATTCTAATGTTTATAAGCTTCTTCATGCACACCAGCCACTGCACGGCCACTGGGGTCGTTCATGTTCTTGAACGCCTCGTCCCATGCCAGGGCTTCAGCGGTGCTGCACGCCACACTGGGCACACTGGGTACCGAGCGGGCTGCCGAGTCGCTGGGGAAATGCTCGGCAAAAATAGATCGATAGTAGTATTCTTCTTTATTTCTTGGCGGGTTGATGGGGAACCGCTCGGCGGCATGTGCCATCTGCTCGTCACTAACCTGGTCAGAGGTGATCTTCTTGAGGGTGTCGATCCACGAGTAGCCCACACCGTCGCTAAACTGCTCTTTCTGTCGCCATGCCACCTCATCGGGCAACATGTTGGCAAAAGCCTCGCGCACGATACGTTTCTCAATGGTCTTGCCCGGACACATCTTTGCCTCAGGGTTGGTGCGCATGGCCACATCAAGAAACTCCTTGTCGAGGAACGGCACGCGACCTTCCACGCCCCATGCCGACAGACTTTTGTTGGCACGAAGGCAGTCGTACATGTAGAGTTTTGAGAGCTTGCGCACGGTCTCCTCATGGAACGCCTTGGGCGATGGGGCTTTATGGAAATAGAGGTAACCACCGAAGATCTCGTCGGCACCCTCGCCCGACAGCACCATCTTTATGCCCATCGACTTGATGACACGCGCCAACAGATACATTGGCGTAGAGGCACGCACGGTCGTCACGTCATAGGTCTCTATGAAATAGATCACATCGCGAATGGCATCGAGACCCTCTTGGATGGTGTAGTTTATTTCGTGATGCACGGTACCTATATAATCGGCCACGAGCTTAGCCTTAGCAAGGTCTGGCGCTCCTTTCAAGCCCACCGCAAACGAGTGGAGGCGCGGCCACCATGCACGTTCCTTGTCATCGTCTTCTATGCGACGCTCCGAAAATTTCTCTGCAATGGCACTGATGACAGACGAATCGAGACCTCCCGACAGCAACACGCCGTAAGGCACATCGCTCATGAGCTGACGCTTCACGGCTGCCTCAAGGGCATCGTGGATGTCGGTCACACTTGCCGCGTTGTCTTTCACAGCGTCATAAGAGAACCAGTCGCGCTTATAATATCTCTTCATTCCCGGCTCGCGGCTCCAATAATAGTGGCCAGGAAGGAACGGCTCATAGCGGTCACACTGTCCCTCAAGAGCTTTCAGTTCGCTTGCCACATACACTTTGCCATCGTCGTCGTAGCCGATGTAAAGAGGTATTACGCCTATGGGGTCACGAGCAATCAGGAACTCGTCGCGCTCGGCATCGTAGAGGGCGAAAGCGAAGATGCCACTGAGGTCCTCCAAGAAATCGATGCCTTTGTCGCGGTAGAGGGCGAGGATCACCTCGCAGTCGCTACCCGTCTGAAACTGATACTTGCCGGCATAGCGGCGACGTATGTCCTGATGGTTGTAGATCTCACCATTGACCGCCAGCACCTGCTTCTTGTCAGACGAGAACAGAGGCTGCTTGCCCGACTCAGGGTCGACGATAGACAGTCGCTCATGACACAAGATTGCCGACCCACCAGTGTAGATGCCGCTCCAATCGGGACCACGATGACGAATTTTCTGACTCATGCGCAAAGCCTTCTGACGCAACTCAGGTGTCTGTTCCTGAATGTTGAAAATAGATACTATTCCACACATATTTCTTTTCTTTTTAATGAGAAAGAACCTTTTTCATTGGTTCTTTTCCCATTTGGTTGTTTATGTTTTATTAAATGCGTTTTTTGTTTTATTGTACGCAGTTCTCTGTTTTTTATAAGCGCTCATTAGTTATAAGCACCAATTAGTTATAAGCACTCTCACCATGTTCGTAGATGTCAAGACCTTCTTCCTCCACACGCTTGTCAACGCGAATGCCGATGGTTTTATCTACAACAAGGAACAGAATGGTTGTGACAACCAGAGCGAACACAATGCTCACGCCCGTAGCTACGAGCTGCACCCACAACTGATGCCAGTCGCCATAGAGAGCGCCTTCGACGCCACCCTCGCCTGTGATATACTGTGTTGCGAAGACACCTGTAAGGATTGAGCCTATAATACCACCCACGCCATGAACGCCAAAGGCATCGAGGGCATCGTCATATTTGAAATAGGGTTTCACGGCAGCCACCATGATGAAGCAGACGATAGGCGTGATAACTCCGATGGCGAAAGCGCCAAGCAGATCGACCGTTCCGGCGGCAGGCGTGATGGCAACAAGTCCGGCAACGGCACCCGTACACGCACCAACGGTTGTGGGTTTCTTGTTAAAACACCAGTCGACCGTCATCCAGGTCATCGCAGCTGTTGCCGTAGCCACATGCGTCACAAGGAACGCGTTGGCATCAAGACCATCGGCCGCCAGTCCGCTACCGGCGTTGAAGCCAAACCATCCGAGCCAGAGGAACGAGGTGCCAAGAAACACGAACATAATGTTATGCGGTGTGATGGGATGACCCACACGATAATCTTCGCGCTTGCCGATCATCAGAGCCATGACGAGGGCCGACACGCCTGCGTTGATGTGTACAACGGTGCCGCCAGCAAAGTCGATGGCTCCCATCTCCTGCAAGAAGCCGCCGCCCCACACCCAGTGGGCCATGGGCAGATAGGCGATGATAACCCACAACAGGGTGAACACCATGTAGCCCTTAAACTTAATGCGCTCTGCGAAGGCGCCAAGGATAAGAGCCGGTGTGATAAGAGCAAACATGCACTGGAACATTACGAACGTCAGTTCGGGAATGCCTGTCGGCATCAGTTTGTCGGTTGTCACGCCATGAAGGAATGCTTTTCCCCAGCCACCAATAATGAAGAACAGCGGCGATCCAGAGGTTTTGTAGCTGTCATCAAAAGCCCAACTATAACCGAAGGCGACCCATATAAGGCTCACCGCTCCAACAATGAGCATGGTCTGCATAACAACGCTAAGGACATTTTTCTGGCGTACCAATCCGCCGTAGAACAACGCGATGCCAGGGATGGACATCAGCAAGACAAGAATGGTACTCATCATCATCCAGGCTGTGTTGCCTGTGTCGAGCGTGGGGGTGGTTGCAAGTATTGTCGTTATCATGAAACTATCTTTTTTGAATGATTGAAAATTGTCAGAGAAAATAATAAAATAAGGTAAGGTCTATAAGGTCCATAAGATCCTTAAAGTCCATAAACCCCACAAGCTGTCACCCTGCCTCCTACTCCTCCTGCTCTGCATTATAAAGAGCGATGTCGCCACGCTCGCCTGTGCGGATGCGAATGGCGTCCTCTATCGGTATGACAAAGATGCGGCCATCACCAATCTCGCCTGTATGCGCAGCCTTGAGAATGGCATTCACAGCCTTCTCGACATTTTTGTCACGAACCACAAGCGACACAAGAGTGCGCTCAATGGCACTGGTGTTATACATCACTCCACGGTAAACGCGAGCCTGGCGCATCTTGCCCTCGCCACGCACATCATAGTAGGAAAACCACTCGATGTCGGCTGCAAGCAAGGCTTCTTTTACATCCTCAAAACGAGACTTGCGGATAATGGCTTCAATCTTCTTCATGCTTTCTTTCCTTTTTATTATATAATTACATCTAATGCTTACTTTTTGTCAATTGACAGGTGCAAAATTACAACATTATGTCATTAACTCAATCACTTTAACGACCTTTTGTCTACCACTTTTTTATTGTTGGTTCATATTGTTAGAAATAGCAGGGTTCAATATTGCATTTTGTAAGCATTTTCAAACAAAAACCTTACAATTTAATATTTTCGCTTATTTCGTTGATTATTTTGTAAGGAAAACGTATGGATATTAATCAAAATTGTTGTAATTTTGCAGCATAAACAAAACAGATAGTAATAAAAATAAAGAAATAGAGCTACAAAATGATTAAGACAGTCAAGTTCACAAAGATGCACGGAGCAGGAAACGACTACATCTACGTCGACACCTTATTATATAGCATCCCTGACCCGAGCGCTGCGGCCATCAAATGGAGCGCACCGCACACAGGCATCGGAAGTGACGGATTGGTACTCATTGGCAAGCCTTCAATAACAAGCGGCGCCGACTTTTCAATGCGCATTTTCAACGCCGACGGCTCTGAAGCCATGATGTGCGGCAACGCATCGAGATGCATAGGCAAATATCTCTATGAGCGCAAGCTCACCAACAACACGGAGATAAAGCTTGAAACGCTCTCTGGCGTAAAGACGTTGCGGTTGCACCTCGCAGCCGGCGGCACAGTGGAAAGCGTCACGGTTGACATGCTCGAACCGCGTCTGCATGTGCCGGAACAATATGACGAGAGCTGTCTTGGCGAACTGTCAGCCTCCTTCCGCAAGTTCAGAGGCACGTTCGTATCGATGGGCAACCCCCATTTCGTGACCTTTGTCGACGACATCTACACCATAGACATTGCACGCTATGGCAGCGAGATGGAGCACGACGCAGCCTTTCCACAACGCTGCAACATCGAGTTTGCACAGGTCATGCCCGACGGCACCATACGCACAAGGGTGTGGGAACGGGGAAGCGGCATAACGATGGCGTGCGGAACAGGTGCTTGCGCCACGGCTGTGGCAGCACAGATTACAGGACGTGCTCAGAACAAAAGCACCATAAAGATGGATGGAGGCACGCTGCTCATCGAATGGAACGCAGACGACGGACATGTCTACATGACGGGGCCAGCCGAATTTGTGTTTGACGGCGAGATCGCATTGCCGTAGCAACAGACAATTCAGGATAACAACATCAGGGGTTTTCCTCTGACAACCAAATAAAAGGAAACAATAATATGGCATTAGTAAACGAACACTACCTCAAGCTGTCGGATAACTATCTGTTTGCCGACATCGCAAAAAAGGTCAACGCCTTCAAGGTGTCGCACCCGAAGGTGAGAGTGATAAGTCTGGGCATCGGCGACGTGACGCAGCCTCTCTGTCCTGCTGTGATAGAGGCCATGCACAAAGCCGTTGACGAGATGGCAACAAAGGCGAGCTTCCACGGCTACGGTCCGGAGCGCGGCTACGATTTTCTGCGCGAGGCCATCGTGAAGAACGACTACCTGCCGCGCGGCATTCATCTCGACCCTAACGAGGTGTTCGTTAACGATGGAGCGAAAAGCGACACGGGAAACATCGGCGAGATTGTGCGTTGGGACAACAGCATAGGTGTCACCGACCCTATCTACCCCGTCTACATCGACTCAAACGTGATGTGCGGACGCGCCGGTGTGCTGAAAGACGGCAAGTGGAGCAATGTCAACTACATGCCCTGCACGGAGGAGAACAATTTCACGCCGCAGATCCCCAACCACCGTGTCGACATGATATACCTCTGCTACCCCAACAACCCCACAGGCACGGTGCTGCCGAAGGAGGAGCTACGCCGTTGGGTCAACTACGCGCTGAAGAACGACACGCTCATCCTCTACGATGCAGCTTACGAGGCCTACATACAGGACGACAACATTCCCCACTCTATCTATGAGATCAAGGGAGCCAGAAAGGTGGCGATAGAGTTTAGAAGCTACTCTAAGACAGCAGGCTTCACAGGCGTGAGATGCGGCTACACCATCATACCCAAGGACCTCACCGCCGTGACCATTGACGGCTCACAGCGCATTGAGCTGAACCACCTGTGGGACCGCCGACAGAGCACGAAGTTTAACGGCACAAGCTACATCTCGCAGCGCGCTGCCGAAGCAATATACTCGCCCGAGGGCAAGAAGCAGATCAAGGACACCATCAACTATTATATGGGCAACGCCCAGATCATGATGGAAGCGCTGACACGTCTCGGCCTCAAGGTCTACGGCGGAAGAAACGCTCCTTACCTCTGGGTAAAGACACCCAACAACACGGGCAGCTGGAAGTTCTTCGAACAGATGCTCTACAGCGCCGGCGTGGTGTGCACACCTGGCGTGGGCTTCGGACCAAGCGGCGAAGGATACGTCCGTCTGACCGCTTTCGGCGACCGCGACGACTGCCGTGAAGCCATGACACGCATTGCCAACTGGCTGAACGGCTAAACAGTGGCAGCAGGCTGAACGGCAAGCCAAAGACACCCAAGTTCTCCATACCGCTCTTCACAAGCATAGCCGCAAACCCAAGCAACAGAAAGGCTTACATGGTCTTCGGATTCACGCTCGGCATTTAGGCCTGATGCTTAAAAGAAACAAGAAAAAAAAATTATTAAATACTTAAAGGATATTCAACATGGCAAATTTAAGATTTGAGGTTGTTGCCGAGGCTTTCAAGAAGAAGCCTCAGGAAGTTATTGCACCCATTGAGCGTCCGTCCGAATATTTCGGAAAGAACGTCTTCAACCGTGCCAAGATGTACAAGTATCTCCCGCGCGACGTTTATGAGAAGCTCATCGACGTTATCGACAATGGCGCTCGTCTGGACCGTTCAATTGCCGACGCTGTGGCTAAGGGCATCAAGCAGTGGGCCGACGAGAACGGTGTGACACACTACACCCACTGGTTCCAGCCCCTTACCGAAGGCACTGCCGAGAAGCACGACGCGTTCATTGAGCACGACGGCAAGGGTGGCATGATAGAGGAGTTCTCTGGCAAGCTGCTCGTACAGCAGGAGCCCGATGCCAGCTCGTTCCCCAACGGCGGTATCCGTAACACTTTCGAGGCCCGTGGCTACTCGGCTTGGGATCCCACATCGCCCGTGTTCATCATCGACGACACGCTGTGTATCCCCACGATCTTCATCTCTTACACAGGCGAGGCGCTCGACTACAAGGCACCGCTGCTTCGCTCTCTTCACGCCGTAAACGTGGCAGCCACAGAAGTCTGCCACTATTTCTATCCTGAAGTAAAGAAGGTTATCAGCAACCTCGGTTGGGAGCAGGAATATTTCCTCGTTGACGAGGGTCTCTACTCTGCTCGCCCCGACCTCATGCTCACAGGCCGCACCCTGATGGGTCACGACTCGGCCAAGAACCAGCAGATGGATGACCACTATTTCGGTGCCATCCCCGAGCGCGTACAGGCCTTCATGAAAGACCTGGAGATCCAGGCTCTGGAGCTGGGCATCCCTTGCAAGACACGTCACAACGAGGTTGCGCCAAACCAGTTTGAGCTCGCTCCTATCTTTGAGGAGACCAACCTCGCCATCGACCATAACATGTTGCTCATGTCGCTCATGAAGAAGATTGCACGTCACCACGGCTTCCGCGTGCTGCTGCACGAGAAACCGTTTGCTGGCGTCAACGGCTCAGGCAAGCATGAGAACTGGAGCTTGGCCACCGACACCGGCGTGCTGCTCCACGGTCCTGGCAAGACACCCGAGGACAACCTGCGTTTCATCGTCTTCATCGTCGAGACCCTCATGGCCGTATACAAGCACAACGGCCTGCTCAAGGCGTCTATCATGAGCGCCACCAACGCGCATCGTCTGGGTGCCAACGAGGCTCCTCCAGCAATTATCTCTTCATTCCTCGGACACCAGCTCACCGAGATTCTGGGGCATATCGAGAAATCGAACAAGGACGAGCTGTTCGACATCGCAGGAAAGCAGGGTCTGAAACTCGACATTCCTGAGATTCCGGAGCTGCTCATCGACAACACCGACCGTAACCGCACATCACCGTTCGCCTTCACAGGCAACCGCTTCGAGTTCCGTGCCGTAGGTTCAGAGGCCAACTGTGCCAGCGCCATGATTGTGCTCAACACCGCTGTGGCAGAGGCTCTTCAGAGCTTCAAGAAACGTGTTGACGCTCTCATCGAGAAGGGTGAGGACAAGATCAGCGCCATCCTCGATGTGGTACGCGAGGATGCCAAGTTCTGCAAGCCTATCCACTTTGAGGGCAACGGCTACTCAGACGAATGGGTTGAGGAGGCCAAGAAACGCGGTCTCGACTGTGAGACCTCTTGCCCGAAGATTTTTGAGCGTTACCTCGACAAGGAGACAATCGAGATGTTCGAGAGCCAGAACGTCATGTCGAAGAAGGAGCTGGAGGCCCGCAACGAGGTAAAATGGGAGACCTACACCAAGAAGATTCAGATCGAGGCCCGCGTGTTCGGCGACCTCTCTATGAACCACATCATCCCTGTGTGCACCCACTACCAGAGTCGGCTGGCAAAGAACGTGCAGAGCATGTACGACATCTTCCCCGCTGAAACAGCAGCACACCTCACCTCACGCAACAAGAAGATTATCGAGGAGATTGCCGAGCGCACACAGATTATCGAGACAGGCGTAGAGGATCTTGTCAACGCACGCAAGGTGGCCAACAAGATCGAGAGCGAGCACCTCAAGGCCATCGCTTACCATGACACGGTGGCTCCCAAGATGGAGGAGATCCGCTATCAGATCGACAAGCTTGAGCTTATTGTAGCTGACGAGCTGTGGACACTGCCCAAATATCGTGAGCTGCTGTTCATTCGCTAATTGCGAAAACAGATTGCACAAGAAAAAGAGAAAGATTTCTAAATAAAAATAAAGGAAAATCTATTTCTTTTATTGGTTGTTTAAGTTTTGAGCTGCATGGTTGTGAAACCGTGCAGCTCTTTTTTTTGCAATATCAGCAAGATGCAAAAGAACAAACCTCAGCAAATAACGAAACAAGGGGCCTCAGCAGGTCGCAAATCATCATGTCACGACATGCTCTTTCGGCAAGTGTCTTAATGTCGTTGAAGCACAAAAAACAGCCTTATAAAGGTAAACAAAAACAAACAAGCACAAAAGAGAGCCGTTTAAACGTTTAAATGTGCAAAAATTTCATAAATTCGAACATTTATCCAATATTTTTTTGCAACGTTTTCAGTGTTTTTTGTATCTTTGCATCGGTAAGAAGATTCTCACGAAGGTATAACGAAACACAATTTCTATAAACGCTGATTTAAGACAACGCTGAAACTGGCCGTTACGGCTTTCAGAGAGAGTCTGCATAGAACCATTAAAGACATTGACGTGTGTCATAGAGCATTGATGTGTCATGTATGGATTATGCGTGGAAAGTAGCCACAGGCATGAAACTGTCGAAGACAAGAACATGTGGCGATGCTTCTTACATCATTGGAAAAGAAAGTTTTTTATTCTTCATTAATTGGTATACTATTGAAAAGGTAATGTCCAGATTCGTGAGAACCTGGACATTTTTTTTGTGCTTAAACGAGATACACACAAAAGCGTTTTCATAGCCAGAAGGCGGCTCACCCGATAAACCAGGCCCAAAACCTACTCGTCATCCTCCACCAAACTGTCACGGTATTGCGATGGAGAAAGTCCATATTTTTCCTTGAAAAGGTTCTGATAGGTGCGCAATGTGCCAAAGCCACACTGTGAGGCTATGGCGGCAATGGTCATGTCATGGTTCTGCTCAAGCAGGCGGCGCGACTCTTCAAGCTTGAGCATGTTCGTAAAGGTCTTGAACGAACAGCCCGTATATGTGGCAACAGCCGACACGGCAGCACGCTCACCCACGCCGAGATGCGCCACCAAGGCGGCACGGCCACCATCAACATCTCTATAGGCCTGTGATGATGTGAGGAACGCCACGCCCTTGGCACCAAGCGCCCGTTCGGCATCGGTTGTTACATCCTGTTGGAGAGCGACCGTAAGCGTATCCGCGATGCTAGTAGATACACGTCAAAAAAAATATCGCTCTAGCTTTTATTCTTGAGCGATATTTTTTTGTTTCCATTTGTCCGGCAGTAATTCCCGGTACTTGCTTATCGGTGTTCTTGGCGGCAGTGTTGCTGCTTTGTTGATAACATCGGATATATATTCAAAGAAGTTAACACCTTGCAGTCTGCAGGAGCATGCAA
>UQTI01000008.1 GCA_900543975.1 uncultured Prevotella sp. | reverse complement strand
GCTGACGCCTTTGGAAGGGAAGAGTGAAGAACGAAGAGTGAAGAATTCGATAGACTCTTTTAAAGCTAAAAAAGGCTGGCGCCTTTGGAAGGGAAGAGTGAAGAATGAAGAGTGAAGAATTCGATAGACTCTTTTAAAGGTAAAAAAGGCTGGCGCCGTTGAGAACTCTTTAAAACCATCGGGTTATGGGCTTGTTTTTGAGTTTTTTTACCTCTTTACCTTTTTACTTTTTTCTCTTTAACCCGTCAAATTTTTATAAATCAAGGTATAAGGCCAAAAGGTTAAAAACAAAATAGCTGGCGGTTTAAAAACAGCAAAGCCCTCAAGGACAGCTTGTGGTTAAAAGACAGCCCAAGGACAGCTTGCGGTTTAAAGGAAGCCCCAAGATAGCTTGAGGTTCAGAACAGCGAGAAGCCCCAAGGAAAGCTTGCGGTTAAAAGAAACCCCAGGAAAGCTTGCGGTTAAAAGAAGCCCAAGAATAGCTTGCGGTAAAAAAGAAATGAGCAAGAATGTTTTTTACCTTTTTACCTTTTTACCTTTTTACCTTTAAAACATGTCTACATTCGAAAGCAACATTAAGCAGATACCCCACACACAGCAGGCGGTTTATGCCACGCTCAGTGACCTCAGTAACCTCCAGGCCCTCAAGGACGGCGTGGAGCAGAACCGTGACCGCTTGCCAAAGGAAGCCCTTGAGCACATAGACAAGCTCAAGGACCTCACCTTCGACACCGACAGCCTCTCCATACAGGCACCCATGGTAGGCGAGATAAAGTTACGCATCGTTGAGCGCGAAGAGCCGAAGACCATCAAGTTTGAGACAGAAAACAGCCCCATAACCCTCAACATGTGGATACAGCTCCTGCCCGTCACCGACACCTCGTGCAAGATGAAGCTCACCGTCAAAGGCGACATTCCATTCATGCTTAAGGCCATGGTGAGCAAGCCCCTGCAGGAGGGTGTGGAAAAGGTGGCCGACATGCTCGCCATGATTCCGTATAAAGACTGACAAAAAAAAACAGGAGATGCCCCTCCCCCATCATCTCTCTCACAACAAAAAAAACAATGACTATATGGCACACAAACTTTGGGAAAAAAACTTTGAAGTGAACAAGGAGATAGAGCGTTTCACCGTGGGACGTGACCGCGAGCTCGACCTCTACCTCGCCAAATATGACGTGCTGGGCTCCATGGCCCACATAACCATGCTTGAGAGCATCGGGCTGCTTGAGAAAGATGAGCTGCAACAGCTCCTTGCCGAGCTGAAGCGCATCTATGACGTGGCCGACAGCGGACAGTTTGTTATTGAGGACGGCGTGGAGGATGTACACTCGCAGGTGGAGCTGATGCTCACGCAGCGCCTCGGCGACATGGGCAAGAAGATCCATTCGGGCCGCTCGCGCAACGACCAGGTGCTCGTTGACCTGAAGCTTTTCACACGCCATGAGCTGCGCGAGGTGGTCGACAGCGTGAAGATCTTGTTTGACGAGCTGTTGCAGAAGAGCGAGCAATATAAGAACGTGCTCATGCCGGGCTACACACACCTGCAGGTGGCTATGCCCAGCAGCTTCGGATTGTGGTTTGGCGCCTATGCCGAATCGCTTGCCGACGACATGCTCTACCTCCTCGCCGCCTGGCGCATGACCAACCGCAACCCCCTCGGCTCTGCCGCCGGCTATGGCTCGTCGTTCCCCCTGAACCGCACGATGACCACCGAGCTGCTGGGCTTCGACTCGATGGACTATAACGTGGTCTATGCCCAGATGGGACGTGGCAAGATGGAGCGCAACGTGGCGTTTGCCCTCGCCACCGTGGCTGGAACGTTGGCAAAGATGGCGTTTGACGCATGCCTGTTCAACAGCCAGAACTTCGCCTTCGTGAAGCTGCCCAAGGAGTGTACCACCGGCTCGTCGATAATGCCCCACAAGAAGAACCCCGACGTGTTTGAGCTCATCAGGGCCAAGAGCAACAAGCTTCAGAGCCTGCCGCAGCAGATCATGCTCATCATGAATAACCTGCCCGTGGGCTATTTCCGCGACCTGCAGATCATCAAGGAGGTGTTCCTCCCTGCGTTCGACGAGCTGAAAGACTGCTTGCAGATGGCTGCCTACATCATAAACAAGATGTCGGTGAACGAGCATATCCTCGACAACCCCATGTACGACCCCATGTTCTCGGTGGAGGAGGTTAACCGCCTCGCTGCCAACGGCATGCCTTTCCGCGATGCCTACAAGACCGTGGGTCTGGAGATCGAGGCAGGCACCTTCCGCGCCTCTCACGACATTCACCACACCCACGAAGGCTCCATCGGCAACCTGTGCAACGACCGCATAGCACAGCTCATGGACGACACCCTCGCACAGTTTACCTTCAGCCGCGTGGACGAGGCAGAGAAGAACCTGCTGCGATAAGGGCTTGAAAAAGCTGAACTTTCGCAAAGATTAATATTTACATCGCGCTTCGCGCTCGTGTTTTTTCTTAAACATCAATGTTCATTAATGACCCATTAATTATCATTAATGTTTAAAAAAATGCGCGAAGCGCAAAAATATCTTATTCGCATGGTTAGCAGCCATTTAACCCAAATCGGTCGCTAGGGCTTGCTTGGATTTTGGATTTTTAGAAGAATGGATTTTGTTTGGCTTTTAATGAGTAATAGCGAGCTATTGCGAATTAAAAACAAGCAAAAGACAACTTATAAAAACCAAAAGACTGCAAGCAGTTATAATATAATACATAAAACGGCCTAATGACCGATTTGGGTTTAAGCTTGTAACCATCTGATAGAGGTCTTGTTGTTTATATTCGAAACTTGAGAAAAATGTTGAAAACCTTGGCTTCTTCCTTTTTGGCGAGGCATCGTGCAGCCCGCCTTACCCACCCCACCCGCTTGGCAGCAGCTCTCATGGGCTGTTGCCTCATGGCCGTGTTGCTGCTCTCGTGCTCGTCTGACGAGAACGAGTATTGTTCTTACCCTTGCCGCTTCGTGTTCAACACCCAGCGCCACGGACAGTCGGCAGCGCTGATGGGCGCCACCAGCGGCACAGGCGTGTTCTGCAAGGTCACGACGACCATACGCGGCGGAGCACAATATTATCGTTTCGAAAACAATGCGGGCCTGACCGACAACGTGATATTCACCCAGGAAGACAAGCAGACGACCGTGCTCCTGGGGCTTAACGGCTCGCTGATAGTGGGCTGGAGCAACCTCGACGACCCCAAGCAGTTTTATGCCTTCGACGGCGAGTGTCCCAACTGCTTCTCACCCGACGCCATACCGGTGAAGTCGCGTCAGCTGACCCTCTCCACCTCGGGCATGGCGTCATGTGCCGTCTGCCACCGCCAGTACAACCTCAACACGGGCGGCAACGTGGCATCGGGCGACAACGGGCGTAAGCTCAACCGCTACCACGCCTCCTGCGCTCCCGACGGCACGGTGTCGGTAATCAACTGATTCTCCGCAGCAAACAATAGCCGAAGAACCACCCTTCTTCAGTTTTCATGTCCTGCCGTTTAAGTTAACGACATTACTCGAGTGTGAATATTTGTAAAAAATATAAAGAATTTTCGCATAACATTCTTTATTTTTGTCTTAAAACACTACCTTTGCATTGTGTTCGTGAGAATGCAACGTTTTTTCATTAGGTTAGTAGTTTGATAGATTTAAGGTAAAGATTATGTTATTAGATTTTGAAACAACCGCATTGTTGGCAGGTGTTGCATTTGTGACCCTCCTAAGCGTTATTGCTTTAGTGAAAACCAACGTGCGATAACATTATTCTTTGAAAGGCCGGGGCGAGTGATTCGTACCGTCCTTTTTTTTTGTGCCTACCCCAACGACATTTGGCGAAAAATTAGGCCGTTTTATGTATTATTTTATAACTGCTTGCAGTCTTTTGTTTTTTATAAGTTGTCTTTTGCTTGTTTTTAATTCGCAATAGCTCGCTATTGCTCATTAAAAGCCAAACAAAATTCATTCTTCTAAAAATCCAAAATCCAAGCATGCAGCCCTCAGATTTGCCGCAATAAGAGGTGATAGATGGGGCTTTTCTTCATCATTCCTCTTTATTTTGTCAAAAATAGGGGTGTTATTCCTCTTTATTTTATCATTTTTGTGGTGCTTATTCCTCTTTATTTTGTCAAAAATAGGGGTGCTATTCCTCTTTATTTTATCAAAAAGTTGTATCTTTGCACATAGATGTGCTGTCTTTCTTCAGCGATTTGAATAAAATAATAAGTTGGAAGCCCCTTATTTTTGAAAACAGAAAGAAGGACCGATATAAATGCTTACAATCGCGTTTTTGGATATTTATTCATTTCTCCCTTCCCCTTTTGCATATTTATACGTTTCTTCGCATGAACAAGACATGGAAGAACAAAAAAAGAACATGCTTTGAAAAGCTCATTGAAAGGCTCATTGAAAAGCTCTTTGAAAGGCTCATTGAGCGCCTTTTGAAAGCTTATTGAAAGCTCATTGAAAGCCCTTGAAAAGCTCATTGAAAAGCCCTTGCCGACCCCTATCGTTAAAAAACATGCTTTTCTTTGTGTATCCAACAAATTGTTGTATTTTTGCAAAAGAAAAGAGTTGCTTGACAAGCAAACGTATGTATATTGCAGAAATAGGAACCGTTGCTAAATCATTACTTCCATTGAGGTAAAAAATGCTCATAAATGCTCATTTTAAGCTATTCGGCAATTCTTAGCGTAATGTTTATAAAAAAATTGAAGCACTATGGCAGCAATCATGAACAGGAAATTGCCGGTAGGCATACAGTCGTTTGTGGAGATAAGGAAGAACGGATATCTCTATATTGACAAGACCGACATTATATGGAATCTTGTCAACGGCGTGAAATACAACTATCTGAGCCGTCCAAGACGGTTCGGCAAGTCGGTGCTTGTCGACACGTTGCAGGCTTATTTTGAGGGACGGCGCGAGCTGTTCGAGGGTCTGAAGATCATGGATCTGGAGCAGGATTGGACAGCACGTCCCGTGATAAGGCTCGACATGAGCCGTGGAGGAGCAGATACAGATACCTTACGCTCTTATCTTAGTTATACGTTCAGCGACTATGAAAAGGTGTATGGTTCGGATGCCAGTCCTGATGCCTCGCTCGCTGTAAGGTTTAATGCCATTATTAAGGCGGCCTACAACCAGACCGGCCAGCAGGTAGCCATACTTATCGACGAGTATGACTCGCCTCTTCAGCACTCGTGGCATACCCCTGAGCACGAAGCCTGCACAGCCCTCTATCGCGAGGTGTTTGCCATCTTGAAGGCAGATGACGAGATGGAACGCTTTGTCTTCATCACAGGCATAACAAAGTTTACGCAGATTTCCCTCTTCTCCGTGCTCAACAATCTAATGAACATCAGTTTCGAGCCGCAGTATGCTGCCATTTGCGGAATAACCAAGCAGGAGATTGTGGACAACTTCATGCCTGAGGTGGAGCAGATGGCTCAGATGAACGGCTGGACGGCGGACGAGACGTTGGAAAGGCTGAAGGACTTTTACGACGGCTACCATTTCTGCGACCTTAATATGGTGGACGTCTACAACCCGTTCAGTCTTGTCAACTCATTGTGTCAGAAACGTCTCAGAAGCTATTGGGCCATGTCGGGGGCAACATCGCTGCTGCCCAAGTTTGTGGGCGACATGGAGATACGCCTCAACGATTTCGACCATTGCAGCATAGACCGTTTCCTTCTCGAAACGTCCGACGTGACGGGCGGAGGTCCCGAACTGTTCCTCTACCAGTCGGGTTATCTTACCATAAAGTCGGCTGATGAGTTTGGCTACATTCTCGGCATCCCCAACGAAGAGGTGCGTCAGGCGTTGAACGCAATGGTGCTGCCGGCCCTTACCCTTCGCAAGCAGGGCGACACGGTGTCGCTGCAGGCCAATCTCTACCGCCAGCTTGGCACAGGCCAGCTCGACGAGGCGAAAAAGTCGCTGCGCGCACTCATTGCCGACGTGCCTTACAGCAACAAGAAGCTCGCCTCGATGGACATGGAGGAGCGTTATCGCCTCATCATCAGCACCATTCTTCAGGCGCTCGGCGTGCGTGTGGAGGTGGAGCGCATGCTTGCCACCGGCCGCATTGACCTCGTGGCATGGCTCTCGCGCTACATCTATGTCATCGAACTGAAGCTCTCCAACAACGGTGGCCTCGCTGCTGCCGAACAGCAGATTCGCTCGTGCGGATATACCGAACCCTTCAAGGCCGACAAGCGTCGGGTGGTGGGCCTCGCCGTGGAGCTTGACAGCGAAGGCAAGGGTCTGGTCGACTGGAAGGTGGTGGAATGAGGTCTTGAGCTAAGCCTCTTTCCAATGTCAAGACCGTCTTTCTGCTTAATGTGAATAAACGAGGAAAGCGTGGAAAACGTGGAAAACGAGGGAAACGAGGAAGACGAAGAAAGCGAGGAAAAATAAGAAAAAAATAAGAAAAAAACGAGAAAACCGAGAACAGACGGTTTCCTCGTTTTTCGCTTAGAGGGAGGTGTTTTTATTGTTGTCTTACAAGTTTCAGATCGGCAAGCAGCACGGCTGTCTCCTTCTCTTCTTTGGGCGCATCTTTGCGTTTCCATGCCACAATGAACCGTGTTGTCGCTGCTGTTGGCGCATAGCCCATTTTTTTTAGTTTCGCTATCCGCTCACGCATCGCCGCCGAATACTCGGCAACAATTTTGCCTGAAGGTGTATGCAGGGTGTTGTCGTCGCACGTCAAAGGATCGCCGCTTTGCAAGGTTAGCACATCGTTGTGGCAATGCTGGAAGAAACTGAGGTTCACGTCCTTGTGTGACATCTGTATGACGATCTCCGTCGGCATTCCGTAGGAACGTGTATCGGCGACGTGCGTAGCCGACGTGATGCTATTGAAAGCCGTGCCGTTGGTGTGTATGGACAGGTTCAGACGTGCGCGGGTCATTGCCACATAATAGCAACGCAGCCGTTCGTCAGTAAGTTGTTGCCGTCCGTCAACGAGCATGAACACATTGTCAAACTCGCGTCCCTTGGCCTTGTGTATTGTCGACACGATAATCTCGTTGCCGGATGTGTCATGGAAGTCCTCCACTTTCGATTCGAACAGATATTCGCCGAAGTCGCTGTAATATTTGTCCTTGTTGGTCTTCTCAAACAGTTCAACACATCTGCAGAGATAAGGGAGGGCTGTGCTCCGCCTGTATTTGGCAAAGGTCTTGTCTTTTGCCTCTGTCCACGCTTCCTCACTGATGACCGGCGACGTCTTGTGTCCGGCGAGACATTTGGCGAAATATCTCACCTCCGCCAGATTGCAGAACCTCAGGTCGCCCATTGTCTGTATGAGTTTGGCCACTATTCCCTGTCGGCGCAGCAACGCCATGACCGTCACAGCCTCCTCGTTGGTCTGGGTGAGCACGCATGTGGAGCCTTGCAGCTTGCTCGCTGTGATGTCAGACATCAACGGGTCATACATGTAGCGTGAGCCGTGGTGGGTTATGCGTACGGTGCCTTCCTGTTTGTTCATTGAGACGATGGGCGACTGCTTCAGTCGTCCACTGATAAGCTTCACGAACTCGTTGGCAGAACTGACAATCTTTTTTGCGCAGCGGTAGTTGTCGGTCATCTCCACAAAACGCCCGCCCTCTGTCTTGCTCAGGTTGTACATGTATTGTGGGTTGGCGTTGGCAAAAGAGAATATGCACTGGTCGTCATCGCCGACGGCAATGACACGCATGTCTTCGTTGCTGTGCATGAGGGCGTTCACCAGGCGGCATGAGTCTGCATTCATGTCCTGCGCTTCGTCTATTACGATCACGGTCTTGCCGATATGGCTTTGCTCCACCTCACCTGTTTCTATCATCTCGGCAGCCTTTACCACCACGCTGTTCACGTCGTCAAGATTGCCTATGCGTCCGAGCAGCTCGAAGCAAAAAGAGTGGAACGTCATGATGTCGACGAAGTGGGCGGCGTTGCCGATGAGCTGCATGAGCCGCTGCTTGAATTCGGTGGCTGCAGCGCGCGAGAAGGTGAGCATGAGCAGCTGCTCGTGCTTCACGTCTTCAAGCAACAGCAGCGAGGCCAACTTGTGCACAAGCACGCGCGTCTTGCCGCTTCCCGGTCCTGCGGCCACTACGATGCACCGTGATGCATGGTCGTCGATGATGGCTTTCTGCTTTTCCGAAAGGTCATTGAACAGCTGCTGGAACTTTGCCGGACTGATGTTGCGTTCAATCTCTCTTGCGCGGTCGCCCTTGAAATATTTGTCAATGAACAGACGGTAGTCCATGTTGAAATAATCGTGCACATAGCGCAGGGCGGCATCATAGTTTTCCACCATCAGGTTGGCATATTCGCCGACGATGTGGATCTGCTGTATTTTCTGCTTGTAGAATTCGTTGAGCATGCGGTAGTCGTCCTGTTTGTAGCGCACGCGGTTGTCCATCTGTTTGCGGTTGATGGTCATGGCGTTGTAGAGCACGAGAAATCCTCCCTCCAGTTTTAGGGCGCCAATCTTGGAGAGATACAGCAGAGCCTCCTCGATGTCCTCTATTTTCAGCTCTTCGCCGTTGTAGAACAGCGAGCGGTTCCCGGCATTGATGTCGTTGAGCAGCTCCACAACGGAGAAGTTGACCACACCGTTCTTTGCTGCCTCGCCCTCTGCATTTGCAGCACGCGCGTATAGCCATCCTATGGCAAAGCGGCAGATGTTGAGGCGCTTTTCGAAGCGCGTAAGCGTGTTCTTCATGTCTGCCTGACGGCTTATAATGAGGTTCTGGATACCGTCTTCCTTCTTGCGCGTATAGTTTTTTACAACCAGAAAATAGAGAAGCGTGCGTATGTGCTTCTCTGTCGACTCTTCCAGCCCGTCGTGCACAGCCTTGTCGTTGAGCTGCTTGTAGGAGATGCGAAGCGCGTCGTCGGGGATGTTGCTCAGCACATACTGTTCCAGCTTGGCGAAACATTCGAGCTTGTGCATGGCCTTGCGCTCGTTGCCAACGTCCTGCATGAAGGCGGAGATGTCTCTGGTGTCGCCAAGAATGCCTTCCTGCCTCATGCGTCCTACAGCCGACACCACTTCGTGCTTGTTCAGGCCGAGGATGTCGGCGAGGTAGTCGATACGCGACTCTGCCTCGGCATCCTGTGCGCGATATGTATTTCTGCGATATGAGCGACTTTATTATTCTCACCGCATTCTCCACCTCTTCTTTGTCGAAGAGCGACGACGATGCGATGCGCTGACGGGCCTCGTCCATGTTGCGCACGGTGATGCCCGTGGCATAGACATGAGGCATGTTGTTGCCGCGCTCAATGTAGCCGCTTTGTTCCAGGGCGGCAATGGCTGTCCGCACACGAGTCTCTATGTCGGCCACCGAATCGTCCCATCCTGCCTGTCGGGCTATCTCAAGGGCTGAACATTGCAGGCGCGACTTGTTGTGCGTGAGCCTCTTTATGGCTTGCCATACCTGCTGTATCTCGCTGATGCTCAGCTTTGTCTGGTTGAGCAGAATGAAATGTTTGTCAAGGTCGTTGTCGGCGTAGAGCACAAAGCAGCGGGCAGACAGCGAGGGGTTGCGCCCGGCGCGTCCGGCTTCTTGCACATAGTTCTCAAGCGAGTCGGAAATGTCGTAGTGGACCACCAGCCCCACATCGCTCTTGTCCACGCCCATGCCGAATGCTGACGTGGCGACAATAATGTCTACCTCGCCCGACATGAAGGCGTTTTGGTTCTTGATCTTGTCGTCGGGCGACATCTTGCCGTTGAACGGCAGAGCCTTCATGCCGTCGCGCGATAAACGGGATGCCAGTTCGACGGTGCGCTTGGTGCGCGACACATATATGATTGTGGGGCATAAGCTCTCGCCAAGCAACTCGCGCAGCCTGACATACTTGTCTTCATCTGAGTCGACATGTATAACCTTGTACTGGAGGTTCTTGCGCGATGCCGACGAGGCGAACAGTTCAAGGTCTGTGCCCAGCCAATGTCTGAAGTAGTCGCAGATGTCCTGCACCACTTTCTGTTTTGCCGTGGCCGTGAAACACGACACGGGAACGGTGCAGGAGCCTTGCTTGTGCTCCTGATATTTCTTTATGAATTTTCCGATGTAGAGATAGTCTACACGGAAGTCTTGTCCCCAGGCGGAGAAGCAGTGTGCCTCGTCAATGACGAACCTGACCACATGGCGAGCCATGAGTATGCGCTCGATGGTGTTGGACCGCAGCATCTCTGGCGAGATGTAGAGCAGTGAGGCATCGCCGTTCTGCACACGCTCAATGGCGAGTGAGCGTGATATGGGGTCGAGCAGACCGTTTATGGTCACGGCATCGGTAATGCCGCGTGCCTCAAGATTGTCTACCTGGTCTTTCATGAGCGACTGGAGCGGGGAGATGACCACCGTCAGGCCGTGAACAGAGTGTCCGTCCATGAGGGCGGGAAGCTGGAATGTGAGCGACTTGCCGCCGCCTGTGGGAAATATGGCAAGCAGCGACTTGCCGTCGGCCGCTGCCTGTGCCGCACGCTCCTGAAGCGGTTGCCCGTCGTAGGTGCGGAACGAGGAATAGCCAAAGTGTTGTTTCAGGTTTTGGTGAATGTCCAGGAAGGTGTTACAGTAGTCGCATCCGTCGGCACATCGCCGGTGGCGCAGCAGCAGCATGATGTGCTCCACTTCAGGATAGTTGTAGAGCACCCATCCTGGTGTGACGGAGCGGTAGTCGTTGGTGTCGACAAGGGCGAGGGCGTATGCCAGTTCGCACGGATGCTTCATGGCCATGGTGACGACATCGGCATGGCTACAGATGCGCCCTGCATATTGCTTCTTTATCTGTCGCTCAAGCATGGGGTAGTCAATGTCTTCACGGTCGTCTGGTCTGTTTGTCCGCAGCATGCGCAAGCCAAACGCGTTGACCATTGAAAGGAACCCCTCAAACTCTTTCTCCTTGAAGAGTAAAGTGGCGAAAATGCTCTGTTCGTCTCTTGGCAACATGTTCCATTGTGCTATCTCGTCGAACAGCAGGCTGCGGGCTTTCTTGCAGTCGTTCACCGGATTGTTAACATCGTCAGAGACCAGCTTGTCGTCCTTAACAAGCTTGTGGCAAGGCCTTGCCGCGAACAGTAACGGCGACATATAGAGGGTGTCGACAAGAAGCCACTGGCTTTTCTGTGCTGTGGTAAATGGCGGTTGGTCAAAAAGATATTTGGCATCATGATGCACGATGTTGTGCCCACATACATAGTCGATGTCTTGCAGAAAGGTTGCAAGTTCCGCCTTGTTTGCGTTGTGAAACAAGGCCCCGTCGTGCCGTAAGGAGCCAATGTCATGCACCTTATGGTCTTTCATTCCCACTTCGACATCAACAAAGGCATAGTTGTCGGCATTGCGGTGTCGGGGCGTTGCGTCGACGACATCGGCAGTGTCGCTTGTGTTGTTGTCTGATGACTTGTTGCCAAAAAGAAAATCTAATATTGACATTTGTGGCTTCTTGCAGTGTTTGAGTGGGCAAATCTACAATATTTTATTCGAACGGCAAAATAAATGCCGCCTTTTCTTATGTAACCGTTGTCTGCGGTTCTTGACTAAGCAAGTTTTGGCGGCTTCGGGTGGTGCTTTAACACTAAACAAACTTTAAAAAACACGCTTTTAATCATTAATTTACATAATAAACAAACAAAAGTGGCTTATTTTGCCAAATTCTGACTAAATTTGCAGCTAAAAACAAAAAAGAACAGAAAAAATAATGCAGAAGAAAATATTATCTGTCGTGATGATGCTCTCGGCAATAGTGATGTGTTCCTCATGTCTGAGCAACAGCGATGTCGAATACGACTACAGCGATGACAGCGCCATATCGGCTTTCTCACTCGGAAACGTGCAGTATGTCGCAGGACAACACAAGGCCACGGGCAAGGACAGCATCGTGTCGAAAAATTTCAGTTCGGTGAAATTTAGAATCGACCAGCTCGGCGGAAAAATATACAATGTCGACTCACTGCCCATGCAGGCATTGGCAGCGAAGGTGCTCTGCACACTGTCTACATACAACTCGGGTGTGGTGGGCTTGAAGAGTGCCACCAGCGACACGGTGAAATATTTCGCCTCTACCGACACCATCGACTTTACGACACCGCGCACATTCATTGCCTATAGCAACTCCGGACTGGGCTTCCGCCGCTACACCGTGTCGGTGAACGTGCATAAGCAAGACAGCGCCGCTTTCGTGTGGAAGCAGATGCCGTCGCTTCCCGAGGAGCTGAAGCAGATGAAGGGCTTGCGCATGACCGCAACCAAGGACGGGCTGCACATCGCAGCTACCGACGGCGCAGAGAGCTTCTACTATGTCGGCTCAAAAGACAACATGGCAGCGGCACACAAGACCGCCACATGGACATCAGCTCAGGAAGGTGCCAACGTGTGGAACACGCTCGTCGGAAACAACGCCAAGGGCTTTGTGGCCGGCAACGGCGGCGTGGCCGAGTTTGATGACAACTCCCTGCAGACAACCGCTTCTGCACACAACTTCAACACCCTGCTGGCTGCCACCTCGCAGCGTCTCTACGCCAACGTGGACGGCCAGGGTCTCATGTCGGCACCCGTGGACAACCTCACAACAGGTGCGTGGACAGCAGAACCCGTGTCTGAGGACGACAACATGGCACAGTTCCCGACCAAGGGGCTTGCCAGCGCCACCCTGCCCCTCCCGACCAACAGCGACAGCCGCTACGTCGTGGTCGTGGGCCATAACGACGGCGAGGCTTACAGCTCTGTGTGGGCAAAGATTGAGGAAGACGGACAGAACAAGCAGCAGTGGATGCAATATCCCTATGACGACAACGACAACCGTCTGCCGGCGTTCGACAACCTGCAGATGGGCGTCTATAATGGACGCATCGTGGCTCTCGGCCATAATAACGGACAGCAGACAGCCAAGATGTATAGAAGCGAAGATCACGGACTGACATGGCAGGCCGACACCGTGGTGACCATGCCCGAGGGCATCAGCTCCAACGGCACACTGGCGTTTGCCGTCGACAGCGACAACTTCGTGTGGATTGTCTGCGGCGGCACCGGTCAGGTGTGGCGCGGAAGACAAAACTTCCTCGGCTGGGAGAAGAGAGAGGATGTCTTTGAAGAAAAGAAAAAGGCAAACTAAGGCTTGAAAGCCTGGTGGCAAAGAGGGGAGCTTGTTAAACGGGCACCTCTTTTTGACGTCTATATATATAATAAGGTGGAAAAGATGCGCTTAGCACAATGTTTAGGCTTGCTCATGGCCCTTGCGCTGCACACAGCAGACCTGAGGGCGCAGACCGACGACCAATATAAGATGGAGATTGGTGCCGGTGTGGCTCTTGTGTCTTATGAGGGCGACTATAACGGCGGCATCTTCAGCAACATGCAACCGGGCGCTTCTGTGATCTTAAGACGAATCTTCAACCCCTATATGGGTCTGCGCCTCGCAGCCACCTACGGCAAGCTCAAAGGCAACGCCAACGATGTGAAGACATGGTTCCCTACCCTCTCGACAGGCTCAACGGGCAACGGAGCGGGCAGCGGCGACGGCACAACAGGCGGTTCTGAGACAGGAGGAACGGGCAACGGAGGCTCTGACGGCACCGTGAACGGGCAGACACGCGCAGGAGCGGTACCCACGATCACGGGAAACGAGCGGAGCAACTATGAGTTTAACAACTCGGTGTTCGACCTCAGCTTGACCTACGAATATAATTTCTGGCCCTACGGCACAGGCCACGACTATCGCGGCGCGAAGCGGTTCACACCGTTCGTCTTCGCGGGTCTTGGAGCAACCGTCGTGTCGGGAGGCGGAAAAACGGTGTTTACGGGCAACGTGCCCATGGGCCTGGGGGTAAAATATAAGGCTGCCGAGAGGCTCAACGTGGGCCTGGAGTGGGCTGTCCACTTCTCCCTCAGCGATGAGCTCGACGGATACAAAGACCCTTACGGCGTGAAGAGCTCGGGTCTGTTTAAAAACACCGACTGCTATTCGGCGCTACAGCTGTCGGTGACCTACAGTTTCATGCCTAAATGTCGAACCTGTCATAACCAAGACGAGTGATGAGCTGCAAGGGCTCTCTTATCAAGCAACAAAACAAAAAAACGATATGACCACAACGGTAAACCCCACAACCATACCTCAGCACATTGCCATCATCATGGACGGCAACGGACGCTGGGCAGCAGAGCAAGGCAAGCCGCGAAGCTACGGACACCAAGCCGGAGTGGAGACGGTGAGACGCATAACGTCTGAGTGTACGCGCCTCGGCGTGAAGTGGCTCACGCTCTACACCTTCTCAACAGAAAACTGGAACAGACCTGCCGACGAGGTGGCTGCTCTCATGGGACTGGTGCTCTCTTCGCTTGAGGACGAGATCTTCATGAAGAACAACGTGCGGTTCCAGGTCATCGGCGACATTGAACGTCTGCCAGCGGCCGTGCAGCAGAAGCTACAGGAGACCATGGACCACACGGAGAACAACTCGGCCATGACCATGGTGGTGGCGCTCAGTTACTCGTCGCGATGGGAGATAACAAACGCCGCGCGACGCATTGCACAACAGGTGAAGGACGGGGCTTTGATGCCTGACGACATTACGGAGCAGACGCTCTCTGACAACATGACGACGGCTAACATGCCTGACCCTGACCTGCTCATAAGAACGGGTGGCGAGATCAGAATAAGCAACTATCTGCTCTGGCAGATCGCCTACAGCGAGCTCTATTTCTGCGACACCTTCTGGCCCGACTTCGACGAAGAAGACCTGCATAAAGCTATCGCCAGCTACCAACAACGCCAACGCCGCTTCGGAAAAACTGAACAGCAGGTGGAGGAAGAAGATTTAAAGGTAAAAAGGTAAAAAAAAGGCTGACGCCTTTGAGGAAAAAGTGAAAAGGGAAAAGTGAAAAATCCTATAGCTTTTTCTAAAGTGAAAAAGGGGTATAACAGCAAAACTGCAACAAAGCAAAACTGCAACAAAGCAACAAAGCAAACAACAATAAACAAAATATGAACATCAAGAAACTGCTCATAGCTCTCCTCGCCATCATCTGCTCATCGGCGGTGAAGGCACAGGACAAGATTGTCTATCCCGACATCTCTTATGCCGGCTCGCCACGCACGCTGACCATTGGCGCAATAAACGTGACGGGTGCAGAGGGTTATGAGGACTACATGCTCACAGGCATCTCCGGACTGACAGTGGGCGAAGACATAACACTCCCCGGCAACGAGATCACCAACGCGGTGAAAAACTACTGGAAGTATGGCCTGTTCTCGGACGTGAGCATCGTGGCCGACTCGGTCATCGGCAACAAGGTGTACCTCAACATTCATCTGCGCATGAGACCGCGTGTGTCGACAATCAATTATGTGGGCCTGAAAAAATCGGAACGCACCGACATGGAGGAGAAACTGGGCCTCTTGAAGGGTGCTCAGATCACACCTAACATGATTGACCGCGCGAAGATCCTTGCCAAGAAATATTTCGACGACAAGGGCTTCAAGAACGCTGACATCCAGATCCGTGAGCGCGATGACGTGGCAAACAAGAACCAGGTAATCCTTGATGTCATCATAGATAAAAAGCAGAAGATGAAGGTCCGCAAAATCTACATCGAAGGCAACAAAGCGCTGAAAAACAGCAAGATAAAGGGCGGACTGTTCAAGAAGGGTGCCTTCGCGAAGACCCATGAGGCAGGAACGCTCGCTTCGTTCCTCAAGGCGAAGAAGTTTACACCCGAGCGCTGGAAGGCCGACAAGCAGAAGCTGATCGAAAAGTATAACGAGTATGGCTACCGCGACGCTGCCATCATCAGCGACAGCGTGTGGAACGTCGACGACAAGCACGTCAGCATTCGCCTGAAGGTGGATGAGGGCAAGAAATATTATATACGCAACATAACATGGGTGGGCAACACCATCTATCCGTCCGATTACCTGAACCAGGTGCTCGGCATGAAGAAGGGCGACGTCTACAACCAGAAGCTCATGAACAAACGTCTCACCGAGGACGATGATGCCGTGGGCAACAACTACTGGAACAACGGTTACCTCTTCTACTCGCTGCAGCCTACAGAGATCAACATCGTGGGCGACAGCATTGACCTCGAGATGCGCATCACAGAGGGCACACAGGCTCACATCAACCATGTGCGCATCAACGGTAACGACCGCCTCTATGAGAACGTGGTGCGCCGTGAGCTCCGCACAAAGCCGGGCGACCTCTTCTCGAAGGATGCCCTGCAGCGTTCGGCGCGTGAGCTCGCATCAATGGGCCACTTCGACCCGGAGAAGGTGAACCCCGACGTGAAGCCCGATCCAGAGAACGGAACGGTGGACATCAACTGGGGACTGGAGCAGAAGTCGAACGACCAGATTGAGTTCTCGCTCGGATGGGGACAGACAGGTGTCATCGGACGTGTGGGCTTGAAGCTCAACAACTTCTCTATGCGTAACCTCTTCAACAAGAACAAGGAGCACCGTGGAATATTGCCTATCGGCGACGGCGAGGTGCTGTCGCTCGGAGCACAGACCAACGGTACCTACTATCAGTCGTATAACGCCTCTTACTCAACCAACTGGTTCGGTGGAAAGCGACCAATCCAGTTCTCTGTAAGCGCATTCTTCTCGAAGCAGACCGACGTGTCGAGCAACTATTACAACTCGGGATATTATAACAACTATTATAATTATCTCTACGGCTACGGCAACTACGGCTACAACAACTACGAGAACTATTACGACCCCGACAAGTATGTGAAGCTCTTTGGCGCTTCTCTCGGATGGGGTAAGCGTCTGCGCTGGCCTGACGACTACTTCCAGCTCTCGCTCCAGCTGTCGTACACACGTTACATGCTGAAGAACTGGCAGTACTTCCTCATGACCAACGGCAACTCTAACAACCTGAACCTCAGCATCGCCATCAGCCGCACGTCTACCGACAACCAGCTGTTCCCGCGCCGCGGTTCAGAGTTCACAGCCTCTGTGACCCTCACACCGCCATGGTCAAAGTGGGATGGCAAGGACTACAAGAACCTGGCAAAAGACCGCAACTCATCGCTCTATGAGCGCGAGCAGCAGGAGAAATATCGCTGGGTGGAGTATCACAAGTGGAAGTTTAAGGGCAAGACCTACACCGCGCTCACCAGCGGACAGAAATGTTTCGTGCTCATGACGCGCGTTGAGTTTGGTCTGCTCGGTTCATACAACAAGTATAAGAAGTCGCCGTTCGAGACCTTCTACATGGGTGGTGACGGCATGAGTGGCTACTCGACAAGCTACGCTGAGGAGACCATCGGTCTGCGTGGCTACGAGAACGGCTCGCTCACACCTTACGGTGCCGAGGGCTATGCCTACGACCGCATGTCGCTGGAGCTCCGCTATCCGTTCCTCTTGGGCAACACCACGATCTATGGTCTCGCCTTCCTTGAGGGTGGTAACGCATGGAGCGACACCAAAAGCTTCAACCCCTTCAACATGAAGCGTTCGGCTGGTGTGGGCGTACGTATCTTCCTCCCGATGGTCGGACTCATGGGTATCGACTGGGCTTACGGTTTCGACAAACCGTTTGCAGGCTACGCAAAGGGCGGCAGCAACTTCCACTTCATACTCGGACAGGAGTTCTAAAGCCCCACCCTAGCCCCACCCCCTCGCCGCGCAGAGAGAGAACGACCCTACAGCCCCACCCCCTCGACACCTATCGGTGGCTCACCCCTCCCCTTATGGAGGGGAGTGAATGGCTAGGGCTATTGGAAGCCCCACCCCCTCGCCACCTGACAGTGGCTCTCCCCTTCCCTTCTTGCTCTGGCAAGCGACCAAAGGTCGAGCGATGGAGGGGAGTGAATGGCTAGGGCTATAAGAGTTTTGAATTTTGAATTGTTGGCTTTCAGCCAATGTTGAATTATTCAATTTTGAATTTTCAATTATTCAATTTTCAAATTCTCAATTTCGAAGTGAGGCGTTGCGGCGCAAAAAAAAGTTGTTCAATAAAAAAAACGGAAAGGAACTATGAAGAAGATAATGTTTATCTGCCTCTTTGCCCTTACGGCATTGACGGCAAGCGCACAGAAGTTTGCGCTCCTCGACATGGAGTATATCCTTAAGAACATCCCCGCCTATGAGCGTGCCAACGAGCAGCTTAACCAGGTGTCGAAGAAATGGCAGGCTGAGGTTGAGGCTCTCAACACAGAGGCCAGCACCATGTATAAGAACTATCAGAACGAGCTGGTGTTCCTCTCACAGGAGCAGAAAAAGGCTCGTCAAGAAGCTATCATGAAGAAGGAGAAGGAGGCCTCAGACCTCAAGCGCAAATATTTCGGTCCCGAAGGGGAACTGTTCAAGAAGCGTGAGAGCCTGATGTCACCGATCCAGGACGAGATCTATAACACCGTGAAAGAGATCTCGGAGCTTCGTGGCTACTCGCTTGTGCTCGACCGCGCCTCCGAGTCGGCCGGCATAATCTTCGGCTCTCCAAAGATAGACATCTCCAACGAGGTGCTGCAGAAGCTGGGATATAATTAAAGGTAAAAAGGCTTTTAAAGGTAAAAAGGTAAAAAAAGGCTGACGCCTTTGAGGCAAAGCCTTTTTAAGGGAAAAGTGAAGAAACAACGTTCGGCGGCTGAAGGAAAAGCCAACGAAGAGTGAAGAATTCGATAGCCCTTCTAAAGAGGAAAATTCTTGCTTAGGCAAGCATCTCTTCGAGCCGAGCGCAAGATTCAAAACTCAAGACCCGAACTTTGAAATTCGAACCTCTTATAGCCTTGGCTATTTACTCCCCTCCATAAGGGGAGGGGTGAGCCGCGAAGCGGCAAGGGGGTGGGGCTTCCAATAGCCTTAGCCATTCACTCCCCTCCATAAGGGGAGGGGCAAGCCACCGATAGGTGGCGAGGGGGTGGGGCTGAGTTGGTGGGGCTTCCTTTTATAAAAAAAAACAATAACAAAACAATAACAAAACAATGAAAAAACTTTTAATGATGTTGATGCTGTTGGCACCTATGGCTGCCTTCGCACAGAAATTTGGTCATATCAATGCCCAGGAAGTGATGGCACAGATGCCTGAGTTTATCAAGGCTCGCGGTGAGGTTGAGGCTGCTGCAAAGCAGTATGACAACGACCTCAAGGCAATGCAGGAAGAGCTGCAGCGCAAGGCAGAAGAGTATGATAAGACCAAGTCGACAATGAACGAGACCAAGCAGAAGGAGACCGAGCAGAACCTCATGACCCTTCAGCAGAAGATTCAGCAGGCTTATCAGGACAACTCACAGGCCATGCAGAAGCTTCAGCAGGAGAAGATCTCTCCCATCACAGACCGTCTGGTCAACGCCATCAAGGCTGTTGGCAAGGCTGGTGGCTATGTTTACATCATGGACGTTACCTCTGGTGTGCCTTACATCAGCGAGACTCTCAGCAAGGACGTTACAGCTGAGGTTAAGGCTGAGCTCCAGAAGACCGTCAAGAAGTAAAAAAGCACAGCCAACAAAACAGCTGTTAAGCAATTATAACTAAGAACAGTGCGCAGGAGCGCATCCACCAATGTGCCGGAGAGCTTCACGCCCTTCGGCACGTTTGGTTTTAACCCAAAACGGCCTAATGACCGATTTGGTTTTAACCGCTACCACAACAAACATTGTCAGAATATGAAAAAAATCGCAATAGCCATTCTTGCCTTGCTCGCACCCTTGGCAGCAAGCGCACAGAAAGAGTTGATGGACACCAACATCATCATCAACACAAACGACGCACCGGCAGCGCGCCAGCAAACAGGACAGGCACCTGCCACCCTCTTGCGCTATGGCTACGTCAGCTATAACGACGTACTGCAGTCGATGCCCGAGATTGAGCAGGCAGAGAAGTCGCTGGAGACGCTGCGCAGCAAGTATGACGTCGAGATGAAACGTTCCGAGGACGAGTTCAACGCCAAGTATGAGGAGTTTCTTGAGGCCCAGCGTGACCTCGTGCCCTCCATCTTGCGCAAGCGTCAGGCTGAGCTTCAGGACATGATGGACAAGAACACCGCCTTCCGTGCCGAGGCACGCCGTCTGCTCGCACAGGCTGAGAGCGATGCCTACGCGCCGCTACATGCCAAGCTCAAGGCTGCCATCGGCGAGGTAGCAGCAGAGCAGGGACTGGCCTTTGTGCTCAACACCGACAACAACGCTTGCCCTTACATCAACCCCGCCATGGGCGTTGACGTGACGAGCCTGGTGAAAGCAAGGGTAGGGAAATGAAGTGAAGTGAAGGCTTAGGGCATAGGCCCCAAAATTTATGGCCTACGCCTTAGAAAAGCTCCTGAACAGTTTTACGACAAAAAGGGTTTTATAACCCAAGACAAAAAAACAGCGTGCAGTTATGAATCTTCCACACAACGCAGGCCCTATCGGCGTGTTCGATTCGGGCTACGGCGGACTGACCATCCTTCACGGCATTCGTCAGCTTCTGCCACAATACGACTACATGTACCTCGGCGACAACGCCCGTGCCCCTTACGGCTCGCGATCCTTTGAGGTGGTGTATGAGTTTACGCGTCAGGCCGTACTGAAGCTCTTCAGCATGGGCTGCCACCTCGTGATCTTAGGGTGCAACACAGCGTCGGCCAAGGCGTTACGCTCCATCCAGCAGTGTGACCTGCCGCAGCTGGACCCCTCGCGCCGTGTGCTTGGCGTGATCCGTCCCACTGCAGAGACCGTTGGACAGCTCACGCGGTCGCGCCATGTGGGTGTGCTGGCCACCGAGGGCACCATACGCTCTGAGAGCTACAACATGGAGATTGGCAAGCTGCACCCCGACATCACGGTCACGGGACAGGCTTGTCCGCTGTGGGCTGCCATCGTGGAAGCCAACGAGGCAGACAGTCCGGGTGCCGACTATTTCGTGAAGAAGCGCATAGACCAACTGATGCGCCGCGACCCGCTCATCGACACCATTATCCTTGGCTGCACCCATTATCCGTTGCTCATGAACAGCATCGTGAAGAATGTGCCCGACGGTGTGCGCATCATGCCGCAGGGCACCTATGTGGCTGACAGTCTGAAGAGTTATCTTGAGCGCCATCCCGAGATGGAGGCCATGGTGACGCAAGGGGGCACCTGCCGTTATCTGACGACAGAGAGCGAAGAGAGGTTTGGCGAGAGTGCTCAGATCTTCCTTAACGAGAAGGTTAAGGCAGAGCATGTGGAGCTTGTGTGAAGGGCTTGTGTAAAGGGCTTGTGCGAAGGGCTTGTACGAAGGATTTGTGCGAAAGGCCTGTGTGACGGGCTTGTGAAATGAAGGTTTAAGAAAGCTGGTCAGAAGGTTCCGAAAGCTGCGCCCCATGAAACGATGCTTATCTTCACGTCGCCGGCTTTCTCCAGCTCTTTGCCTATGGAGCACACCGTTGCTCCTGTTGTGACCACATCGTCGACGAGGATGATGTGCTTGCCCCTTATGTCCTCGGGTTTCAGGAGCACGAACGCATCCTTGACGTTCAGTTCGCGCTGCTCGGTTGTCATGGCTGTCTGGCTGCGCTTGAACGATGTGCGCATAATGATGTCGGTGCGCATGGGCAGGCCTATGGTCTGTGCCAGTCCTTCAGCAATGAGGTCGCTCTGGTTGTAGCCACGTTGTCGCACGCGCTTCTTTGCGAGCGGCACGGGGATGATGATGTCGGCGTTCTCGGCAAGCTCCGTGTCTTTCAGCTCCCTGCCGATCATGCGTCCCATCCACAGACCCACGCCCTCGTTGTGGCAATATTTCAGCTGATAGATGAGGTCGCTGGCATGTGAGTGGCCGTTGTGGTGAACGAAGGCGAACGCCGCCTCAATGTTTATCTTACGCCAGAAATGTTGTGCCATGGCGTTGCTGTAGAGGTCTTTCGACCATGAGGTGCGCGGCAGACTGTCGAAACATCGTGCGCAGAGCACATGCTCCCCCTTCATCAGTCGGTCGCCGCACAGTTCGCACATGTAGGGACTGATGAAGAGCACGGCGTCAGAGAGCCACCGTCTGATCGCCACTTTTATGTTTGTCTGAAAGCTCACAACTTCTGGTTTTTGTTTTTAACTCAAGTTTCACATGTATATTATGAACTTGCGATAGTTCAATTATTAAAAAAGCTCTTGGCTTTTTTATCTTCTTTCGACAGCACAATTGACGATTAAAATCGCACAATTGACGATTAAAAATCGTAACCGCTGTCAAACGGTTCATCCTCCGCTGTTAAGTCGTCGTCATTGTCTTTTTCTATCTGGTCGAGGCATTGCTTGGCCAGTTCAATGTCGAAGCCGCGGCCTATGGCATAGCGCAGCAGTTTGTAGTGGCGCTCATAGGCTGTGCGTCCCGTCACCGTGCGTTGCTTGGCTTTGAGCAGCGGCAGGAGAGTGTCGGCATACAGCTCCCGGTCCACGGCATCGAGCACGGGCGCATATATGTCGCTGCTTATGCCTTTCTGCCACAGCGCAGCCTCGACCTTGCGTCGTCCCCATTTGCCAAACTTGATCTTGTCGTTGACGAACATCTCGCAGAAGCGTCGGTCGTCGATATAACGTTCTTTTATCAGTCGCGCGAGTACACGCTCCTGGGTCTCTTCGTCAAGACCCCATCGTCGCATGCGGTCGCGTGCCTGCCCCGAGCAATATTCTGCCCGTGCGCATGATGATGATAGGCGTGAGAACGCCTCAGATTCGGATAATTGTGTGGTCATATGTCGGATGCGCCGAAGCGCAATTTTGAATTTTGAATTTTGAATTGTCGGCTTTCAGCCGATTTTGAGTTTTTGAATTTTGCGCTCGGCTCGTAGAGACGCTTGCCTAAGCAAGAATTATCCTCTTAAAACAGAGCAATTGAATTCTTCACTCTTCACTCTTCGTTCTTCACTCTTCCCTTATAAAGGCTCCCTTAACCATTCGTGGTTTTCCGAAGCAGTCGTTTCGGACCTCTATGGCGGTGAAACCTTCGTCGGCCATGGCTTGGGCTACCTCGTGGGCATAGGCGGTGTTTGTCTCGAAGAGCAGACGGCCGCCGGGTTTGAGAGCCTTCGACGCGTAACGGGCAATGGCGCGGTAGAAGAGGAGAGGGTCGCTGTCGGGCACGAAAAGGGCAAGCTCTGGCTCATAATTGAGCACGTTGTCGGACATGTCGGCACGCTCCCTGTCGCAGATATATGGGGGGTTGCTCACAATGACATCCCAACGCTCTTCGTCGTCGGGGGCGTTGAGAGCATCCTGATGCTCAAATCTTACGCTCGCTCCAAGCCTGTGGGCGTTGCCCGCTGCTATGGCCAGTGCGTCTGTCGATATGTCCCACGCCGTGACACGCGCCTGAGGCAGGGCTAATGCAACGGTTATGGCTATGCAACCGCTGCCTGTGCCGATGTCAAGAATTGAAGGGTGGGGGGCTTCTTCTCCTTTTTTAGAAACCTCCTTTTCTTCTTTGCCTCTTTCTTCCTTGCTGTTATCTTCTTTTTCTTTTTCTTTCGCCTCGTCGCAAGCCCATTTCACCAGATCTTCGGTTTCGGGTCTTGGAATGAGCACGCCTGGAGCCACGTCAAACAGTCGTCCGGCGAACCATTCGGCACCTAACACATATTGCACAGGCTCCGATTTTTCCAATCGTTGCATGATTTTCTCCAGTCGTGTGGTGTCGTCTGCCGATAATTGTGTAACTTTGCCTAAACAAATGTCGGTTAGTGACATGCCGAACAGGGCATCGAGCACGGTGCGCACGATGGCTTGGGCCTCACGCTCATTGTATATGGCGGTGAGCCGCTTCCATAATTGGTTGTATGTCATGCCACAAAATTAATAAAAATTGATTATGTTCCAAAATAACAGCCAAGAAAATAATGACAACAAGGGCTTAAAGACCGATGCGGAGAACAACGCTCAACAGCTTGAAGCTACACAGCTACAGGCTGATAACGAGGTTTCTCAACCTATGGCCAATGAAGCCTCGCTATCAAGAACCAATGAAGCCTCGCTATCAGGAGCCAATGAAGCCTCGCTATCAGGAACCAATGAAGCTTCGCTATCAGGAGCTAATGAAGCTTCGCTATCAGGAACCAATGAAGCTTCGCTATCAGTAACCAATGAAGCTTCGCTATCTGAGGTCAACGCTGTTTCTTCTCAAGAAGCTGCTCAGCGTGAGGTCGACGAGATGTATATGCGTCGCTGCCTTCAGCTTGCCGACTGTGGCCGTCAGAATGCCAAGCCCAACCCCATGGTCGGTGCCGTCATCGTTTGTGACGGACGGATAATAGGCGAGGGCTACCATGTGCGTTGTGGCGAGGGTCATGCCGAGGTCAACGCCTTTGCGTCGGTGCGTCCGTGTGATGAGCCGCTGCTCGGCCGAAGCACGATGTATGTTAGTCTGGAGCCTTGTTCTCATTACGGCAAGACACCGCCATGTGCCGACCTCATCGTGAGGAAAGGCGTGCGTCGCGTGGTTGTGGGCTGCGTCGACCCTTTTGCCAAGGTCCACGGACGCGGCATAGCCAAGCTGCGCGAGGCGGGCATAGAGGTGACGGTGGGTGTGCTCGAAGACGAGTGTAAGGCTCTGAACAGCAGGTTCATGACCGTCAACACAGAGCACCGACCCTACATTCTGCTCAAGTGGGCACAGTCGGCCGACGGGTTCCTTGACGACCACTATCATGCCGCACGCTTCTCAACGCCCTTCACCACCATGCTCGTACACAAGATGCGGGCCGAGAACGACGCCATTCTTGTGGGACGTGTCACCGACCAGCGCGAGCATCCGCGTCTCGACGTGCGCGAGTGGAGCGGTCCGTCGCCAGAGCGCATTGTACTGACCAGCGGCCAACGCATCACCGACGTGCTCAACACGTTATACAGCAGAAAGAAGCAGTCGCTCATTGTGGAGGGCGGCGCTGCCACTCTGCGCTCCTTCATCGACGCCGGACTGTGGGACGAGATCCGCCGCGAGACCTCACCCCTGTGTGTGGGCGACGGCACGCCGGCCCCCTCGCTCCCGAACGACATCATATCTGCCGACAGGACGTTTGTCGACGGCAACGTGATAGAGAGGTTCTTCAGGGTGAAATGATAAAGAGGGAAATCATTGATAAAGCGGAAAATCATTGATGAAGCGGGATATCATTGATAAAAAGGAAGCCCGCAGAAAAAACCTGAAGATAAACCGTAGCCCCGTCACCTCCAGTAATCAAAACAAAAGAAAAAAGAAACCATAAAAGATAGGAAACAAGAAAAATGTCAACAAAGCAAGACGAGCTAACACCGATGATGAGGCAGTTTTTCTCGCTGAAGGCCAAGCACCCCGACGCGCTGCTGCTCTTCCGTTGCGGCGACTTCTACGAGACCTACTGTGACGACGCTGTCACGGCATCGAAAATATTGGGCATCACGCTCACCCGACGGTCGAACGGCGCATCGAAGACAGGAAGCGGCAACGCCGAGATGGCGGGCTTCCCGCATCATGCGCTCGACACATATCTGCCCAAGCTCATACGCGCCGGCAAGCGTGTGGCCATCTGCGACCAGCTGGAGGACCCCAAGCTCACGAAGAAGCTCGTGAAGCGCGGCATCACAGAGCTGGTTACGCCAGGTGTGGCCATGGGCGACAACGTGCTCAACTATAAGGAGAACAACTTCCTTGCTGCTGTCCACTTCGGACGTGGCGGGGTGGTGGGCGTGGCGTTCCTCGACATCTCTACGGGCGAGTTTCTCACAGGCGAGGGTCCTGCACCCTATGTGGAGAAGCTCATGGGCAACTTCCAGCCCAAGGAGGTGCTCTATGACCGCGCCTGCAAACAGCAGTTTGAGCAGGCCTTTGGCAACCGTTGGTGCGTGTTCGAGCTTGACGACTGGGTGTTCACCGACACCACAGCCCGTCAGAAGCTGCTGCGCCATTTCGGCACAAAGTCGCTCAAGGGTTTCGGCGTGGAGCATCTGCCCAACGGCATCATTGCCTCGGGAGCCGCCTTGCAGTATCTGGAGCTTACGCAGCACACACACATAGCCCACATCACGTCGCTCTCACGCATAGAGGAGGAGCGTTATGTGCGCCTCGACAAGTTCACCATACGTTCTCTCGAACTGTTGCAGCCCATGCAGGACGACGGTGTGTCGCTGCTCGGCGTCATCGACCGCACAGCCACACCCATGGGCGGACGTATGCTGCGCCGCTGGCTCGTCTTCCCGTTGAAGGATGTCAAGGCCATCAAGGCGCGTCTCGACATCGTCGACTATTACGCCCATGAGCCGGCCTTTGCCGAGTGCATGGACGATGCCTTCCACCGCATGGGCGACCTGGAGCGCATCACCAGCAAGGTGGCGGTGGGACGTGCCACGCCGCGCGAGGTGGTGCAGCTCAAGATGGCTCTACAGGCTCTCGTGCAGGTCAAGACGGCTTGCCAGCACGCCAAGAACGAGGCGTTGCAGAACATGGGCGAGCAGATACACCTGTGTGAGGCTCTCAGACAGCGCATAGAAAAGGAGCTGCAGCCCGACCCGCCACAGCTCGTGGCCAAGGGCGGCGTCATTGCCGACGGCTTCTCGCCCGAGCTTGACGAGCTGCGGCAGATCTCGCGCCACGGACGCGACTACCTGTTGCAGATCCAGCAGCGCGAGACGGAGCGCACGGGCATTGCCTCGCTCAAGGTGGGCTACAACAACGTGTTTGGATATTATCTTGAGGTGCGCAACACCTATAAGGACAAGGTGCCGCCAGAGTGGGTGCGCAAGCAGACGCTCGCCCAGGCTGAGCGTTACATCACCGAGGAGCTGAAGCAGTATGAGGAGAAGATCATGGGTGCCGACGAGAAGATTCTGGCGCTCGAGACACGTCTCTTCAATGAGCTTATTGCCGACATGCAAGCCTATATTCCCCACATACAGATCGACGCCACGGTGACGGCACGTCTCGACTGCCTGCTGTCTTTCGCCAAGGCTGCCGACGAGCACGGCTATGTGCGCCCCGAGGTGTCCGATGATGTTGTGCTCGACATTAAGCAGGGCCGTCACCCCGTCATAGAGACGCAACTGCCTGTGGGTGAGAGCTATGTGCCCAACGACATCTTCCTCGACAGCGACAGCCAGCAGATCATGATCATCACCGGCCCCAACATGGCGGGCAAGTCGGCCTTGCTTCGCCAGACAGCTCTCATCACGCTCATGGCACAGGTGGGCTGCTTCGTGCCGGCACAGAGCGCACATGTGGGCGTGGTCGACAAGATCTTCACCCGTGTGGGAGCGTCCGACAACCTCTCGCTGGGCGAGTCGACGTTCATGGTTGAGATGACCGAGGCCGCCGACATCCTGAACAATGTGACGCCGCGCTCGCTCGTGCTCTTCGACGAGCTGGGTCGTGGCACCTCTACCTACGACGGCATATCCATTGCGTGGGCCATCGTGGAGCATCTGCACCAGTACAGAAAGGCGAAGGCACGCACGCTCTTCGCAACCCACTATCATGAGCTCAACGAGATGGAGCGTCTCTTCCCGCGCATAAAAAACTATAATGTGAGCGTGCGCGAGGTCGACGGCAAGGTGATCTTCCTGCGCAAACTGATGCCCGGCGGCTCTGAACACTCGTTCGGCATTCATGTGGCAGAGATTGCGGGCATGCCGAAGAGCATCGTGCAACGCGCCAACGAGATCTTGAAACAGCTCGAGGCTGACAACGCACAGGTGGGAGCGCTTGAACAGGACGGTCTGGTGGCTACGGCAGGCAACGGCTCTGCAGCAGGTGCCGGCGGCTCTGCAAACAGCGGCCCAACAGGCACAGGCAGCTCTGCAACGGGTGCCAAGGCTGCAATAAAGCCAAAGGCCAGCAACGCCCCCACGCAGCGTCTTGGCTCGTCAGATGCCGTGCAGCTGAGCTTCTTCCAGCTCGACGACCCCGTGCTCTCACAGATCCGTGACGAGATCGTGGGCCTCGACATCAACAACCTCACGCCCGTTGAGGCTCTCAACAAGCTCAACGAGATAAAGAAAATTCTTAAGGGGCATTGACCCCTGGCAGGTGCCTAAAAATTTTGGACACCTGTATAAAAAAACGGCATAAAAGTTTAATATATCGCTTGTTTTGTTTAATTTTGCAGTATCTTATAGCACAATAGGATAACTATGCTTTAAGATAGAAAGAAAAACAGTAAGGACAATGTTGAATTTAGACAACTTTTACAAGGCGCGTTATGTGCTTAACAAGGTCATCAGAAAGACCACGCTGGTACACGCGCTGAAGGTCAACCCCGAGAGCGATGTCTACTTGAAGCCCGAATGTCTGCAGAAGACAGGCTCGTTCAAGATTCGCGGTGCCTACTATAAGATCTCACAGCTCACACCCGAGGAGAAAGCCAAGGGCGTGATTGCTTGCTCAGCCGGAAACCACGCGCAAGGCGTGGCGCTCGGCGCTACGGCCATGGGCATAAAATCGCTCATCTGCCTGCCTGAGGGCGCACCCATCAGCAAGGTGGAGGCAACAAAGCGGCTGGGTGCCGAGGTGTGCCTCGTGCCTGGCGTCTACGACGATGCCTACCAGAAAGCATTGCAGCTGCGCGACGAGAACGGCTACACCTTCATTCATCCCTTCGACGACGAGAACGTCATTGCAGGCCAAGGAACCATCGGTCTGGAGCTGCTCGACCAGCTGCCCGACGTTGAGGCCATCGTGGTGCCTGTGGGCGGCGGCGGACTGATCTCCGGCATCGCCTTTGCCGTGAAGTCGCTCAACCCCGAGGTAAAGGTCTATGGCGTGCAGGCCGAAGGCGCACCGAGCATGGTGCAGAGCTTGCATGACCACAAGCAGGAGGCGCTGCCTTTTGTCTCTACCATTGCCGACGGCATTGCCGTGAAAGAGCCCGGCTCGCTGACCTTCGAGACCTGCTCACGTTATGTCGACGACATCGTGACGGTGAGCGAGGACGAGATCTGTGCTGCCATCCTGCATCTGCTTGAGGCTGAGAAGATGGTGGCAGAGGGTGCCGGCGCTGCCAGCGTGGCTGCCGTGATGTTCAACAAGGTGCCTGTAAAGGGCAAGAAGACGGCGTGCATCGTGAGTGGCGGCAACATCGACGTTACCATTCTCAACCGCGTCATCAACCGCGGTCTGACGAAGAGCGGACGCATCTGCACGCTCTGCATAGAGCTTGACGACAAACCGGGACAGCTCGTGCAGGTGAGCACCGTCATTGCGGAGCTGGGAGCCAACATCATAAGCGTGAGCCATGAGCGCAACGCCGACAGTGAGGCTGTGAACGCGTGCCTGCTGCGCCTCACCGCTGAGACAAAGAACCACGAGCATGTGGCAGAGATAAAGCGACAGCTCATGGAGAAAGGTTTTAAGATTATAGAATAAAGAAGATATGAAACAGATTCACACCGACAACGCGCCCAAGGCGCTCGGACCCTACAGCCAGGCCATTGAGGCCGGAGGCATGGTGTTCGCATCAGGACAGGTGCCCATTGACCCTGCCACAGACCAGTTTGTAGAGGGCGGCATAAAGGAGCAGACACGTCAGTCGCTCACCAACGCCCAGAACATCTTGCGCGAAGCAGGCACCGACCTGCACCATGTGGTGAAAACAACGGTGTTCCTCAGCGACATGGACAATTTTGCTGCCATGAACGAGGTCTACGCCGAGTTTTTCCAGCAGCCTTATCCCGCACGCTCTGCCGTGGCTGTAAAGACGCTGCCCAAAGGTGCTCTCGTTGAGATCGAGTGTATCGCGGTGAAGGGATAACCCCCTTTCGTTCAACCGTTACAAGGTCCTTTCAACCGTTACAAGGTTTTTTAAAACCGTTATATAAAAAAGGCGAACACAAGCTTGGGTGCTGTGTTCGCCTTTTTTCTTTGGCTCGTCATGAGCCGTTTGTATGCTTTATATGCCCAAATACTTGTGTCCAGGTAAAAATGACAGCAGCTTGCTGGTAATCACACAGCACAGGAAGGAAAGCAGAGCTATGCAGGGGATAGCTGCCCAAACAGGTATGAGCGGCTCTGCCTGGTTGCCGTTCACGAAGATACCGGCAATAGGGGCCAGGAAGAACAGGTGCATCAGGTACATGCTGAACGAGAGGCGGGAAATGCCTGTAATCCATCTGGGGGCTTCTTTCTGCTCAATACATGTGAACAGCAGGAAGGCACCAAAGGTGGCCAGCAACACGTTGGGCGTACAGAATTCCCACGACCATTCAAGCAGAGGTGTCTCTATGATCTGACCGGGAACACCCTTCCACCAGAATGACCAACCTGTAAAGGCACCGCCTATGAGAAGGCAGGTCAAGCCGATTCTCATTCTCTTGCCCCGATTCCAGGTGATGTGCTTTCTGATGTAATGTGCCAGCACCAGATAGCCCAGATAGCCTGAGCAGTACCAGAGCATTGTAAACCCATTCCAGAAACATTCGCCCCAAAGCTCACGGGTGACAAATCTGTGAAGCCATGGAATGAAGGTTGAGAGAATGAAAATGCCGATGAATGTGAGTTCCTCTTTGGCCGTTGATTTTTCCAGCCAGGGCGAGACGACAGGGATGATGAGGTAGAGCGAGATGAGCGGATACATAAACCACAGGTGTCCGGCCATTGGTGAGAAATTGAATGGCAACATCCATAGACCGTCCAAAGCTTCGTTCCATGTCCATTGGCCGAGCATGGCGGGGATGAAAGTGTAAAGGAGCTGAAAGACTATGAACGGTGGCAGGATGCGCATGAATCGCCGTTTATAGAATGAGTGCATCGTCATGCCCTCCTTCATTGGCACAAGAAGGAAAGCACTCACCACCATGAACAGAGGCACGCAGATGCGGCTTAACGCTCCGTCATAGAACGAGACCCAGAAGCGGTTGCTTTCGTTGGCCAGCATTGACACATTGCCGGCCAATCCTGAGCTGTCTGCACCATAGAAATTTTCGCTGGCATGAACAAGCATGACCAGAAAACAGGCCACGACGCGGATGTACTCAATAAAAACTATTTGTTTCTTTTCCATGTTTTGTTTGTGATTTGCTTGATTTTATATGTGTTTTGCTTGATATAGAATGCAAAGGTAAGAGAAATAAAAGAAATTCACAAGTTTGTGGCTTGTCTTTTGCACCGCCAAAAACAAACGAAAAAGAGGGCGCGGAAAACTGTATATTTATGCAGTTTTGCCCTCTTTTTTAGTGGCGTTTTAAAAGTGCCCAACTTACGATTTGAAAGTGCCCATTTGACGTCCTCAAAGAGGCTCTTTGACGAGCTCATTAAGGCCCTTTGACAGCCTCAAAGAGGCTCTTTGACAAAACAACCCTGCTTTTAAGAGTTGTTAACAAAAAGTATAAGTTGAAACCGTCATATTTTTGAAAACAGAAAGCAGAATACCTGTTTTAGCTTACAATCGCTGTTTTGTATATTTATTCATTTCTGCTTTCTGTTTTGCATATTTATACAGTTCTCCCGGTGAGAGAGCCTCTATTTTTTTGCTCTTTTTCTTGCGCCTTTACGGCTCTTTTTCAGCTGCCTTTTGGGGCTTTCGCAGCCCTTTTGAGCCATCACATCTCTTTGAGCTGTTGTTGCTCTTTTGAGCCATCACAGCCCTTGGAGCCGTTGCTGCTGTCGCTTAGCGCTTTCTCTTTCCTTTGGAGCTTTTGCTGCCCTTTGGTTTTTCACCGTCCTTGGCGCCATCCTCTTTTTCGGTCTTTTTCTTTGTCTTGGCGCCATTGTTGGAGATGATGGTGAAGTCGAGCTGTTTCTTCTCCAGGTTCACGCGGGCCACCTTTATGCGTATGGGGTCGCCGAGCTGGTAGCGGTTGTGACGGCGACGGCCGACGAGACAGTAGTTGCGCTCGTCAAAGTCGTAATAGTCGTCGTCGAGGTCGCGCATGGGCACCATACCCTCACAGTGGTTCTCGTCGATCTCGCAGTAGATGCCGAACGACTGTATGCCGGAGATGTGGGCATCAAACTCCTCGCCGAGGTGGTCGCCCATAAACTCTACCATCTTATATTTTATAGAGTCGCGCTCAGCGTTGGCTGCCACCTGCTCCATGTCGCTGCAGTGTTCACACAGCTCCTCATAGTGGTCCTTGTTGGCAGACCGTCCTCCCTGCTGATAGCGCGTGATGAGTCGGTGCACCATGGTGTCGGGGTAACGGCGTATGGGCGATGTGAAGTGGGTGTAATAGTCGAACGCCAGACCAAAGTGGCCGATGTTGTGAATGCTGTATTTTGCTTTCATCATGGCCCTCAGCGCCACGAGCTGTATGACGTTGCCCTCGGGTTTGCCCTCACACGCGTCCATGAGCTTGTTCAGCGCGCGTGCTGTGGCGCCCTTTGTGCCTTGCGTCTTCATCTTGTAGCCGAACTTGACCACAAACTCGCGCAGCGTCTCGAGCTTCTGCGGGTCGGGGTTGTCGTGCACACGATAGGGCAGCGTCTTTGCCGTCTTGCCCTTCTTCACCTTGCCCACGCTCTCTGCCACGGTGCGGTTGGCGAGCAGCATAAACTCCTCGATGAGCTTGTTGGCGTCTTTTGAGCGTTTGAAGTAGCAGCGCGTGGGGTGCCCCTTCTCGTCGATGTCGAAGCGCAGCTCCTCGCGGTCAAACTTCACCGCTCCGTTCTTGAACCTCTGTTCGCGCAGCTTCTTTGCCAGGCGGTCGAGCTGTATGAGCAGGTCGGCGTTCTCGCCCTTGTAGCCCTTGGGTCCAGGAGCGGGTGCTGGCTGTCCTGTGCCGTCGACCACGCCGTTCTGTTCCAGCAGCTCCTGCACCTCCTCGTAGCAGTAGCGGCGGTTGGAGCGTATGATGGTGTGAACGATGCGGAAGTCTTTAACCTCAGCATCGTCGTTGAGGTTGAAGACCACGCTGAAGGCGAGCTTGTCTTCATCGGGCCGGAGAGAGCAGATAAAGTTGCAGAGGCGCTCGGGCAGCATGGGTATGGTCCTGTCGACGAGATATATGCTCGTGGCACGTTTCACCGCCTCGCGGTCAATGATGGAGCCTTCCTTCACATAGTGGCTCACGTCGGCAATGTGTACACCGACCTCCCACAGGCCCTTGCCCAGCTGCTTTATAGACAGGGCGTCGTCAAAGTCTTTGGCGTCGTGCGGGTCTATGGTGCAGGTGAACGTCTGTCTGAAGTCTTCGCGCTCAGCCTCGTCCTCAGGCGTGATCTCGCCGCTGATCTTGTCGGCGGCCTCCTCCACGTTCTTCGGATACTTGTAAGGCAGGCCATATTGTGCGAGGATGGTGTTCATCTCCACATCGTTGTCGCCTGTCGGTCCGAGCACGTCGACGACCTCGCCCATGATGTTCTTGTGGTCAGAGTCGGGCCATTGTGTGATCTTTACCACCGCCTTGTCGCCCGTCTTTCCGCCCTTCAGCTTCTTCTTGGGTATTATGATGTCGCTGGTGTAGAGCGATCCCGGTGTCACGAGAAACGCCAGCTCCTTCTCCACGCGCAGCTTGCCCACGAACGTGTCTTTGGCGTGTTCCAGCACCTCTATGACCTGTGCCTCCTTAATGTGGTTCTGTCGTCGCGCCATGACCGACACCTTCACGCGGTCACCGCTGAGCGCCGACATAGAGTTGCGCTCCGCCACGAAGAGGGGCGTCGAGCCGTCGTCGGGTGTGAAGGTGTTCTTGCCGTTGGGTTTGCGTTGGAACCGTCCCTCCATGACCTGTCCGTTGTTGTTGAGACGATACGAGTTGTCGCTGACCTTCGAGAGAAAGTCGTCCCATGCCATCTCCTCCATGAGGTCGATGGCGAGCATTTTTAGGGGGTGCGTGTCAAGATGCAGCGTGCGGAATATCTCTTTGAACGACGCCGGCCGTTCACCGCGTTGTGTGAAAAACTCGACCAGTTTTTCCGACACCTGTTTCTTTCCGAGGCGTTTGCCTGCTTTCTTTCCTTTTGCCATAGCGGTATGTTGTTACGTTAATAATCAATAGTTTCGTCGGTTTTCCACAATTGTGGATATCCTTTTGCAAATAAACAAAATTTTTTTGACATTACAAGTTTTTTCTGCCGATAATTTTCTCCTGTAACGATAAAGTAATGTTGTTTTTTTGCGCTTCGCGCAGTTTTAAACATTAATTTCCATTAATTGAACATTAATTTCCATTAATTGAACATTCTTGCGCTCCGTAGGTGCTCAGGCGCTTTGCGGAGTATGAACATCAATAATTCGCGCTTCGCGCGTATTAATGGTAATTAATGGGTCATTAATGATAATTAATGTTTAAAAAACCGCGCGAAGCGCAAAATTATCGTTCCGTTATACACATAATAGATGCTGCTTAAGCGTGTAACCGTCTGATATTGCGATTGTTATGTGTATGAGAAAGCTCGGTTTTTCATCTTCCTCCCATCAATCCTACAGATCAAAGGCGGTGAGGCGATATGCGAAGATGAAGGGGAAGAAGAAACCGTGGACACGTCCCATCAGGCCTTTGGTGCGCGAGGGGTTGCGGTAGACGGTGCGGCGGTGGCGCATGCAGAGCCACATGAGGCGGAGCAGCGACAGGGTGTCGCGGCGCAGCATGAGGGCAGACAGACGGTGGGCAAGACGAAACTGCGGGTCATCGATGCCGCGCGTGCAGCTGTTGATGTAAGCGTAGAACTGGTTCCACTGCGGTTTCTTCTGCAGCTGGCGATAGGCTTTCAGACCCTTGACATAAGGTTGCCATGTGGGGCGTTTCTTCAAGGCCGGCATGACCGCCAGACTCTGTTTCAGGGCCGCCTCGCCATCGTGTGAGCGGTGCCAGTCGAGCGGCTCCTCAATGCGTGTCACGGAGCGTGAGCCGTAGAAATAGGCGTTGACGGCGATGCTCCAGTCGTAGAAGAAATGTGGCATCCACACCACGTCGCGTTGCAGAAAGTCGCGGCGCATGAGCATGCTGTGTCCTGCAATGCTGCTGGTGAAGAGGAGAGCAGGCAAGGAATATTGCATGCCCACCTTGTGGGATGTCTCCATGGACCGTCCGCGCAGATAGGTGGAGCAGCATATGTTGTTTTCTCCCATGGCAGCCACCTGGCGCTCAATCTTGTCCTTGAACCACACGTCGTCTTGGTCGCTGATGGCAATGAGGTCGGTTGTCGGTCGCATGCACGCCGTCTTGAAGTTGAGGTTGAAGCCGAGGTTCTGCTCGTTCACGAACACATGGATGTTGGGATGACGCTCCTCATACTCTCTTAGCAGCGCCACCGTTCCGTCTGTCGAGCGGTCGTCTTGAATGATAATCTCGCTTATGGGGTAGGTCTGGTCTAAGATAGAGTCGAGCTGTTCGCGCAGAAACTTCTCGCCGTTATAGGTACACATCACCACAGCCACAGAGGGGCGGGCGGGGGTGCTGCCGTTGCTGCTGTTGCTCTTGTCGCTGCTTTTTGAGCTGCTGCAGCTGTTGTTGTCGCTGTTGCTGTTCTTGCTGTTTTGGCTGCTGCGGCTGTTGTTGTTGTCGCTGCTGCCGTTTTTGCTGTTGCAGCTGTTGTTGTTATCGCAGATGTCTTTCTTCATATCCGTATGTTTTTCTAATCTTTTCCAGAGGGTTTTCTTTTAAGGATAAAACTGACACACTCGTCAAGAATCTTCACCTTTGCCACCCGCATGACGGCATAATAGAGCACGACAGCGAGGACCACACGGGCGGCGAGCAGAAGCCACAGCGAAGAGATGGGGGCTGTGACGAGCCCCGTGACGGTCATGACGGCGGTGGCGGCGAGCGCGAAGGGCATGGTGTCGGCAAGGAAATGGCGCAGACGGTAGCCTGTGGCGCGTCGCACGAGCCAATGCCACACGAAGGTCCATGCCACGTTGAGGCTCACATAGGCAGCCACCATGGCGCGTATGCCCCACGGCCAGATGACCGCCATGAGGACGATGCTGAGCAGCCCGAGCGCCAGCGTGGCACGGAAGAAGGTGCCGCTCTGTCCCTTGCTTATGATGGCGTTGGAGAGCAGCGTGTTGAGCGGCATGAAGGCTCCGCTCACACAGAGCATCTGTATGAGCAGGGCGCTGGCGAGCCACCGTTCGGTTATGGCGAGCACAATAAACTCGCGTGCCACCATGCCGAAACCCAGGAGCAGGGGGAAGGAGATGAACGCCGTGAAGCGCATGAGCTTGCGCATGGCGGCAAGCTGCCGCTCACTGTCGTTGCGCAGGTCCACGAGCACGGGCTGCGCCACCTGCGACACCATGTTCTGGACGAGCGAGAAGCACTTGAAGTTCCACTGGTATGCCTGATTATAGTTGCCCGCGTCTTGTGGCGTGAAATAATGTCCGAGCATTATGTTGAGCACGTTGTTGTTGACGTGCGTCGTGATGGTCGTTGCGAGAATTTTGCAAGAGAAGCGGAACATCCGTCTCACGGGAGCGAACGTTATGCCGTGGAGGGAGGGTCGCCAAGGCGAGTAGTGCCATTGCAGCAACGTGTTGAGGCCCACATAGACCAGGCCTTGCGTTGCCAGAGACCAGTAGGCCATGCCTGCAAACGCCATGCCCGCCCCCACGCAGCTCGACACAAGCACCGCCGCCATTGACGCCTTGGCCTGCTGCTTGGCCCTGAGGTTCTTGAAGAGCCAGGCCGACTGTGCCGTGCCTAGCGATGCTATGACGATGCTGAGGAACGCCAGACGGCAGAGCGGCACCACCTTGGGTGTGTTATAATAATGTGCTATGAGGGGAGCGGCAGCAAAGAGCACTGCATACATGGCAAGGCCCATGATGATGTTGAACCAGAACACCGAGTTGTAGTCGGCATCGGTAGGTTTTTCCTGGTTTGTGAGAGCCACCTTGAAACCGCTGTCTTGCAGGGCTGTGGCAACGAGCGAGAACACGCTGATCATCGCCATCATGCCATAGTCGTAAGGTGAGAGCAGTCGTCCGAGCACAATGCCGAACGCCAGCCCCACGATCTGTTGCACCATGTTGTTCATGCCGCCCCAAAACAGACCTTTTGCAGTTTTTTCTTTTAGTGAACTCATTTAATTAAGTGAAGAGTGAAGAGTGAAGAATTCAATAGCCTTGGAAAGTGAAGAGTGAAGAGTGAAGAGTGAAGAGTGAAGAATTCAATAGCCTTGGAAAGTGAAGAGTGAAGAACGAAGAGTGAAGAATTCAATAGCCTTGGAAAGTGAAGAGTGAAAAACGAAAAGTGAAAAATCCTATAGCAATGTTTTAAGAGGAAAAATCAACATTCGAAAACTCAACATCGGCTGAAAGCCGACAATTCAACATTCAAAATTCAACATTCAAAACTCTTACAAATACCTCATCAATATATCCCACACCGCCACGATGTGGCACACCGAGCCGAGGAGCACGAAGAAATGGAAGACGGTGTGCATGAACCGCTTCTTGTTAAGGCTGTAGAACACGGCGCCCGTGATGTAGCTCACACCCTCGGCGATGATCCACGCCACGGCTGTGGTGTTGACACAGTGGATGAGCGGTCCGAAGGCCACGAGCACACTGAGGCCCATGACCACGAAACACACGGTCTCTACACGACTGTGACCCTTCAGACCACAGAAGCTCTTTATCGTGCCCGCGATGGCGGCGAGCCAGATGAAGATGAAGAGCGCCCAGCCCCAATAGCCATATTCGCGCATGGCGATGAGCGTGATGGGCGAGTAGGAGCCCGCGATGTGCCAGTAGATGGCGGCGTGGTCCCACTTGCGCAACCTCTCCTTCCATGGCGACCAGGCGCTGATGGCGTGATACACTGTCGAAGCCACATAAGAGCAGAGCATGCCGAAGAGGTAGAGGATGATGCCTGCTGTGGCCCATCCGTTGCGTGCCCATCCGCACCACACGAGGAACACCGTGCCTATGACGAGTCCCAAGATTATTCCCGCTCCGTGTGACCACGAGTTCCACACTTCTTCCTTATGGTTAAAAAAGATCTTCAATTTCTCAGAATGATGTTTTGCTGTTAATGATTGAGCTTTATTGAGCTGTAATGAGCTGTATTTAGCTGCGATGAGCTACGATGAGCTGCGATGAGCTGTGCTGAACCGCGATGAACCGCGATGAGCTACGATGAACCGCGATGAGCTGTAAGCTCTTTTTAAGATCAGTTCACGACCGCAATCTTGCACACCGTGCCTTTGCCGCCGTCGCCCGTTGCCGTCTGCACCATGTAGACGCCGCTTGCCACGCGCCGTCCTTGCTTGTCGCAGCCGTCCCATGTGAAGGTGCCGCCGTTGCTCCGTCCCTCTGCCACGAGGGCGCCGTTGGCTGTCACGATCTTCACGTCGGCGTTAAGCGTGAGGCCCACGACGGTGATGAGGCCATGGTAGTCGGGACTCACGGGGTTGGGGTAGGCATAGACGTTGTCTTTCGTCATCTTGTCGCTGGGCTGTGACGAGTCGGTCATGTAAGAGCAGAGGCCTGCCGAGGTGCCTATGAACAGCTCGCCCGTGGTGTTGTCAAGCGCCAACGACAGGATCTCGTTGCTTGGCAGCGGCGAGTTCTCCGTTGTGAAATGATGCAGCTGCGTTATGTTGTCGCTGTCGATGAGGTACAGGCCGTTGGTGTTTGTCGCGAACCACTTGCGGTTTGCGCCGTCAACGATGATCTGGTTTATGTCCAGGCCCGAGAGCAGATAGTCGGCGAGGTTTGTGCCGTCGTTGCGTGGCACCTTGACCTGTGTGAACGTGTCGCCGCCCGAAGCCAAGGTCGAGGCTGTGAGCATGGCCGGTCCCACGTCGGTGCCTATCCAGATGTTGTGGTCGGCATCTTCCACTGCGCAGCGCACATAGAAGAGCGGCGAGAGCGGTGTGAAGTCTTGGTTTATGAACGAGGTGTAGCGTTTCAGGGCCTTGGTGGCGGTGTCATAGCACAACAAGGCGGGCTGTATCCAGTTGTTGTTGGTGAACCACAGCAGGCCGTTGTGGTCGAAGAACATCTGGCCCAGTCCGTGAAGCGAACACTCGAAGTTGTAGGTGAACAGCGCCTGGTGGTGTGAGGTCCATGTGCCGTCGGGTGCTATCGAGAAGACCGATGTCGTGGCGCTCTGCGGGTTCGTGATCCAGGCTGTGCCGTCGCTTCCGAAGCAGATGCCACGCACGAGGGTGTTGTTGAGGTATGATTCTTCTTTCACGCCGACTGCCGGTCGCAACGCACTGTTGTTCATGTTCCAATGTTGCGAAAACTTTCCGTCGATAAACTCGTAAAGGCCGGTATGGCCCGAGACCAGTGTGCGGCTCGGGTTGAGGGGGTCTGTGGCTACGCAATAATGTGATCTGTAGACATGGCCGAGCGTTGAGGCGAAACTGTTGTCGAACGCCGACCATGTGGTGCCGTCATAGACCATCACGTCGCCTGGGTTGCCATAGCCTTGCACCGCCATGAGCTTGCCTTGCGACAGGGTCATATAGAAGAAATTGTTGGTGAGCGGTCCGTCGGGCGTTATGCCTCTCACGCCATAGACAGGCTCCGTGAGGTTGTTGTTCTCAAAGGTGACGCTTGCCAGCTTGCCCGTGTATGTGGCGTCGGCATCGTTGTCGGCCACCCAGAAGGTGCGGGTAGAGCTGTTATAGCCGAAAACAAGGAACGTGTTGGGGATGGTTGTCACGGTCTCTGACGTGTCAAACAGGTAGGCGTGTCTTGTGCCGAAGAGCAGCACATGGTCAGCAAACTTCAGCATCTTGTTGCTCCAGGTGTCGTAGACCTTCCTGTAAGAGCCGTCGTCGCTTATGGCGTCGAGGTATCCGTTGTTTGTGCCGTAGAGCTTGTCGTTGAGGCAGAACAGGTTCTTGTAGGCGCGTCCCGACAGCTTCTTCCACTCGTTCTTGTCGCTGAGGTTGGCTGTGAGCGGTGCGCTGTAGAGCCCCTGGTCGGTGGCTGCAAACATGTTCTTCGACGTGGCTGCCACATCGTTGATGCTGAGCGCCAGGCTGTAGGTGTCTGCAATCTCGGCATTGGCGACGTTCACCTTGACCACGCCGAAGGCGGTACACATGAACACATACTTGCCCTGCACGGTGAGCAGGTTCACCGTTTTGCTCTCGGTGAGCGTCTTGTTGTAATAGTCGGGCAGGTTTATGACGGAGCCGTCGGCACAGATGAGGTCTATGTTGCCGTTGTCATAGAGCAACATCAGCCGTTTCGCCGCCGGGCACCATCTTATGTGCGCAATGCCACAGTCGCTCAGTCCGGTTGTCTTGTCATAGGTCTGCACCTCGCCGTCAGTGGGGTTGTACGAAAACAGGCCTCCCGACGCGAGCACATAGACCTTGCTGTCTGTCGACTCGATTTGTGTTATGGTCGAATAAGACAGCATGTTCTTCCACGACCCTATGGTAGCGGCGCATGCCTTCTGCGTGGTCAACGCTACGGCAGCCAAGACCAAAAACAGTGACAAAATTGCCTTTCGCATGTTCCTTCGTCTTCTTTTGTTGTTATTGTCTATTGAACTTCCGCTTGCGAAAATTCAATGCTTATTACTCTTTACAGCTTTTTTTTGCTGTTCTTTACAGCTCTTTTACTGTTCTTTACAGCCGCAGAGTTGAGAATGATTGAAAAGTAAAAACTGTTCTTTACAGCTCTTTACTGCCCGTTTGCTTGAGGAAGCAGCAGAGCTTCTCCACGGCCCGCGCACGGTGGGAGATGGTGTTCTTGATGTCTGTTCCCAGCTGTGCAAACGACTGGTCGTAGCCGTCGGGCACAAACAAGGGGTCATAGCCAAAGCCTGCTGTGCCGCGCTTCTCGGTGGCAATGGTGCCGTCGACACGCCCCTCGAATAGGTGCTCCTTGGGGGTGGTGCAGGGGGCGTCGGCGGCTTCTGCGCCGTTGGCAGCTTCTTCATCTTTGGCGGCTTCTGCCTCGTTGCCATCCTCTGCCAGCAGCAGGGCTATGACGGTGCGGAAGTGTGCTGTGCGAGAGGTCTTGCCGTTGAGCTCGCGCAGCAGCTTCTCCATGTTTGCCTCCGAGTTGTGGTCAGTGCCTTCGGCGTAGCGTGCGCTGTGAACGCCGGGTGCTCCGTCGAGGGCATCGACCTCCAGGCCCGTGTCGTCGGCAAAGACGCTCATGTGGTAATGGTCCCACACATATTGTGCCTTTTGCAGGGCGTTGCCCTCCAGCGTGTCGGCGGTCTCGGGTATGTCGGCATGGCAGCCTATGTCGGCAAGCGACACCACCTCCATGCTGCTGCCGAGGATCTGGCGTATCTCCTCCAGTTTGTGGAGGTTGTTGGTTGCAAATACAATCTTTTTCATCTTCTCTTCTTTTGCTTTGTGCTTGGGCTTTTTGCTTTTGGAGCTCAGCCCATGGCTTAGGTTTTCAGAACTTTCACAAACGTTTAATATTTACATTTCGCTTTGCGCTCGTGTTTTTTTCTTAAACATTAATTATCATTAATTGAATATTAATTTTTTCCGCGCGAAGCGCGTATTGATGATAATTAATGGGTCATTAATGATAATTAATGTTTAAAAAAGCGCGAAGCGCAAAAAAAGCTTATTCGCATGGTTAGCGGCCATTTAAGCTTGTAACTATCTGATATGTTTTTTTTATTTACATGCGATTTATTTACATGCGAATTATTTACATGTGAAAGTTCAATTAAATTTTAAGAAGCTTTCGCTCCTTAGCTCTCGCTCTTGGCTTCTTCTTTCTTTTGGCTTTCCATCTTTGCCCTGTAAGCCTCCAGCTTCTCCTGCATCTTCAGGTGTCGTTGCAGGTCCTCGGTGTGCTTGTCGGTGACCTTCACCTTTATGCGGTCGAAGCCCTCGCCGTAGACGCCGATGACAGCGCTCTGGCTCACGAAGGCGTTGGGGTCGATGATCTTTATCATACGGAAGATGCCGGCACTCTCGTTCTTGCGTGCCAGGATGCAGAGCACCTTCACCTCGTTGCCTGTGTACCAGCCGTGGCCGTCGAGAATGGTCACGCCGTGGTCGAGCTTTGTGCCTATGGCATAGGCAATCTCGTCATATTTGCGCGAGAAGATGAGAAACTGCACCGACTCGCGTCGGGCGTTCATCACATAGTCGAGCACAAAGTTCTCGATCATCATGGCGCAGAGACCTGTCACCATGATGCGCAGACCCATCTCATAGCCATATTTCTCGCCGAACACGGGGAACGACGAGCCGATGATGAGGATGTCGACAAAGATGAGCACGGTGCCGAGCGACAGGTTGTGATATTTGTTCACGATGGCAGCCACGATGTCGGTGCCTCCCGTTGAGCCGTTGTGCAGGAACACGATGGCGAGCGAGGTGCCTGTGAGGCAGCAGCCTATGACGAGCGACATGAACGTGTTGTTCTCGCCGAGCACGCGAATGAGCTGACCGTCGCTTGAGGTCATGACGTTTTGCGCGACATAGAGGAAGAAGGACAGCATGAAGATGGCGTAGACGGTCTTGATCATGAATTTCAGACCCAATATCTTCAACGCCGCTATGAGGAGCACAAAGTTGATGACAAAGTAGGTTAGCGAGATAGGCAGCCCCGTAGCATAGAACACGATGGCGGCGATACCGGTCACGCCTCCCGTCACGATCTGGTAGGGCAGCATGAACACTGTCCATCCGAAGGTGTAAAGCAGGAGTCCGAGGGTTATGAAAAAGTAATCGTTAACCTCGTTCCACACAGCTTTGCTTTTTAACAGTTGCATAGTTTTCGTTTTATGTGGTTTGGCGTGTCCGTTCGCAGGCACGCCAAACCGTGATTTTTACTTAACCACCACGTTCACGATCTTCTTCGGCACGACAATCACCTTGATGACCTGCTTGCCGTCGAGATATTTCTGGCTCTGCTCGTCGGCGAGCACGGCAGCCTGTATGTCGTCGTTCTTGGCGTCGGCGGGGAACTTCTTCTGGAAGCGTGCCTTGCCGTTGAACGACACGGTGAGCTGCATCTCGCTCTCTACGAGGAAGGCGGGGTTAAACTCGGGCCACTGTGCGTCGCAGACCGTGGTGTCGTGGCCCATGGCGTGCCACAGCTCCTCGGCAACGTGGGGAGCGAAGGGCGCAATGAGCACAACGAGCGGCTCAAGCACAGCCTTTGAGTGGCACTTCTGCTGTTGCAGTTCGCTCACGGCAATCATGAATGCCGAGATCGAGGTGTTGTAAGAAAATTTCTCGATGTCGTCGGTCACCTTCTTGATGAGCTTGTGCAGGCTCTTCATGCTGTCCTTTGACGGCTCGTCGCTGTTGACGAGCATGTTGTCGGAGCGGTTGTCGAAGTAGAGGCCCCAGAACTTCTTCAGGAAGCGGTGGCAGCCGTCGATGCCGTTGGTGTCCCACGGCTTGCTCTGCTCCACGGGACCGAGGAACATCTCATACAGGCGCAGGGTGTCGGCGCCGTAACGCTCCACAATCATGTCGGGGTTCACGACGTTGAACATCGACTTCGACATCTTTTCCACAGCAGCGTCGCAGATATACTTGCCGTCCTCCAGTATAAACTCGGCGTTCTCATACTCGGGACGCCATTTCTTGAACGCCTCGATGTCGAGCACGTCGGCCGACACGATGTTCACGTCGACGTGGATGGGGGTGGTGTCATACTGGTCCTTGAGACCGAGGCTCACGAACACGGGTGCCTTCGAGTGGTCGTCGTTGTTTATGCGGAACACGAAGTTGCTTCGTCCCTGGATCATGCCCTGGTTGACGAGTTTCTGGAACGGCTCCTCCTTGCAGCTCACGCCGAGGTCGAAGAGCACCTTGTTCCAGAAGCGCGAATAGATAAGGTGGCCTGTGGCGTGCTCGCAGCCACCGACATAGAGGTCTACGTTCTGCCAGTATTCGTCGGCAGCTTTCGACACCAGCGCCGTGTCGTCGTTGGGGTCCATGTAGCGCAGATAGTAGGCCGATGAGCCGGCGAAGCCAGGCATGGTGTTCAGCTCCAGCGGGAACACGGTCTTGTTGTCGACCAGTGCCTTGTCAACGACCTGACGCTTCTCCACGTCCCATGCCCACATCTTGGCGCGTCCCAATGGCGGTTCGCCGGTCTCGGTGGGCTTGTAGGTCTCGATCTCGGGCAGCTCCAGCGGCAGACACTCCTCGGGGAGCATCTGTGGCATGCCGTCCTTATAATAGACGGGGAACGGCTCGCCCCAGTAGCGCTGGCGCGAGAAGATGGCGTCGCGCAGACGGTAGTTGACCTTCACGCGGCCGAGGCCCTTCTCCGTAACAAACTTCTTCGTTGCAGCGATGGCTTCTTTCACGGTCAGACCGTTGAGAGAGAAGCCGTCGAGCGTCTGCTTGCCCTCAGCGGGCGAGTTCATGACGATGCCGTCCTTGGCGTCGAAGCTCTCCTCGCTCACGTCGGCACCCTCGATGAGAGGTATGACGGGCAGGTTGAAATGGCGCGCGAAGGCATAGTCGCGCGAGTCGTGGGCAGGCACAGCCATGATGGCTCCTGTGCCGTAGCCTGCGAGAACATACTCAGAGATCCACACCGGTATGCTGTCGCCCGTGAAGGGGTTCACGGCGTAAGAGCCTGAGAACACGCCTGTGACCGAGTGGTTTGCCATGCGGTCGAGCTCTGTGCGCTTCTTTACATAGGCCAGATACTCGTCAACGGCAGCCTTCTGTTCGGGTGTGGTGAGCTGCTCCACGAGCTCGCTCTCGGGTGCGAGAACCATGAAGGTCACGCCGAAGATGGTGTCGGCACGGGTGGTGAAGATGGTGAACTTGATGTCGCTGTCTTTCACCGCAAACTGCATCTCTGTTCCTTCAGAACGTCCGATCCAGTTTTTCTGTGTCTCCTTTATAGAGTCGCTCCAGTCGATGGTGTCAAGACCGTCGAGCAGGCGCTGCGAGTAGGCGCTTGTGCGCAGGCACCACTGGCGCATCTTCTTCTGCACCACGGGGTAGCCGCCACGCTCGCTCACGCCGTTCACCACCTCGTCGTTGGCCAGCACGGTGCCCAGGCCGGCGCACCAGTTGACCATCGTCTCGCCAAGGTAGGCTATGCGATAGTTCATGAGCGTCTGCTCCTTCTCTACCTCGCTCATGTCACGCCACTGGTCAGCCGTAAACTCGAGCGGTTCGCTCTGGGCCACGTCCAGACCCTCGGTGCCCTTCTGCTCGAAATGTTTGATGAGCTTCTCAATGGGCTGTGCCTTCTGGCAAGAGTTGCAGAAGAACGACTTGAACATCTTCTCAAAGGCCCACTGTGTCCAGTGATAATATTTAGGGTCGCAGGTGCGCACCTCGCGGCTCCAGTCGAACGAGAATCCGATCTTGTCGAGCTGCTCGCGGTAGCGGTTGATGTTGGCCACGGTTGTTACCTCAGGGTGCTGTCCTGTCTGTATGGCATACTGCTCAGCGGGCAGACCGTAGGCATCGTAGCCCATGGGGTTTAGAACGTTGAATCCGTTCAGGCGCTTGAAACGCGCGTATATGTCGCTGGCGATGTAGCCGAGCGGGTGTCCCACATGAAGTCCGGCTCCCGAAGGGTAGGGGAACATGTTGAGCACATAAAATTTCTGCTTGTTGGGGTCCTCGGTCACCTTGTAGGTGTTATCCTTTACCCACTGTTGGTGCCATTTCTTCTCGATTTCTCTGAAATTGTATTCCATAGTTGTATGTCGTTGTTTTTTTTGCTAATTATTATGAGGTGCAGCCTATCTTTCTAAACGTGCAGCCTATCTTATGCAAAGGTAGTGATTTTTTGCATAGGTATGAAACAGAAGATGTGAAAAAAGCTCCAATTACATGTTGCTCATGTCGCTTCCGTCGGCCCCGTTGCTGTCAGAGCTTCCGTCGCTTTGTCCATCGTCTGCAGAGCCGTCCTGCTGGTCGTAGCTGCTGCCACCGTCGTCTGTGCTGCTTCCGTTGTCAGAGCTTCCGTCGTCTGTGCTTCCGTCGTCTGTGCTTCCGTCGTCAGAGCTGCTGTCGTTGTCGCCCGGGTTGTTGAGAGGAGAATGGAAGATGTCGGAGGCATCGCCGCCATTCTCCAATGCGCGTTGAATGTCATCGGCATCGAAGGTGAAGACATGTCCGAGTATTCCGAACGACACGCGGTGCGTCTTGCCCTTAAACGTTATGCTGCCCACGGAGCACACGCCGTAGTTGTCGACCTCGATGAGGTTGTCCACAACCACGCCCACGATTTTTTGCGATATGATGTTGCCAATGATGCCCCATGCGTCGCCTTGGTTGTCGGTCGACTCCTTGATTAAGCGGTTCATCTCCTTCGTTATGGCCTCGCGGTGGTCTTGCTCGGTTGGACAGGTTGCCATCAGGCCAATGGCCATTGCGGCAAGAACGAGGATGAGTCCAATGCACCCGTTTCGCAACGTGTGGCTCTTGTGCTCCTCACGTTCCTCATAGCCGTTGCCATGGTCCACGGTTTCGTCATCCTGTGCGTCGGCGTAGAGCTGGTTGGTGTTATAGCGGCCTTGTGCTGCTTGCTGAGCGTAAGAGCTGCCTGCGCCTGCCTGTTGAGAAGAGGCTCCTCCTTGTGCAGCCGAAGCTCCTTGTGCAGCCGAAGCTCCTTGTGTAGCTGAGGTTCCTTGCTCTGCTGCATAAGGTGCCGTGGCCGCTCCCGTTGCTCCCGCTGAGGGAGCCGGCGGCGGTGTGGTTCGTGCGTTGTCAGCAGCGTCTGCATGGAACAACGATACCAGCTCGGCCACCTTCCATGCCGGTGTCCAGTCGGCCATGCCCTCTCTCCAAACCAGCGTTGCCGACGTTATGTTGCGGCTGCGCAGCTCATCGAGGGTGTATGGGCCTTGCTGCTGGTTGTTTATAAGAATGAAGTAAGTCATCTTTTCTTCTTTTCTTTTTTGTCCTATTGTTATGTTGCCTTTTTGACCAATGGGTTTTATATAAAAGCCCTGCATGTCCGTCGCTCTTAAGCCTGCATGTCATGCAGCTTCTTGTAGTAGCCGTCGATCTTGAGCAGCTCCTCGTGTGTGCCACGTTCCACGATCTGTCCTTCGTGGAGCACGCATATCTCGTCAGCATTTTTGATTGTTGACAGACGGTGGGCAATGGCCACGGTGGTGCGCGTCTTCATGAGCCGTTCGAGCGCATCCTGCACCAGCCGTTCGCTCTCGGTGTCGAGCGCCGATGTGGCCTCGTCGAGGATGAGGATGGGCGGGTTCTTGAGGATGGCACGCGCAATGCTCACACGCTGGCGCTGTCCGCCCGATAGACGTCCGCCGCGGTCACCGATGTTGGTGTCGTAGCCGTGCTCGCTCTGCATAATAAACTCGTGGGCGTTGGCAATGCGTGCCGCCTGCTCCACCTGCTCCTGTGTGGCGTGGTCCACGCCAAAGGTTATGTTTCCGATGAACGAGTCGTTGAACAGGATGGCCTCCTGGTTCACGTTGCCTATGAGCTGCCGGAGGTCGTGTATGCCGAGGTCTTTGACGTTTATGCCGTCAATGAGCACCTCGCCCTGCTGCACGTCATAATAGCGCGGAATAAGGTCGACGAGTGTCGACTTGCCGCTGCCGCTCTGTCCTACCAGCGCAATGGTCTTGCCCTTGGGAATGACGAGGTTGATGTCGCGCAGCACCCACTGTTCGCCGTAGCGGAACGACACATGGCGAAACTCGATCTGGTGCTCGAACGCGCTGATGTGCTTGGCGTTGGCAGGTTCCTTGATGGTGTTCTCCGCCTTCAGGATCTTGTCGACGCGCTCCATCGATGCGAGGCCTTTGGGTATGTTGTAGCTTGCCTTGGAGAAGTCTTTGAGAGGGTTGATGATCGAGTAGAGCATCACGAGATAATAGATGAACGTCGGTCCCGACAGGATCTGCTGGTCGAGCACCAGGATGCCGCCCACCCACAGCACAATGATGATGAGCACCGTGCCTAAGAACTCGCTCATGGGGTGCGCCATCTGCTGGCGTATGTTCACGCGCTGCACCGATGAGCGGTAGTGGTTGTTGATGTCGCTGAAGCGGCTGTTCATCTTCTCTTCGGCGCAGAACGCCTTGATTATGCGCAGTCCGCCGAGCGTCTCCTCCACCTGCGACATGGTGTCGCTCCACAGACTCTGTGCTTCTATCGACTTGCGCTTGAGCTTTCTTCCCACGAAGCCCATGAACCATCCGAAGACGGGCACGAAGACGAGGGTGAAGAGCGTCAGCTGCCACGAGATGAATAGTAGGGCGGTGAAATAGGAGATGATGAGAATGGGGTTCTTGAAGAGCATGTCGAGCGACGACATGATGCTGCTTTCTATCTCGCCCACGTCGCCCGTCATGCGTGCAATGATGTCGCCCTTGCGCTCCTCGGAGAAGAACCCGAGGGGCAGCGACGTGATCTTTGCGTAGAGCTGGTTGCGAATGTCGCGCACCACGCCCGTGCGGATGGGTATGATGGTTGCCGACGAGAGAAAATAGGCACCCGTCTTGAGGAAGGTGGTAAAGGCGAGGAACAGGCCAATGAGCAGCAGCGTTGTCGTTGCTCCCACGTTGCCTATGAGCTGCGTCACATAATAGTCGGCGTTGTTGGCCATCACCTCCTTTATGTTGTCGAGCGTCCACGGCATGAGGTGTGTCGCCGTTCCCGTTCCCTCTGTGCGGAACAGGATCTGCAAGATGGGTATGAGGGCGGCGAAGGAGAAGATGTTGAGCACGGCCGACAGGATGTTGAACAGCACCGTCAGCACGAGATACTTCTTGTAGGGCGGTATGAAGCGCCTCAGGATAAGGAGGAATTCTTTCATATAGCGTTGCCTATGAGTGTTGCACTTGTGGCGTCGACAATCTTTACCATGACGCGGTCGCCGATGTGGTAGCCTTGCTTGTCGAACACCACGGCCTTGTTCTGTTCTGTGCGTCCCATGAGCTGCTCGCGTGAGCGCTTGCTGAAGCCCTCTACCAACACCTCAAAGGTCTTGCCGATGTCCTTGCGGTTTTGCTGGGCAGAGATCTCTGTCTGCAAGCGTATGAGCTCGTTAAGGCGCTCGATCTTGACCTCTTCAGGCACGTTGTCGGGCAGGTGCTTGGCGGCGAAGGTGCCGGGTCGCTCCGAATATTTGAACATGAAAGCCGAGTCGAACATACACTCCTTGACGAGCGACAGCGTGAGGGCGTGGTCCTCGGGTGTCTCGTCGTGGTAGCCCACAAACAGGTCGGTGGACAGTCCGCAGCCGGGGATGATGCGACGTATGGCCTCCACGCGCTCCAGATACTGCTCGCGTGTGTACTTGCGGTTCATGAGCTTCAGGATCTTGCTCGATCCGCTCTGTGCGGGGAAGTGGATGTGCTTGCAGAGGTTTGGCTCGTCGGCGACGGCGTGCAAGATGTCGTCGGTCATGTCCTCGGGGTTTGATGTGGTGAAGCGCACACGCATGTCGGGCACGCTCTGTGCCACCTTGCGCAGCAGTTCGGCAAACGACACGCCGCCCTCCATGCGCTTGCCGGCAGGTGTGAGGCCATAGCTGTTGACGTTTTGTCCGAGCAGCGTGACCTCCTTGAAGCCACGGTCGTGCAGGTCGCGCACCTCGCGCAGTATGCTCTCCACGTCGCGTGAGCGCTCGCGTCCACGGGTGTAGGGCACGATGCAGTAATGGCAGAAATTGTTGCAGCCACGCATAATGCTCACGAAGCCGCTCACCTTGCCGTGTCCGATGCGTTGCGGCACGATGTCGCGGTAGGTCTCGGTGGTAGACAGCTCAATGTTCATGGCGTTGTTGCCGTTCTCACACTGTGCCACCATGTCGGGGAGGTTGAGGTAAGAGTCGGGACCGCACACCAGGTTGGCATGATGGTTGTCGATGAGGTCCTGGCGCACGCGCTCTGCCATGCAGCCCAAGACACCCAAGATGATGTCGCGGCCCTTCTTCTGCTCTGCGTGCAGAGCCTCCAGGCGGCTGTATATCTTGTTCTCCGCGTTCTCACGAATGGAGCATGTGTTGAGGAAGATGGCGTCGGCCTGTGCCTCGTCTTCGCACAGCTCGTAACCGGCCATCTGCATGATAGAGGCCACCACCTCCGAGTCGGCCACGTTCATCTGGCAGCCGTATGTCTCAATGAAAAGTTTCTTCATAAAAAATGCGTGTTGTGTATATAATGTGCAAAGTTACAGCAAATCTTTGGCATAAAAGCATCTACGGCTTCGTTTTTTTGGCAATATGCATCGCATCTTTTTAAAATAATGCGTAACTTTGCACATTATTATAACAAAACGTAAAGAAAACAACAAAAAACGACAATACGCAATTATGAACATCGAACAAGAAATAAGCCTCGCGGCACAGAAAGCCGTGAAGGAGCTTTACGGACAGGATGTGCCTGAGAAGATGGTGCAGCTGCAGAAGACCAAGCGCGAGTTTGAGGGTAGTCTCACGCTCGTAGTGTTCCCATTCCTCAAGATATCGCACAAGAAGCCTGAGGACACTGCCCTGGAGATCGGACAGTGGCTCGGGCAAAACTGTAAGGCGGTGGAGAAATTCAACGTCGTGAAGGGCTTCCTCAACATCACCGTGGCCAAGGCAGCATGGCTCTCGCTGCTCAACAGCATAAACGCTGACCCCACCTTCGGCGAGAAGCATGCAGACGACAAGTCGCCGCTCGTCATGATTGAGTATTCGTCTCCCAACACCAACAAGCCTCTCCACCTCGGACATGTGCGCAACAACCTGCTCGGCTGGTCGCTCGCACAGATCATGGAGGCCAACGGCAACCGCGTGGTGAAGACCAACATCGTGAACGACAGAGGCATACACATCTGCAAGTCGATGCTCGCATGGCTCAAGTGGGGCAACGGCGAGACACCCGAGACAAGCGGCAAGAAGGGCGACCACCTCATTGGCGACTACTATGTGGCGTTCGACAAACACTACCGCGAGGAGGTGAAGGATCTGAAGGCCAAGTATGTGGCTGAAGGCATGGCTGAAGAGGCTGCCGAGGAGAAGGCCAAGGCTGAGAGTCCGCTCATCAAGGAGGCTCACGAGATGCTCGTGAAATGGGAACAGAACGATCCCGAGGTGCGTGCTCTCTGGAAGAAGATGAACGACTGGGTCTATGCCGGCTTCGACGAGACCTACAAGGCGCTGGGCGTGGGCTTCGACAAGATCTATTATGAGTCGAACACCTACCTCGTGGGCAAGAAGAAGGTGGAGGAAGGTCTGGAGAAGGGCCTGTTCTTCCGCAAGGACGACAACTCGGTGTGGGCTGACCTCACAAACGAGGGCCTGGACCAGAAGCTGCTGCTCCGCGCCGACGGCACCAGCGTCTACATGACGCAGGACATCGGCACCGCCGAGATGCGTTTCGCCGACTTCCCCATTGACAAGATGATCTATGTGGTGGGCAACGAGCAAAACTATCATTTCCAGGTGCTCTCGCTGCTGCTCGACCGTCTGGGCTTCAAGTGGGGCAAGGAGCTTGTCCACTTCTCTTACGGCATGGTGGAGCTGCCTAACGGCAAGATGAAGAGCCGCGAGGGAACGGTGGTCGATGCCGACGACCTGATTGCTGCCATGATCGGCGACGCCAAGAAGACCAGCGAGGAGCTGGGCAAGTTTAAGGACATGAGCGAGGAGGAGCGCAACGAGATCGCCCGCGTGGTGGGCCTCGGTGCCCTGAAATATTTCATCCTCAAGGTTGACGCTCGCAAGAACATGCTGTTCAACCCCGAGGAGAGCATCGACTTCAACGGCAACACGGGTCCTTTCATACAGTACACCTACGCCCGCATACGCTCTATCCTCCGCAAGGCAGAGGCTGAGGGCATCGTCATCCCCGCTTCGCTGGGCGACGACATGCCGCTGAGCGACAAGGAGCAGGAGCTGATACAGAAGATCAGCGAGTTTGGTGCTGCTGTGGAGCAGGCAGGCAAGGACTACTCGCCCAGCGGCATCGCCAACTACTGCTATGAGCTGACCAAGGAGTTTAACCAGTTCTATCACGACTATTCTATCCTTGGCGCCGACAGCGCCGACGAGAAGGCTGTGCGCCTGGTGCTCGCCCAGAACGTGGCGAAGACCATTAAGAACGGCATGGCGCTGCTGGGCATTGAGGTGCCGGAGAGAATGTAATAGAGAGGACAGAAAAAAACACCAAAGCCCCTCCCCCAAAGCTCCTCATCCAAAGCCCCTCCCCCTCGCCGCTTCGCGGCTCACCCCTCCCCTTCTTGCTCTGGCAAGCGACCAAAGGTCGAGCGATGGAGGGGAGTGAATGGCTTAGGGTATTGGAAGCCTCTTCCCCCGCCATCTATCAGCGGCTCACCCCTATCCTTCTTGCTTTGGCAAGCGACCAGATGTTGAGTGAGGGAGGTGAATGGCTTTGGTTGCTCCGTTTTGTTACAAAAATATATCAGCTCAATTTCCTCACGCCAACTTTAGGCGCTTGCTATTATAAGACGGGAGCAGTTTTAAGTTTTAAAACTGCTCCCATCTAACATCGTTTATTTCTTGATGATATAAAAAGAAAATCATAAATAGCCTTGGCCATTCACTCCCCTCTCCGACGGGGAGGGGTGAGCCACCGCAGGTGGCGAGGGGGTAGGGCTTCCATATCTTTTTTCCCATGACCAATCTGATAAATCCTCCCAGCAACCGTCACGACACGGTCCTGCCGTTGCCTCTTGAGGTCACGGCCAACGCTTGGGCTGTCGACGCGGCGTGCAGCGGCAACCCGGGACCTATGGAATATCAGGCCATAGATCTCGCGACGGGTGCGCAGGTGTTTCATTATGGACCCGTGCACGGAACAAACAATATCGGTGAGTTTCTGGCTATCGTCCATGCTCTTGCTCTCCTCGACAAGCAGGGCATCACGGGCAAGACGATCTACAGCGACTCGCACAACGCCATTCTGTGGGTGAAGAAACGGCAGTGTAAAACCAAACTGGAACGCACACCGCAGACCGCGCCTCTCTATGCTGTCATCGCGCGTGCCGAAGCATGGCTACGCGCACACCCTGTGCTGCAAAACCCTGTGGTGAAATGGGAGACGAGACAGTGGGGAGAGGTGCCCGCCGACTTTGGACGCAAATAGCGGGCGCAGGCTTTGCCTACGTTTCTCGCTTGCGTTGTTTTTAAAGACAATAGAGACAATAGGGACAATTTTACAAATCACGGAAATCTTAATCTATAATCTATGGATTTTTAATCCAAAATCTACGGAAATTTAATCCATAATTTACGGAATAATAATCTTTAAAACAACGGAATTGTTGTTCCTTGCCAGTCCTTAAACTGCATATTTATGCAAAAAACGGAGAGAAATATGCAGAAAGCACGGTGATAGGTAAAAGAAGAAAAGATGGAGCAAAATGTCGGTTTTTGGGGTGTTTTGCTATACAGTTTTGTTAAGCAATGTTAAAATCGGGCTTAGGTTGTCAAAGAGGCTCTTTGAGGCTGTCAAATGATATAAATGACCGCCTCAAAGAGGCTTAATGAGAACGTCAAATGGGCACTTTCATTTTGTCATTTGGACCCTTTGAAAATACTGTATATTCGTGGTCTTGTTTTGCATAAATATGCAGTTTGAGCCGACCGAAACAACGCTTATTCGTCTACGGGTGAGAACTCGTCCTTGCCTACACCGCAGAGGGGGCAAACCCAATCGTCAGGGATGTCTTCAAATGCTGTTCCGGGCTCAATGCCGTTCTCAGGATCGCCTACGGCAGGGTCATAGACCCATCCGCACACATCACATACATACGTTTTCATAGCTTTTTCCTTTCCTTTTTAGTTAATTGATTGTCTTGACCTTTTCAAGCTCTACAGTTTTGCAGGTGTACTGGGCTTGAATGTGTTCAAGGTTCTTTAAAATGTTATTTAACGTTTTCTGACTGTTCTCTACGGGTGTCGCCCTTTACACGTTTGCAGTTAGGATGATTTTCGTGTCATGAGGGTTCCACCTTATTATATATAGGGAACGCAGCTTTTATTCTTTTTTCTGAATGCAGTTTTTCTTTGAAGCAGTCTTTTTCTTCTGAACGCAGTTTTTTCTGAATACAGTTTCTCTGAATACAGATTTTTTTGCAGTTTTTCTTTTTTAGAGCCGCCCGTTATGTTTTTCGCAGTTACATGTCTTTAGCGGCATCTGTTGTGATGGGGGCAGGCAGCGCTTTTCGGCGCTGTCTATATGCAATTCATGGCTGTTTCTTAAACCCCAAAAGGCTGTTTCTTAACCCCAGGAGGTTTTTTGCAACCCCAAAAGGCTGTTTCGCAAATCAAAATGGTAGATTTGCAAACCTCAAACGGCTGTTACGCCAACCCCTTCATCACGCGGTCAGCGATCTGCTCGGGCGTGATGCTGTTAAGGCACGCATAGTCGCCTCGCATGCAGGGCTTGTTGCCGAAGATGCTGCACGGGCGGCAGGGCAGGTCTGTCTGCACGGCATCGTCTGCCTTCTGGTTCCAGCCCATGAAGCCGGCGTAAGGGTGGGTTGCTCCCCACACGCTCACCACGCGTGTGCCTGTGAGCGATGCCAGGTGCATGTTGGCGCTGTCCATGCTCACCATCGTGTCGAGATGACTCATGAGCACCAGTTCCTGGAACAGTCCTGAGAGCAGCGTCGAGGCACAGGTGCAGCGGTCATGGCGTTTCTCCCACTCGTCGAGCATGTCGCGTTCCTCCTTGCCTCCTCCGAAGAGGAAAATGCGGTTGCGGGGGTCGCGTTCAAGCAGCAGCTGGACCACGCGCTCCATCTTCTCGGGCGGGTACACCTTGCCCTGATGTGCTGCAAACGGCGCTATGCCTATCCATCTCTCGCCCTCGGCTTTGGGGTTGATGCGCTGCGCAATAAGACTCATGTCGCCACCCTTTGGGGGGAAGATGCTGTCAAACTGTAGCTTCACGGGGTATCCCAAGCGTGCGAGCACGTCGGCATAGCCCTCAAACGATGTGGGCAGCTGCTCCAGCACCTTGTTGCGTGTGGCGGTGAGGGCGCGGCGTTCGCGGCGGTGCTTGTCGATGTGTGCCACCTGGTAACGCCCTATGTTGAAGCGCATGCGCAGGTAGCTTGAGCGCAGAATGCTGTGCATGTCGGCAATGGCGGTGAAGTTTTTCGCCACCAGTCGGCGGTAGAGGGCATTGAGGCCCTTCAGCCCGCGATACTCGTTCTTCAGGTCAGCCCCCATGAACCCCACGTTGGGAGCCAGCCCATCGAAGAACGTCCGTGCGAACGGTCTGCTCAGCACGGTGATGCGCAGGTGCGGATATTGGTGTGCCAGCGAGCTCACCACAGGCACCATCATGGCCACATCGCCCATGGCAGAGAACCTTATTATAAGTAAATGCTCGGTTTTCACTTGCTTTTTCTTCTTACTTCTTATACAGCACCGGGTTTGTGCTCGGGTCGTTATACATCTTCATCTGCTTGTAGACCTTCATGTATTTGTGGCCTGAGGCTATGTCGTCGAGCAGCTGGTCAATGGCCGTTGAGAGGTCCTTCTGCTGCTCAAGCAGAACGTTGAGCTTGGCCTGACACTTCTCCTTGTGCTCCTCGCTGGCGTCTTCGCGCTCCACCTGTTCGCGCATGTGGTAGATCTTCAGAGCCAGGATGCTCAGACGGTCCACGGCCCATGCCGGGCTCTCGGTGTTGATGCGTGCGTCGGGCTGAATGGTGACGTCGCTATATTTCTGACGGAAATAGGCATCGATCTGCTCCACGAGGTCGGTGCGGTCCTGGTTTGAGCGGTCTATGCGACGCTTCAGGGCGAGCGCCTCGACGGGGTCGATGTGGGGGTCGCGGATGATGTCTTCAAAATGCCACTGAACGGTGTCTATCCAGCATTTGAGGTACAGACGGTTCTCCACATCGTCACGGTCGTAGGGGTTGTTGATGGGTGTGTCGATGTTGTCCTTGATGTGATAGTCGCGGATGGCCTGGTTGAAGACCTGGTTGCAATGTTCTGAAAATGACATATTGGTGTTAGGGTTTTTATTTGTTGACATGGCGGCTGCCGTTGGGCCTTCGCCTTTTTCTGATCACTCGATGTCTTGTGTCTGTGCTGTGCTGCCGACGTGTGTCCTGTGGGTTTCTCTGTTTCGGCCAAAGGACGTGTTCAGGGGTTGTCTGGGGGTTGTTTAGGGGCTGTTTTGGTTTGTCGGCTTCATCGTCACTATACAAAGATACGGCAAAAGCGCCACACTGCCAAACTTTGGGTTGGGTTTTTTGTTTTTTTATCTCATTTGTGTGTTGTGTGCGCACGTCAAAGGTCGAAAAATTGCACAAATGGCGTGTCAATGTGCACGCGAAGGCGCTTTTTTACACAAAAAATTTGCGAATGTGAAAAATAATGTGTTCCTTTGTAGCCGATTTTGAATTAAGAAACTAATTACAAACATTTTAAAGATTAAAAATTATGTCAGAAATTGAATCAAAGGTAAAAGAAATCATCGCTGATAAGCTGGGTGTTGATGAGGCTGATGTTAAGCCCGAAGCAAGCTTCACAAACGATCTCGGTGCCGACTCTCTGGACACTGTAGAGCTCATCATGGAGTTTGAGAAGTCATTCAACATCACTATTCCCGATGACCAGGCTGAGAAGATCACCACTGTAGGTGACGCTATCGCTTACATTGAGGAGAACAAGAAATAATTTCCGCTCCGGCAGAAACGCACCCACAGCATGTCTTTAATGCTGTGACTGCGTCTGCCCGCGTGTGACGCGCGACAGCAAGAAGCCCGATGGGGCGTTCAGACGGTTGATAGTTTCTGTGGTGATTTCCAGATTTTCTTACACCCCCAGAAACCATCAACCTCTGTTATATCTATATTTCTGAAGTTTTGCAAGGCTGCGGCAGAGGTCCGCGGCATAAAGGCATCAACGAGAATTTTTGAGATGCCGGCAACGCATCCGCGTAATCACACCTTTTTCACATTCATCAGATTAATAACCGCGTGCTGAGAGGAAAAAACAATACGAAAACAAAATTTTTTGGTCAAGGCACGCCGAACGAGATAATAATGGAATTAAAAAGAGTAGTTGTAACAGGCATAGGTGCCGTTACCCCCGTAGGCAACACCGCCGAGGAGACATGGGCAAACTTGCTCGCTGGAAAGAGCGGAGCAGCTCCCATCACAAGCTTTGACACCACTTTGTTCAAGACCAAGTTTGCCTGCGAGGTGAAGGGTCTGAACATTAACGATTTCATCGACCGCAAGGAAGCTCGCAAGATGGACCGCTACACACAGCTCGCCATCATCGCTGCCAAGCAAGCCGTAGAAGACAGCCAGGTTGATCTCGATGCCATCGACAAGCAGCGCGTAGGCGTGGTCTACGGTGTGGGCATCGGCGGCATCAAGACCTTCGAGGACGAGGTGGGCTATTATAGCCAGCACCAGGAGGCAGGTCCCAAGTTTAACCCCTTCTTCATCCCGAAGATGATCGCCGACATCGCGTCAGGACAGATCTCTATCCTTTACGGTTTCAACGGTCCCAACTATACCACCACATCGGCATGTGCTTCTTCAAGCAACGCTCTGGCCGACGCCTTCAACCTTGTGCGTCTGGGCAAGGCCGACATGATCCTTGGCGGAGGTGCTGAGGCTGCCATCTGCGCTTGTGGCGTGGGCGGTTTCAACGCCATGCACGCTCTCTCTACACGCAACGACGATCCTGAGCACGCCTCACGTCCGTTCAGCGCCAGCCGCGACGGTTTCATCATGGGCGAGGGCGCAGGCTGCCTCATCCTTGAGGAGCTGGAGCACGCCAAGGCCCGTGGTGCAAAGATCTACGCCGAGATGGTGGGCGAGGGCATGAGCGCCGACGCTTACCACATCACCGCCTCTCACCCCGAGGGTCTGGGTGCCAAACTCGTGATGCAGCGCGCCCTTGACGACGCCGGTCTGAAGCCCGAGGATGTCGACTACATCAACGTTCACGGCACCAGCACACACGTTGGCGACATCTCTGAGGCCAAGGCCATCAAGGACGTGTTTGGCGATGCTGCCTACAAGCTCAACATCAGCTCAACCAAGTCGATGACCGGTCACCTGCTCGGCGCTGCCGGCGCTGTGGAGGCCATGGTTGCTGTGCTCTCTGTGAAGAACGACATCGTGCCCCCGACAATCAACCACACCGAGGGCGACAACGACGAGGAGATCGACTATAACCTCAATTTCACCTTCAACAAGGCACAGAAGCGCGAGGTGCGTGCTGCCATCAGCAACACCTTCGGTTTCGGCGGCCACAACGCATGTGTAGCATTCAAGAAGTATGCTGAGTAACATCATAGACAGAATAAAGCTCCCCTTCCGCAAGGAAAAGGAGCTTTATTTATCTCTCTACAACATCATAGGGGTCTACCCTCACGACATCTCGCTCTACAAGCTCGCGCTCATGCACAAGAGCCTGTTCAAGCGCAACGCCAAGGGCAAGCCTGTGAACAACGAGCGCCTGGAGTTTTTGGGCGACGCTGTGCTCGACGCTGCCGTGGGCGACATTGTCTATCGCCATTTTCCCGGCAAGCGAGAGGGCTTCCTCACCAACACACGCTCCAAGCTCGTGCAGCGTGAGACCCTGAACCGTCTGGCTCAGGAGATGGGCATAACGCAGCTCATCCTGTCGAACGGACGCTCGTCGGCCCACAACTCTTACATGGGCGGCAACGCCTTCGAGGCTCTCGTGGGTGCGCTCTACCTCGACCGCGGCTACAACGCCTGCATGAGGTTCATACAGAAGCGCATTCTCGACCAGATGATCAACATAGACAAGGTGGCCTATAAGGAGGTCAACTTCAAGAGCAAGCTCATAGAGTGGGCGCAGAAGAACCGCGTGAAGATAGAGTTTGCGCTCAAGGAGCAGCATAAAGACAAGAACGGCAGTCCGGTCTTCACCTACATGGTGGTGCTCGAAGGGGTCGAAGGGTGCGATGCCACTGGCTACAGCAAGAAGGAGAGCCAGCAGATGGCATCGAAGCGCACTCTCGAGAAGCTGCGCAAGCAACCTCAGTTTCTCGACAGCGTGTTTACGGCCAAGACCAACCGCACGAAGATGGAGGAGGAGCCGGTGGAGAACGTGCCCAGCACAGAGCCCGAAGACTTTATCGTGGTGAACCACGGTGGGGTGCAGGACGACAACTTTGCCGCCTCAGGTTCTGATGCTTCCGTTTCTGCCGCCTCTAACGTTTCTGCCGCCTCTAACGCCTCTGCCAAGAAAAGCTATGGCTCGGAAGGTGCTGCTTCTGACGGTGCCTCTTCTGACGGTTCAGAACCGTCAGACAACGCCGACGACGAGGGCTGCAAGAGCAAGAAACGCACCAACCGCCGCTCGCCCATGTATGCAGCAAAGGCTGCCGCCGCTGTGGCACCAGCTGCCGTGGCAGACACCGAGGCCGGATGGTGCAACGAGGGCGTTGCGGAAGAAGAGCTGACAGCTGCTGAAGGCGATGCTTATGCTGACGCTTCAGATGCTGACACTTCAAACGGCTATGCCGACGCATCAGACAATTCTTCAGACGACGAGTTTGACCTCAGCGACATCACAACCCGCGACAAGACCCGCGAGGAGATCATCGCTGCTGCCGAGGCTGCCGCCTTTGAGGAGGCAGAGAAGGCGTAAACAGGAACATGTTGACGGTCAGCATGCCGAGGCATGTGGATCTTGAAAAAACAGAAAGGCTTATATGTGGACACGGGTTTCACCCTTCCTCATATAAGCCTTTGTTGCTTTGCAACACTCTGCGTTCAACAATTTATCCTTTTAACCCAAATCGGTCGTTAGGGCTTGCTTGGATTTTGGATTTTTAGAAGAGTGGATTTTGTTTGGCTTTAAGACGGTCTTTAGAATAAAAGAAAAGCATTATGAATCAGACGTTTAAGAACTTATCAACAATTGCACGCCCGGCTTCGGCAATGGTGTTCATCCTGCTGCTTGCGGCCTGTGGATACCGGTCGGCACCAAAGACCGGTGGTGAGGGAGCGACAGCAGAAACGGCCTCGCTGCAGGGCGTTGCTGCCATCGACACGTCGGTGTATGAGACCTTGGCGATGCTCCCCACAACACCTGTCAAGGACCAGGGCCATAACGAGCTGTGCTGGCTCTATGCCATGACGGCAACGATAGAAAGTGAGCACGCGGCACAGGGCGACAGCGTGAACATTGGGGTCGATTACACCGCACGCCAGTATCTCACCAGCCTCGCCCACCGCTATTATTTCGCGCGCGACGCCCACGCCATGACCCTGCGCGGAACAGCCCCCATGGCGGTGACGCTCTTGCGGCGCTTTGGCGCCATGCCCTACGACAGCTATCACGGCATGGGCGACAACAGCGCGGTGGCTGCCGCCAGATCCCTCTTGTCTGACGGCTCACAAGCCGCAGCATCAGAAGGCTCGCAGGATGTTGCTACCTCTGCCTCCCTTTCGTCAGATTGCTCCAAGTCCGCTCTCCCGTTGCGTCCTGTTGCCCGTCGGTTGATGCTTGCTGCCCGTCAGCAGCCGTCGTTTTGGGGTTACAAGCAGGTCGTTGAGCGACTGCTTGACGAGAGCATGGGTCCCATGCCGCTGCATGTCTATATGTTCGGGGCAGAATATTCGCCCGTCGACTTCGCCCAGAGCGTCTGTTCACCAGGCGAGTGGCAAGCCGTCACCTCGTTCACGCACCATCCCTTTGGCGAGGCGTTTGACCTTGAGGTGGCCGACAACAGGCTGCACGAGCAGTTCTTGAACCTGCCTCTCGACACGATGATGACCATGATAAAGCGCTCGCTCCTCGACCGCCACCCCGTGTGTTGGGAGGGCGACATCAGTGAGCGCGGTTTCAGTTGGCCCGACGGCATGGCAGACCTCTCCCTGCCCATGAGCCGCTGCACGCAGCAGAAGCGTCAACTCATGTTTGAGCGTCGCCTCACCACCGACGACCATTGCATGGCCCTCATCGGTCTTGTGCGCCGCCGTAGCGACAGTACCCTCTTCTTTGTTGCCAAAAACTCGTGGGGCTCCTCCAACCGCCACCACGGCTTCATGCTCCTCTCCGAGAAATATGTCAGGATGAAAACGGTGGGAGTCTGTTTAAAGGCTTCGCCTTTTAAGGGAAAAGTGAAAAGGGAAAAGTGAAAAATCCTATAGCCAAGGCTGCGCAAGTAATAAAGCACATGGATTTTTCACTTTTCGTTTTTCACTTTTCACTTAAAAAGCTTTTCGCGAAAAGCTTTTTAAATCTTCCCCCCATAGCACAAATCTCCTGCATCGCCGAAGCCAGGAACGATATACTTGTGCTCGTTCAGACCCGGGTCGATGGCAGCACACCAGATGGTGGTGTCGTCGGGGAACGTGCGGCGGATGTGCTCAATGCCCTCGGGCGAAGCCATCACACACACCACATGCACCTTTTTGGGAGTGCCCTTGGTCAGCAGCGCCTTGTAGCCCATCTCCATAGAGCCGCCCGTGGCAAGCATGGGGTCCACGATGAGCAGCGTGGCGTTATTGAGGTCGGGTGTGGCAAGATATTCTACATGTATGCCCACCTTGGTGTGAGCCTCGTCCTCATACTCGCGGAACGCCGACACGAAGGCGTTGCCGGCATGGTCGAAGATGTTAAGGAAACCCTGGTGGAACGGCAGACCGGCGCGGAAGATTGTTCCGAGCACCAGCTTGTCGGTGGGCACGCTCACGCGGGCTGTGCCCAGAGGGGTCTGCACGTCGCGCTCCTCATAGTCGAAGGTCTTGCTGAGCTCATAAGCAATGAGCTCGCCCACACGCATGATGTTGTTACGGAAAAGCAGACGGTTGGTCTGATAGTCTTTGTCGCGCATCTCAGCCATATACTTGTTGATGATGCTGTTCTGTTCTGCAAAGTTGATGATTTTCATATCTTATATATGATTTTTGTTTATTAGTCTTGTTTTTCTGATAGACGAGTTTTTAGTTGTTTCGTCGGCATGCCGTTACAGCTTGCTTAAATTGGCGCAAAGGTATAAAAAAGATTGCATATTAAGTTGACCATTTGCCAACTGAAAATTACAAATTGAACCCAATGCCCCGTTTTTTTAATTTCTTTAACCTAAAAACAATTGCTTTACATATATTTTTGTCGTTAAAAGGTTTGCCGTTCAACACTTTTTATCTATCTTTGCAGCGGATTTAAGATAATAAGGTAAAGGTAATAATGTGAGAACAACGTAAGGCAATGATCCTTATCGGTTTTGCATGGATAACCTTGAGAAGAATCAAGACATTTAATTCACTTCTAAATAATTTTAATTAAAAATGGCAAAGTTAGATTTGACAAAGTACGGCATTACTGGTTCTACAGTAATCGCTCACAATCCGTCTTATGAGAAGTTGTTCGAAG
>UQTI01000007.1 GCA_900543975.1 uncultured Prevotella sp. | reverse complement strand
ATGCTACGCCACTGACTTTTGACGAGGATACGTTCATCGTCAGCGGTAAGAACACATCTCACATTAGCGGATGGCTCATCAAAAGCGACGCGCTAAGAAAGAAGTTCATAAGCGTTTGCAGACTGTGCAGTGACCTAAGCAAAGAGTTGTAAGCAATACCCTAGATAAAACTCTTAGACATAAGGGAGTTTTGACACACCCTCATGTTTTATTTTAGCACCGCAATTATATATCTAGGGAATGTCGTCTATTGTTGGAACTGTTATTGATATTAATTGATTCTTAATGATAATGACTTTAATTTTAGCACGACTTATCATTACATTAAGTCTGTTCCTATTCAAAAGGAAAGAATGTTGCACTTTGTAATAGTCAATATCGCTCACCGACATGGTAAGTATTATAACATCAACATCTTGTCCCTGAAGCCTTTCAACCGTATCAATTAAGATGTCGGAAGATGTCCCACCTGCATTGCCCCATTCTTCGCGAACGAGATTCACCTGTTTGCGATATGGGGTAATAATAGCAACTTCAAATCCTCGTTTTCTGTATTTCAACGCTTGTTGCACTGCCTCTTTGGCTTCTTCTCTATTGAAATCCTCGCACTTAGTTGTTGTTACATTGACAAATTCTATCGACTTATTAATATCTTCCGAATCCACATGATTGTTTGCAACAGAAGGATGGCTAGTCAGCTTTACACCATATGGTTCATAAAATTGTTCTGACACATACCTACATATAACAGAATTCATTCTGTACGTAGTCGTTAAAGTTGTTTTCAACTCCTTAGGAAGAATCCTTTGAAGATGGTCAAAAATGCTTATGGACAATGGGTGGTTAGCCATCTTTTCATGAAAAACAGGTGGCATCTGTCGACCATCTCCAATAAACACGTATGTACCGCCTTCCAAGGCGGCAATGGCGGCTCCTAGGCTGAGAGGAATCTGTGAAGCTTCATCTATTAATACAATGGATGGAGTAAATGCATTTCCATGTAGAGCTAAACTGAGAATAGCACCACACATAGTCATACCAACGATGTTTCCAGGTATTGTCTTTGAGTTTCGTTTGTAGGTACTTTGAGTTTTTAGAAAATTACCATACTGCCACATTGCAGAAAAATTCTTCACGTTTTGATTTAACGACACCGCCTTGAATTCATTTCCTATTTTAAACGTTGGTACATTGTACTCTGCTATTTTATTCAGCGCATTGTTTACAGCTTGGTGGTTATTGGATATTATCAAAACATCTTTACCTGCATCGCTATACATTTTTGCAATAGCAGATAGCACTCCGGTCTTTCCCGTACCAGGAGGACCTTGTATTGCATACAGTGACGGTCGCTTCAATACATTGGCTACAGCTTCTTTCTGTTCGGTGTTCAGTCTTGATATTATATCATTGTTAACAGGTATGCTTTTGCCAAATTCCTTGTCTGGATCTTCAACCTCTGCCAATTCCTCAATGTAGAACGAACCGCTGCATCCATCTTTGATTTTATCAATTGTTGAGATGAATACACCTGTCATCTGTGGTTCAATTATTGACAACGAGAATTTCTCTGCTTTTTTCGAGTCATGAGGCATTCTCGTTAAGCATATGCAATTTTCAAAATTATCAGTTATGGTAGCGGTTCCAGAAAGATGAATAGGAGTTAGACTTTGAAATCTGACAGAATCGCCTATTCTCCATTTGGTAAAGTTTTTACTCGGACATAATTCCACGTTGCCTTGGCCATCGTCATATACGACAACGGCTTCTTTTATCATATAACCAAGATCTTCCTTTTCGTCGTCCGAAAGGTTTCTATGGTCTTCGATATCCTGCTTTTCGTATTCTTCAGTGTCATGAAGATACGAAAGCAGGTTATTTTTGAATGTGTTGAAGTTCATTCTCCTTTGTTTTATTGTTTCAGGAGTCGTTTAATGTATTCCCTCACTTGAGGATCACATGCATAGACGTAGCATCCCTTTTTACCTCTAGTCATGAGCACACGATAGATGTTTTTGGTGATTCGGTCTTTCTCAGGACCTTTCTTAGGAACTTTGTTGTCTTGGTTCACAACTGCTTCATTACCGCAAAGGCAATCCTTTACAGGATCATACTTGAGGTCTCCGGCAATTATTACACCTACATAGTCAACCTCCCATCCCTGTGCCGAATGAATACATCCTGTTTGGTTGATTCCATTGATATCGTTGAGCCATAAATATGCATCCTTAGCATACCTTTTTTTGTAGATTCCAGTCGGTTTTTTACCACCCTTTAACTTCGTCTCCCAAGGTATTGAAAACGACGAACCATCTTCTTCCGGTATAACTATCTCATGAAGAAGATCACCATTTTCTTCGATGCTATTTTGCTTCCATGGCCAGCACCATCCTGCAAGCAAACGTGCTTTCTGTTTGAACTCCTTATCTTTGGCAGCTTTCAAAACATCGTCATACGAATATCCATTGGCCAACATTTCATCTGCAAAGCGGCCAAAATCGTCCATCTCTCTTACTTTCTGGTACATTAATGAAGGCGAATCAAACACTTCGAACTCGTACTTGCTAGTGTCTAACTTTACGTTTTGGGTACGTGGCGTATTATACAATACATGCTCAACCCAGTCGATGTAATTGTTTGAACCTTTGCAACGGAATTGATCCTTAAGTTCAAATTCAATATAGTTGATCTTGACTTTAGAAGGAGTTGCATCCTTTACCCATTCAGGACCAAATTCCAACTCGCCCTTAAGGCTTTTGAGTTTTTTCTTTGCATCATTGATTGAGTTTTGGTTGCCTGTCTCCAAGGCTTTTTGATAGTTCGCTTCAGCCTTTATTAGCTTGCTTTTAACTTTAGGTAATCCCCCATGATAAGCTCCTTTTGCACCAGTGAGATATGCTTCATTCTCGGCTATGATATTTTCATAATATTGGTGAACACAGTTCTTGATTTTTTCAGAGGTTCCGATTTCTATGCTCTTTACAGATTGAAAATTATCAATAAAAAATACACTAACTCTAGAAGAGAAAAGCATATTCATCATTTGTGTTAAATGTGTTTGGCAGCGTTTGTTTCGTTCGTTTTGATCGTTTGAATATCTTTCAATACGATGTGCTTCGTCCACAATTAATGCGTCAATCCAACTCTCACCTTTGCATTTGTCGCTAAAAAACGGTTTTATCGCAACATTTTTCTTTATCATGCCAGTATTGCCATCTTTACCATTTGCATAGCTTACATTTTTCAGAATCTTGGTGTAACCTTTTACAAGTGATGTTGAACGTGTGGAATAGAAGACGTTTTTGAATTTTCCAGTTTTTGCCAATCCTGAAATAAGGCGCATAGCAATAACGCTCTTACCTGTACCAGGGCCACCTTTCACTACCACAACCGTTTTTTCATTTTCCTTGTCCGTATTTTGAATGGCACCGAGAATTTCATTATAGGCATCCAATTGTGTACCAACAAGTGAAAATTCTTCACTATTTTCTGCACCATCGAACATATTTTTTGCTGCATCTTGAAGACGTTTGGTTATGCCAATCTCGCTATTTACAATCTTGGTCATAATGTCTTCTCCCTTGCCTAGACCGATAAGCTTATTAAGCTCTTGGGCGAATTCTGCGGTTTGGTCAGCACAATAGAGTGGACATTCGTTTGTGACGTTATTGTATGTACTATCGCACAATACAGGATTTTTACCCTTTGACTGATAATTGTAGCAGTACGCAAAACCATAAAGATTGATCTTTTCGTCCTTGAAAGCATAAACATGATTAAGCAAATGATTTTGATACTCAAGAGCTTGTGCTGATGGATGTGATGCATACTTGGTTTGTCTTCCACCTTCTACACTTAGTTCTGTGCAGAAAGTGTAACCATTATAGTGCTCTGACACATTATCGTTGCTCCATTGCTTCAGTTCTATGTGTATCATGTTTGCTGCACCATCCTGACCATGTCCAAAAAGAACACAGTCAATTCGGGCACCTACAGGAATATTGTATTCAAAGCCAATAAGCGCGTCACTAGATACATTACTTAGAAGCAATAACTCATTAAGAGCATTAAAAATTTTTTTCCAAGACTCTATTTCTCTATCTCCGCATAGAATGCCAGATTCTTGTGCGTTGTTGCACATAGTTTCCACAACCTCATCAATTCTATTTTTCTTATTAAAGCTAAGAAATTCGTTAATTGTGGAAATGTAAAAAAACTGTTGTTGTTCATTTAGATTTTTCATTTTCTTCTTGGTTAATTAAATAAGATTTTTTGAAAATGTATTTTTATTACGCAAATATATGTTTTTTTTCTGAGATATGCAAATGTTTTATTGTATATTTAACATACTTTTTCCTAAACTTCGTCAACACCAAAATACAAAAGGTAAACCACTAGTGTCCCGTTTAAACGAGACGATATCTATTTAAATCATTTATAATCAATCAGTTATTCATTTAAAATCGTGTATTCGATTTGATTTTGTATCTTTGCACACAACTAAAAAGAAGCGTGCGATGAACAACGGAAAAACAATATTCTCTCAAATTATGTCAAATATCCCAGAACGAGAATTCAAGGCTTGTGTTGACCGATACAAGGGCAATTACAGATCAAGGAACTTTACATGCAAGGATCAGTTTCTTGTGATGAGCTATGCTCAGCTAACTAATCGTGGTAGCCTGAGAGATATTGAAAATTGTCTAACGGCATTGTCAAGTAGATTGTATCATTGCGGTATCAGCTATGCTGTTCCTCGTAACACACTTGCCAAAGCTAATGAGAAAAGATACTGGAGAATCTATGCCGATTTCGCTCAAGTTCTTGTTAAGAAGGTTCGCCCTCTCTATGCAAAGGATGACTTTCGTCTTGATCTTGATAACATGGTTTATGCTTTTGACAGCAGTACCATCAGCCTTTGTCTTAAACTTTGCCCTTGGGCTAAGTTTCGCAAGCATAAAGGAGGTATCAAGATGCATACATTATTAGATTTGAGAGGTAACCTACCAGTATCTGTTTATCTAACCGAAGCATCAGTTCATGATGTAAAAGCATTGGACTATCTTTATATTGAACCATCTGCTATATACTTGATGGACAAGGGATATGTCGATTTCTATCGCTTGTTCCACCTCATTCATGAAAAGAATGCATTCTTCGTAACCCGAGCAAAGGACAATATGCGTTTTGATATTACCGCCTGCTGTGAAGTTGACAAGTCTACAGGTGTCATTGCAGATGAGAAAATAAAACTCATCGGTCTACGTGCATCACAATGGTATCCAGAAGAAATAAGGATGGTTACCTATGAAGATTATGCTACCAACAATGTCTATCGATTTCTCACAAACAACATGGAGCACGAAGCGCTTACGATCTCAGAACTTTATAGGGAAAGATGGAATGTGGAGCTTTTCTTCAAATGAATCAAACAACACTTGCACATCAAATCCTTCTATGGAACATCTGAGAATGCTATCTATCTCCAAATTTGGATTGCCGTTTGTACATACCTTCTATTGGCTCTAACCAAAAAGAAGATGCACATGAATCAATCTTTACACACAATTTCAAAGAACGTCGGGTTGTTCCTTACGGATAAAACCCCAATTAATGAATTATTTAACAAGACTGTTCCCGAGAAAGAGTCAACCGATTACTATATGCCGAGCCTATTCGGACCGGAAGACTTCTAAACGGGACAGCAGTGATACTATTTAGCAAAATTCCGAACTATTCATCGTTAACTATTCTTAGCATAGTTTTTTCGTCTTTTTCAAAATAAGACTGTAATTTTGTATTCACTTTCCAAAATGGGGAGTAGTTCTTTTACTTTTTGAATAAGTATCAAGAGACAGCTTAAGTGCTGAACCAACCGAGCAGACATAGCCACGGTGGTAAAAATGATACGAGTTTAAGGATTTAGTAATAATCATTAAATTAAAAAGTTATGTCACAAGAAACAGAAACTTTTGAAATTATCTTAGGTCGTGTGGAGCACATCAACGCTTCACACTTTAATTGTTTGTCATTCGCTAAGGCTTCGGACATAGTGAATGGCATTAACGTGCGTCTCAGCAACATGGCAGGTGGCTATCCGTTTTCATTCGGTGGTGCGACTTGGCATGATAGTGAGACGCTTTATTTGTGTGGCGAGTTTTCAGATGCTTCTGACAAGCATCTGTCTGTACAAAAGGAGATGCAGCGTCAGACAAGTGGCTTTGCTGCCAAACGCTTTGTCAAGAACAAATACAAGAGATTCATTCGTAGTGATTTCTCTACATTCCGCATACAGTGGATGCTATTTGTTGTATGGATGAAGTGCAAGGGTAATGCGGATTTTGCTAATATGCTCTTGCTGCTACCACATAACGTTATCATTATAGAGGACACAACCAAACAACATAGCGACACTAAGGAAATTTGGGGATGCACCAACCAAGCGTTATCAGCAAAAAGAGCTGAGGTAAAAAAGGAAACCGTCCGACAGGCAAAAGAGAGCAATCCAAAGATTAGCAAGGCTGCATTGAAGCGTATAGTTAATAGTGAGACTTGCAAAGTCAATGGCATCGGAACGTTTGTCGGTCAAAACAACTTAGGCAAGATTCTCATGATTTGCCGAGATTGTCTTATACAAGGCGTAGAACCACCAATAGACTACGCTCTTTTGGAGTCAAAAGACATTCACATCATGGGCAAACGCCTCACGTTCCCAACCAATAACACACCAATGTCTTACTTACATATAGTGGCATGAAAATTAGCAATACAATCAAAATAAAGAGTGGCAAGGAGTTAAAGCTCTATGGCGGCCAAAAGCACAGTAACAAGAATACTATAAGGTATTTTTGCGAACATGCTGATTTCTTTTACGAACATAGAGAGTTCATTTTCGATAACAGCCGTATGTTTTTGATACCTGTATATCAAGACGGAGATTTCATATACACTTTAGGTGGTTTATTGGAATGGTTGGAAAGTATTACACAAGTGGCTACCATATCGGAGGTAATCAAAGATGTTCTTTTTCAAAAAGACAATTCCGACAGGCTAAGTCGCTTAAAGCAACACTGTAGCCGATACAGCAAGGCGGCAGGTGAATACGAACATCTTACGCTCAAAAACGTGCATGATACAATTACATCATTAGTCAAACAAAGAGAGTATAATTTGGCTGAAAAAAGGATATGGAGTCCATATATAGACAACATAGAATTGCTTTATGAGCATCGAAATGAAATTCTTGCTCATAAGGAATGGGCAATGGCTACAATACCATTGAAAGTATATATGGTATGTCAACCTATCTGTATTGGCACGATGTTAAGACTTTGGGCGAATGAAAACGAGTGGCTTACATATCAATGCGAATGTGGGCACAAGGCTTTCATATATAGTTTTGCAGGTAGTCCGTTGAGTGGCACAACATCAATATCCTACAAGTGCATACATTGCCATAAAAACGGCAATGCCCAAGTTGGAAGTTTCCTTAGCCGTGCGCATACTCTTGCCCTTACGCAACAAGAATTATTCAAGGAGACAGAAGGTGACGAAGCAATTACGTTGACAGAACTTTTAGACAATATAAAAACAATTAATTTAAAGTAATAAATTATGATTGAAAAAGTAAATCCTTGCCATCCCGATAAGGTGGCAGACAGAATTGCAGGGGCATTGGTTGACCTTGCGTACTCAAAGGTAGAGAATCCGAAAATTGCTGTAGAGGTATTGCTCGGACATGGTGTTGTTAATCTCATTATTGAGAGTAGTGTGAACATTTCAGACGCTGAGGCTGAAGCTATTGTTAGCCGTATTACTAAGCGTAGAGACTTGAAAGTATCTCTCGTAATGGTAGCACAAGACCCTATCCTTGCAAGCAACCAAGACGGAGCTATCCGTTGTGGCGACAATGGTATTTTCAAGGGCGTTCCACTCACTGAGGAGGAGCGTACCCTCAGCAAAATAGCCCACGACATCTATGAGAGTTACCCTTCGGATGGCAAGTATGTATTAGCTGACGGTAAATTGATTATCTGTCAAAGTAACGCCAAGACTGAGGACTTAAAGAAGCTCTATCCAAATGCTGTTATCAATCCTCTTGGAGATTGGACAGGTGGAACAGACGTTGACGCAGGTGCTACAAACCGCAAACTTGGCTCTGATATGGCTCAATCTGTTTCGGGCGGTGGAGTGCAGGGCAAGGACCTAAGCAAAGCTGATGTTTCCGTCAACATCTACGCTTTCTTGAAAGCTCAAAAAACAGGCAAGCCTGTGGAGTTATTCTGTGCCATTGGTGACACAGAGATAGATGGTAAGCCTTATCGTGAAATAGTGGAAATCGCTCGTAACTACATCACGAGAATTGGCGGATTCGAGAAATTTGCCGAGTGGGGATTGTTCTAATGAGCAAGTGACATGTACAAATTTGATATAGACATAACTCCATCCCTCAACGGAAAAGAAATTCATTTGGAAGGCATTTGTGAAATGTATACCATTATGCAGCTGACAGGTCATACCAATGAACGCACGTTCTATAAATATGTGAAGGCAACACCCGAACAAATTGCAAAGCTATTGGATTTCAACCCTATCGGATAGCTATCCTATCGGGGATAAGCAGGGACGAAATCGGGGACGGTTTTGGATAAAATGTACAAGAAAGGGGATTTGTTGACTATCAAGCTGTTACGTCAACGAATCCCCTAACTTATTGAGTTTAAATTAACTCATCTTTATTTGAGTGGCTGTTCATCGGTATTCCGATTATTCCCACTCAATTGTTGATGGTGGCTTAGACGAGATGTCATAGCAAACTCGGTTTACACCACGCACCTTATTAATGATTTCATTACTTACCTTTGCCATAAAATCGTAAGGCAGATGCGCCCAGTCGGCAGTCATGGCATCTGTAGATGTAACAGCACGCAAAGCAACAGGATGCTCATATGTACGTTCATCACCCATAACGCCAACAGAGCGTACGGTAGACAGAAGCACCGTGCCTGCCTGCCATATCTGGTCGTAGAGAGACACCTCAATCTCGCCGTTCTGCATGTCGGCAGGAACGCCGGCAGCCAACACGCGACGCGCATCCTCACCAGAGAGTTTCACCTTATACTCGCGCAGACCGCGGATATAGATGTCGTCGGCATCCTGTAGGATGCGAACCTTCTCAGGAGTGATGTCGCCGAGGATACGCACTGCCAGTCCTGGACCCGGGAACGGATGGCGGGTGATGAGATGCTCAGGCATTCCCATCGAACGACCCACGCGGCGCACCTCGTCTTTGAACAGCCATTTCAGCGGTTCGCAGAGCTGCAGGTTCATCTCCTTTGGCAGTCCGCCCACGTTGTGGTGGCTCTTTATCACCTTGCCCGTGATGTTAAGGCTTTCGATGCGGTCAGGGTATATAGTGCCCTGAGCCAGCCATTTGGCACCTGTCTGCTTCTTTGCTTCTGCGTTAAACACTTCAACAAAATCGCGACCGATGATTTTGCGCTTCTGCTCAGGATCTGTTACACCTGCCAAATCGGCAAAGAACTTAGCGCTTGCATCAACACCAATAACATTCAGGCCAAGACACTTATAGTCTTCCATGACATCGCGGAACTCGTTTTTGCGAAGCATGCCATGGTCAACAAATATACATGTAAGGTTCTTGCCGATGGCCTTATTGAGAAGTACGGCAGCTACGCTTGAGTCGACACCACCCGAGAGGCCAAGAATGACCTTATCGTCACCAAGCTGAGCCTTAAGCTCATTTACGGTAGTCTCAACAAATGAGTCGGCGCTCCAATCTTGACGGCTTCCACAAATGTCCACAACAAAATTTTTCAACAACTGTGTTCCCTGTAATGAATGGAACACTTCAGGATGGAACTGTACAGCCCACACAGGCTCGCTTTCTGAAGCATAAGCAGCAAACTTAACGTTAGCCGTTGAAGCAATACATTTATATCCCTCAGGGATAGCAGTTATTGTGTCACCATGGCTCATCCACACCTGCGAGTTCGGCACGAAACCCTTAAACAGGGCATTGTCGGCATCAAACTGCTCAAGGTTGGCACGTCCATACTCGCGAGAATCTGCAGCCTCAACCTTTCCACCTTGCGCATACGACAGATACTGAGCACCATAGCAGATGCCCAATACAGGAAGGCGACCGATAAACTGGCTGAGATCTACCTTAAAGGCCTCTTTGTCATGAACCGAATAAGGACTTCCACTAAGGATTACACCAATGACGCTTGGATCATCCTTCGGAAACTTATTGTAAGGCATAATCTCGCAGAAGGTGTCAAGCTCGCGCACACGGCGGCCGATGAGCTGCGTGGTCTGCGAACCGAAATCAAGTATGATAATCTTCTGTTGCATTTATTTATAATGTTAAATTATTGTTGTTATTACTTAATGCTTTATCACTTATATCAATGAGCGACAAGTTACAACTTGTTTTTAAGTTTCGTGTTACAACTCCTTAAGAAACGTCTCAGCATGACTCAAGGTGTCAAGTTTGCCTATATCCAGGAGTTTGAGATCGCTCTTTGCATATCCAATAATGCGGCGTTTAGCACATGCTGCAAGGTAGAAATCGACAATAGAAAACTCGTCAGGCCATTGCTCCATCAAGTTGAAAAGGCGAGGAGAAAACACATGTATTCCAGCAAAAGCCAACATTCGGCAATTCTCAACCTTAAGATCGGGCCACGGACTTTTCACCTCTCCTGTTGCGAGATTGGTCCAACCAACAAGATGCATCTCATCGTTGAACAGAAAGTAGCGTTGAGTTTTGCGCTCGCTCACAAGCAACACAGCGTCAACCATGTTTCCGTTTTCTTCATCAAGGGCCAAGTTGTAGAATTGTCTGAGATCAAGATTACTCAAAATGTCTACATTATGAATAAGTATTGGCGCCGAAGGATCAAACAAAGGAGCAGCCTTCTTTATTCCGCCACCCGTGTTTAAAAGATGGGATGTCTCGTCAGAGATGCGAATATCTGTATCGAAATTGTTGTTCTCTTTAAGATAATCGGTTATCTGACTGGCAAAATGATGAACATTAACCACTATACGGTCAACGCCCGATGCCTTAAGTTTATCTATTACACGCTTTACCAGCGGCTCACCCCCTACTCTAACCATTGCTTTTGGCATGGTGTCGGTAAGCGGTTTAAGACGAGTTCCCTTGCCCGCCGCAAAAAGCATTGCCTGCATCATATTCTTGTTATTATTTTATTTGGTTGTCAACTTCAAACTAAACAAATATTTAAAAAGAACCTAACTTCTTTATTTATCGTCATTACGCTTCTCTGCTTCAAACACCTGAGCAATGTTTTGCTCGCGATGTGTCACATGAACCTCTATTCCGAATTTCTTATGTAGATGCTCAGCAAGATGTTGCGCCGAATAGACGCTACGATGTTGACCTCCAGTACATCCAAATGAGAACATAAGGCTCGTAAAGCCACGCTCTATGTAACGCTTAACATGAGCATCTGCAAGCTTATAAACACTATCAAGGAACGTAAGAATCTCGCCATCATCCTCAAGGAATCGGATTACAGGTTCATCAAGACCTGTCAGTTTTTTGTAAGGCTCATAACGACCGGGGTTGTGAGTTGAACGACAGTCGAACACATAGCCGCCACCGTTGCCCGACTCGTCTTCTGGAATGCCCTTACGATAAGAGAAGCTAAACACGCGAACCACAAGAGGGCCTTTTCCGTCATATTTTGAGAACGTGGCAGGTCCGTCCTGAGGATTTGAAACATACGGGCTGCTATCAGCTGTACGCAAACCATCGGTACGGCTCACGGCAGGAGCTTCAATATGTGCGTAGCGCGGCATCTCTGTAAGACGACGCAACATATCGATAAGATAAGGATATGGATAGTCGTCGCCATGTGAGAGAAGATCACGCAAGTTGTCAATGGCAGGGGGTATAGAGTCGAGGAAATGTTTCTTACGCTCAAAATAGCCACGATAGCCATAGGCACCAAGCACCTGTAAAGTACGGAACAACACGAACAGACGCAAGCGATTGGTGAAATGACGCACAGGCGGCACCTCGATATAATGTTTCAACGATTTATAATACTCGGCAACAAGCTCACGGCGCAGTTTCTTCGGATAACGTGCCGATGCTTGCCACAAGAACGAAGCGAGGTCATAATAGTAAGGTCCACGACGACCACCTTGATAATCAATAAACTGAGGGTTGCCGTCAGGAGTAAGCATCACATTACGCGCTTGAAAATCGCGGTAAAGGAAACTTTCTCCTTGCTCAGACACAAGATCTTTGGCAAAGAGATGGAAGTTGGCCTCCAACTTTAGTTCATGAAAATCAAGTTCTGAGGGTTTGAGGAAACAATACTTGAAATAGTTAAGATCAAAAAGCACGCTTTCCTCATCAAACTCTGGCTGAGGATAACAGTTTTCCCATTCCAATCCACGAGCGCCACGAAGCTGAATGTTAGGAAGTTCACGAATGGTTCGACGAAGCAACTCCTTTTCATGCTCATTGTATCTACCGCCAGCCATGCGACCACCCTTCAACGCATCGAAAAGCGAGACGCTACCAAGGTCTGTCTGCAGATAGCACAACTCATCTTCAGAAACAGCCAGAATGTGCGGAACAGGCAGTTTTCGGCGTTCAAAATGTTTTGACAAATAAATAAAAGCATGGTCCTCGTCACGACTAGTACCTATCACACCTATGACCGTCTGTCCGTTGCTGCCATGGATACGATAATACTGTCGATTGCTTCCCGATCCTTCTATCTTCTCAAGAGATGCTGGTTCTTCACCACACCATTGTTTATATAGCTCATTCAGATTTGCCATCTTCGTCCTCTGATTTATTTATACGATTATTTTCCCATATTCCAAGGAAATAGTCTACTACAAAAAGCAGCACTAATGCTCCCACAGCAACAAGAAGCGAGCGGGTAAGAACAAATGTTCCCAAGGATATGATAGCGAAAAGAAACAATCTTTTCAACTCTAATTTTAGTTTCATGACGCGAAGATAATGATTTTTGACATAATAAAGCCCAAAAAATGACAAAAATAATTCAAAAAAAATGATTATTGGTCAAAAAGGGCATATAACATCACAAATCAGTTAACATACACGACACGATTAACGGTTCCAAAGACAGGAGCGAGAAGTGTTTCAAGACCGTCATTCGACGACAACAGGGTCTGTAGATTAAACACAACAGCCATTCGTCTACCAATAATGAACGATTCTACATTTGCAGGCAAGGGCTTAACCGAAGCCTCAAGCGACTTGCGGGCAATAACTTCATCGTTGCCACTAAAGAAATAGAGTTGCGGCGTGACGCCAAAGAAAAATTTCATCGAGCCATCAGTATAACAATAGGTGTCTTTGCCAGCATCAGCAATAGAGCTTCCTTTAGGGCACGACTGTTTCCAATAATCAACATCGGAGAGCCATTTGCTGTCGCCCAACTTTGCATTAAGAGACATAGACAAGCTCGTTTCTTTGTAAGAAGGCACCATTATCGCCATGTCGCCATCTATGCTGCGGATGATATTGTCCATGTCGATGGCTGTGTTTAGACCGACAAGCAAAGCCTGAATATACTTGTTCTGATGAAGCATGGGCAAGAAATCTTTGCCGTTTACGTTCATGAACATACCTAAAAGCCGTTCTTCATTAAAGGCTTTTACCAACGTTGGAGTTATAGGACGCAATTTCTCTTGCGATTCTTTTAATGCCTTGTCAATATCAGCGTTTTCAGAATAGGTCTTACCGTCAATAAGCAGAGTCTTGTTCATTACGCTAATTTTTGCAGCAATCATGACCTGTGAAGCGTCTGCTTCTTTTGGAGCCCCAATGGTAAATGGCGCAACAAGTTTTTCGGGCAGAGCCTGTGCCTGACACACAAGAGCGATAGGAGCATCAATGGTGTCAAGACGTTGGTACAATTTAGAAGCCATGACGCTCTGCTCTTCTTCCTGCCTGAAACAAGCAATGGCAAAATTCTCTACAGACGGGCGTGCAGCAACTGTTATAGGGCCAACCATCATCAACGCATCGCTGTTATAAGCAACAAGCCATGAGTTTTTTATCATCACAAAGCTAATGTTGGCTTTCTTTGTTGGCCGAGCACAAACTCCACTTTTCACAAGAGCGTCTATATTCTTTGTAAAATCGCTCTCGTTTTTAATCTTGGCAGCAAGACCAATGTTACCGTCTACAGTCTCAAACAGATAAACCTTCTCTTTAAAGTCTATGCCTACAGACGATGCATCTTCAACTGGTAGAATCTTTTTTAAGAGTCCACTACCATCCACACCCTCCACTCGTTTAGCATCAACCGACAACAGGGCCGTGCAATTGTTGGGAATGTTTTTAACATAGTCGTTGTTGCTACATGAAGACAGAAAGGCCGCCATAAGAACAACAGCCCCTATCAAGAATTTACTTACATAAGTTTTTGTAATGTTCATTTTCTGTTTATTAAAGATTCCGCATTTCTGCTATATCATTAATCTTCTATACGTTTTACCAATCGTGCCAGCATAACAGCCGAAAGCCCGGCGGTCTCTGTGCGCAGACGACTCTTGCCAAGAGAAATAGATACATATCCATTGTCAACAGCTTTGCGCACTTCTTCTATAGAGAAATCGCCCTCTGGTCCCACAAGAACCGTTACAGGTTCATCGTCTGTGAGAGCTGTCAACTGGTCAAAGAAATCGTGACGTTCTACCTCATTATAACAATGGGCTATATAACGGTGTCCTGTAGAATGGTTTTTAATAAATTCGTCAAATGAACATAAAGCATTGACCACAGGCAATTGGGGTTTACGACTTTGCTTCATTGCCGACACCACGATCTTCTCTACCCTATCAACACGTAGATTCTTACGTTCAGAGAATTTACAGTTAAGGAACGACAGCTCATCGAAACCAATCTCTGTAGCTTTTTCCGCCAACCATTCCATCCGTTCCATCATCTTCGTTGGTGCGATCGCCAAATGGATGTATGAAGACCAGTCTTTCTGTTTGGTCCACTCTTCAACAATGTCGTAGCAACAATGTTTGTCAGCACGAGTAACCTCCGCACGAAAAATGCCACCCTCGCCATCCATAAGAAACATCTCATCGCCTGGCTTAAGGCGCAACACGCGTAAGGCATGAGTAGCCTCGTCAGCAGGCAACTCACCAGCATTACGAGCATTGGGAACATAAAAATATCTTGCTTCTTTCATATATTACATTACTCTACGATAAACTTATATTATATTTTCCAAGCATATATTATTATAAACAAGAGAAGGATAAAACAAAAACAAATTAAAAAGACAAGGAGATACGCTTGATTATTTTCTGAGCATAACATTCGACACACTCATCTACAAATCATATCTCCTTGTCAATCTTTAAATTTGTTTAATATAAATCCACTTTCTTGTCTTTTTATATCATTTTTCTGTCTTTGAGAGCTCTTCATTCTCTTTTTTCTGACGGAAGACGAGAGCAAAAAGCACTCCAACCACGAGGGCGTAAGCTGCAAAAATGAACCAACAGGTCTGCCAGTCGCCAAGCAGATAACCATCCTCATTCCATGAACAATAATGGTTTATGACCTCTCCAGCAAGCAACGTGCCGATGGTAGCTCCTAAACCATTTGTCATAAGCATAAAGAGGCCCTGTGCCGAGGCACGCACATTGGTATCACACTTTTGATCAACAAACAAACCGCCAGACACATTAAAGAAGTCGAAGGCCACACCATAGACAACGCAAGACAGAACAAAGAGAATGACACCCGGCATGGCGGGATTGCCCAAACCGAAGAAGCCGAAGCGTACCACCCATGCAAACATAGCGATAAGCATCACTATCTTGATGCCATAACGGCGCAGGAAGAACGGGATCATGAGAATGCAAAGAGCCTCCGACACTTGTGAGATTGACACCAGCAACGTTGCGTTGTTGGCAGCAAACGTGTCAGCAAGCAGAGCATCACCCTTGAAACTGGTAATAAAAGGCGTTGCATAGCTATTTGTTACCTGCAACGACATTCCAAGCAAGCAAGAGAAGATGAAGAACAATGCCATCTTCTTGTCCTTGAACAGTTTGAAAGCGCTGAAGCCAAGCATTTCAGCAACGCTTTTCTTCTCTTCGTGCTTTACGATAGGACAAGCGGGCAGGGTCATGCAGTATGCAAAGAGCACGAAACTGAGGATTCCAGATACAAGGAACTGCATGTGGGTATACTGGAACTTAAAGTCGTTTGCTGCAAAGCCAAACGAAAAAGCGCCGTTATCCCATGAAGCGCAGTTGACAAACCACATAGTTACGATAAAGCCTACTGTACCAAGCACACGAATAGGCGGGAAGTCGGTAACGGTATCGTAGCCCTTGCCCTTAAGAATGGCGAATGCTGCGGTGTTAGAGAGAGCTAGCGTAGGCATATAGAAAGCCACGCTGAGCGAGTATATTGCTATGAATGTCGTCTTGTCTGGTTGTGCATTGGTCATGCCAAGATAGAACAGGCCGACCATACCTAAGCCTGCCAACAGATGGCAGATACCTAACATGCGCTGCGGTTGCACATATTTGTCAGCAACAATGCCCACGATGGTTGGCATAAAGATAGAGACAATGCCCTGAATGGCATAGAACCAGGCAATTTCGGCTCCCATTCCGGCTTTGCCCAAATAGTTGCCCATAGACGTGAGATATGCTCCCCAAACAGCAAATTCGAGGAAGTTCATCACAGCAAGACGTGTTTTGATGTTCATCTTTAATAGATTTTTTCGTTTTGTAATAATAGGGCAAAGTTAATATAAAATGGTTGAAGCACCAAATTATAGAGAAACATTTTTGCAATAACAAGGACTCTTTATAAGCCCAACAAATATAAAAAGGTAGATTTTAAAAGGAACCGCGACTTATCAAGCATTCTTGACAGACCACGCATAGCCTTTTAAAACCCACCTTTTTTTATTTATAAATAAGAAATATTAGCTAACCTTGTTCAGCTTCTTGATAATAGAGAAAATGAAGAGAGCTGCTACAAGACAAATAACAGCCAGCACGCCCCAAACAACGGGCAGAGGCTTGTCCCACAAGTGTCCAGGTATTGACACGAGCTTATTGCCGATGGCGGTAGCTACGAACCAGCCACCCATCATCAGACCTTTATACTTGGCAGGAGCCACCTTCGAAACAAAGGCGATGCCGATAGGCGAAAGCAACAGCTCTGCAAAGGTCAGAATGAGGTAAGTACGGACAAGAATGTTAGGACTAACATTGGCAACATGCTCGGGCTGATTTGGAGTAGGCAGGCCAAGACATGACACAGTAAGCCAGATATAAGCCACAGCTGCAACAAGCATACCAAGACCAATCTTCACGGGAGCTTTAGGCTCCTTACCCTTCTTGCCAAGCCAAGAGAACAGAGCGATGCTCACAGGAGTGAGAGCCACAACGAAGCAAGGGTTAAACTGCTGGAAGATAGGAGCAGCAATAGATACCGTCTCCGAACCTGTCTGCATGTATGTGTAAACCAATATTGCGGCAGGAACCACGATGAGGGCAAGGTTTGTAACAACAGCCTTTGTGGTTTTCTTTGAAGTGATGAGTCCGCAGATACCGAACATCATGAAGATACACCACACAAGATTCAGCACATTAAATTCCATGCCTGTGACACCTGTAGCCGAAGTGGCCGTAAACTCGTCAGCGAACCAGGTGAGAGTCAATCCGTTCTGGTGGAAAGCCATCCAGAAGAAAATAACCACAGCAAACACAAGACACAGACAAACGATGCGCTCTTTGGTGTCGTTGGCATCTTCATGAGCCTCAGCCTGAGTTGCAGCAGTCTTGCTGCCAGCTTTGTCCTTAGAGGTAGCGGGAGCAATGACCTGCTTGTATGTGGGGCGACCAAGGAAATAAATGATGATTGAAACAATTACCGATACACATGCCACAGCAAAAGCAAAGTGGTATGAGTCGGCCTTGCTATAACCAAGCGAGCCTTGTGCCCATGCCATAATGGCTGTAGCGGCAGTAGGTGCAAAGAGGGCACCAATGTTTATGGCCATATAGAAAAGCGAGAAACCCGCATCGCGTTGTGACGAGAAGCGAGGATCGTTATACAAATCGCCAACCATAACCTGAAGGTTACCCTTGAAAAAGCCTGTACCAAGACTTACGAGGAGCAAAGCAGCACCCATAGCTGCGATAGCTACAGAACCACCTCCTAAAGGAATGGAAAGGAACAGATAACCAAGGAACATGATCATGATTCCTATAATTACCATCTTGTTATAGCCCCACTTGTCAGCAGCCATACCGCCGAAGAGAGGAAGGAAATAAACTGCGGCGAGGAACCATGAGTAAATCTCCGACGCTACGCCGGCACTAAACCCAAAATTCTCACCGAGAAAGAGGGCAAACACAGCAAGCATGGTGTAATAGCCAAATCGCTCGCCTGTGTTGGCCAATGCTAAGGTCCATAGACCTTTCGGTTGATTTTCAAACATATTAATTATTTATTATAGTTTTATTGTTTTTTCTTTCAAATTTCAAATAGCCTTGTTTAGGAATTCAATTCTTTCTACCGCGATTGAGATCAAACAGATAGGTAAGCTTTACAATGATGCTGTTATTGTTTGACTTGCCGAAATAATCGCGCTTTGTGTCGCCATATATATTGCCTAAGCCATAATAATAGCGACCTTCGAGCAAGAAATGTCCGACATGCTTCAAGCTAAGCTCTACGCCCAACCCTGCTGCAATGCCATAATCGAATTTGTTTTCTACGCTCATAGTGTCTTGAGCACATGTCAAGCTGGCACGGTCGTCACGGTTCATATTCTCAAAGAGGAAGTTGGTCTTTGTGCTTTCGTTTAGCATATAGCCAAACTGCGGTCCTGCCTGGAAGAAAAACTGCATGCCTTTATGCTCATGTCCCCACGCCAAATGTGCGAAAACAGGCACCTGTATATAGCTAAGCGTGCGACTATACTGCTCCGGCAAGCCAGTCACGCCATTGATAACAGGTTGATCGTCAGACGTCAGTATGCGTTCTTTCCATCCCATCTGCGTGTAATTGACCTCACCATAGATGGAACATATTGTTTTAAAATATTTCTCACACACATACCGCCACGACAAACCTGCTGTCATTCCACCAAGCATGCTCTGTGTTACCTTCGGCGTGAAGCCCACGCTGCTCATGGTATATCCCACATTAGCTCCCACAGAAAAGTCGCTACGGTGCTCCCCTATCTGTGCTTTTACCGCTGTGCAGACAGGCAAGAGCATGAGAGCCATTAATATCTTGTTTATTTTAATAGACATGTTCTTTTAAATAATGTAAGTTACAAACATTACATTGTCATTACACAATTCATTTAAACGTCAACCGTTAATTTTCTGATTAATAGCTGATTGTCTCAGCCCCGCCTCCAGAACGATAGTGAACGAGCATAAAACCGTTGTTCTGCATACCGCCCTTTGAGCCTGTCTTCACAAACTTAAGTTGGTTCTGCAACGAGATGTATCCGTTCTGCCAGCGTGCGCCTTCAAACCTCTTACCATATTTCTTATAGCCACGAAGGAAGAACTGTCCATGATCATAGCCTGTAAGAGCAAATCGCGGAAGGGCAGTCTGCATGTCGCTATGGAACCATCTACGATATTCGTTGTCAACCTTTGCGGTCTCGCTGTCCATCGGATTATAATAAAAGGTGGTAGGAATATAAGCATCATATTTATGATAGAGTTCCAAATACACCTTAGTGTACATCAGCCATTCTGTATAACCATACATCGATATCGTGACAGACGGGTCCATAGCCTTTAAGCTGTTAAGCTTTGCGAAAGCCACATTAAGCTCTGGAGAACGTCCCGTGTTGAGGACAACTACGTTTTGCTGCGAACGCGAGAACGCCTTAGAGAACATCTGTTCTGACGATCTTAGATTCGTAATGGAATATTTCATGCCAGCCGACTCGAGCTTCTGACGAAGCAATGCGGTAAATGCACCCTTGCGACTTGTTGAATCGTTACAATCAATAAATATAACATGACGCCCCTTAAACCTGTCCATAAAGGCATCGGCTGCACGAGCTGTCAACACCGATTGCGGCTGATATACCTGAAAAATCTCAGGACAAGTTTCCACATCGTTGCCACTAATAGAGAACGGTATAACCATCTTTATGTCGTGCTCCTTACAGAACGCAGCCAAAGGCTTGACCTGCGTAGTATAGAGAGGGCCGAAGATGATGTTACATTTCTGAAGATTGGCATCGCCAAAAAGCGTGGACACGTTGGTGGTGTTGCTAACGTTCCAAGCATAGACATTAGTGCTTATGCCATCTTGCTTCAAACGGTCAAAAGCCATGAGCAAGCCACGATAATATTCGACCATGCGGCGACCGTCGCCATCGTTGTTATGTAACGGCAACATTATTCCGACATTTATGGCACCATTTGCCGAAACAGCAGCCTTAACTGTTGCAGGTTTCGGGGAAGCTGTCGTTGGAGCAGTCTTTACCGTAGCTGACGGCTTTGGAATGACCAGTACCGTTCCTTTTTTAATATTGAAATCGGCATCTGCGGCATTGGGGTTAGCCTTCAACAGCTCATCTATGGTAAGGCCATACTTGTGGGCTATACCATAAACCGTATCTTTTTTCTTTACCTTATAGGTTTCCTGGGCCTGAGCAAACATTGAGGCCGAAAAGCATATCGCAACAGACAGCAATAAGCACCTTAAAAGACAAATCATAATCTTCTTTTTTAAATTTACTTGCAAAAATACAAAAAAAGAATTGTCAAATCAACAATTAATCTGTATTTTTGCATATTAAATGACAAAACGATGAGAAAAAACAGATTATATATATTTTTATTGGCCCTTCTGTCGGTCACAACAGTCATTGCAGACAACATGCCGACAATAAACCCGACAGCTATATTTACCACAGCAGACGGCGAGGAAACAGGTACCAGCTACTCTGGTTCAGCCCCTCTCCCCGTGCGTTTTTTTGCCAACGCAGAGAACACAAGCGGATGGGACACCTACTATGAATGGCGTTTCACGCTTGAAGGACAGGAAGAACCATATCTTAAACGCTACGAGCAAGACACCGAATATACCTTCGACAAAGCCGGTTCACACAGGGTTGTGCTTTATGCCGTCTTCACACAAAACGGCGATACCGTGGCTTACACAGATGAATATTGGGCAGATGCGGAACCATTAAGCATACAAATATCAGAAAGCAAACTGGAAATGCCTAACGCCTTCACGCCAAACGGCGATGGCATAAACGACGTTTACAAGGCCAAAGACGGCTATCAAAGCCTGGTAGAGTTTCATGCTTACATCTTCAACCGTTGGGGACAGAAGCTATATGAGTGGACAGACCCTGCACAAGGATGGGATGGAAAGCATAACGGAAAGGACGTGAAAGAAGGTGTCTACTTTGTACTTGTAAAAGCCAAAGGTGCCGATGGAAGAACGTTCAATATAAAACGCGATGTCAACCTCTTACGAGGCTACACCGAAACATCGTCGTCAGGAACCGACTCTGAATAAGAAAAAGCGAACCTGACAAAACAGTCTTTAAGACAACACGTTTATAAAACAAAGGCTGTAACAAACAATCGGCCCAACAACTTTAAAGCAAGAAGAAAAACAGGATGGAAAATGATATGATAAACGTGTGGGGAGCACGCGTACACAATCTTAAGAACATAGATGTACAGATACCACGAGACAGCCTAACGGTCATTACCGGTTTGAGCGGCTCGGGCAAATCGTCATTGGCCTTCGATACAATATTTGCAGAAGGTCAGAGGCGCTACATAGAAACCTTTTCGGCTTATGCACGCAATTTTCTTGGAGGCATGGAACGCCCCGATGTTGACAAAATTACGGGTCTAAGCCCTGTCATCAGCATTGAACAGAAAACAACCAACAAGAACCCACGCTCAACCGTGGGCACAACAACAGAGATATACGACTATCTGCGCCTTCTTTTTGCACGCGCTGGAACAGCATACAGCTACGCCACTGGCGAGAAAATGGTGAAATACACCGAAGAAAAAGTGCTTAACATGATTATGACTGACTATGCCGGTAAGCGAATTCTTATCCTCGCTCCGTTAGTACGTCAACGCAAAGGCCATTATCGCGAACTGTTTGAAAGCATGCGCAAGAAAGGATATCTTTATGTGCGCGTGGACGGTGAGGTGAAAGAGATTGTGAGCGGCATGAAAACCGATCGCTACAAGAACCATAACATAGAGGTCGTGGTTGACAAGCTGACCGTGCAAGCCAAGGATGACGAGCGCCTTAAAAATAGTGTTCACAACGCTCTAAAGCAAGGCGATGAACTAATCATGATTCTTGACAAGGACACCAACCAAGGGAAATATTTCTCCCGTCATCTCATGTGTCCGACAACAGGCATATCTTACAGCGACCCGGCACCTAATATCTTCTCGTTCAACTCGCCAGAAGGAGCATGTCCGCGATGCAAAGGTCTCGGCTATATTAACGAGATTGACATCAACAAGGTCATTCCTGACACAAAACAGTCGATACACGAAGGGGCCATCGTGCCATTAGGCAAATACAAGAACCAGATGATTTTCTGGCAGATAGAGGCCATTCTTGAAAAATATGGTTACTCTCTGAAAACGCCTGTTGAAGAACTTCCACAAGAGTGTCTTAACGAGATATTGTATGGATCGTTTGAAACAATAAAGATTTCAAAAGACAAGGTGCACACGTCAAGCGACTATTTCATGGAGTTTGACGGAGTTATAAAATATCTGAAGAGCGTCATGGACAACGACGACTCTACAAGCGGACAGAAATGGGCTGACCAATTTCTTGCCACATGCGAATGTCCTGAATGTCACGGACAAAGACTAAAACGCGAATCGCTCTCCTATCGCATATGGAACAAGAACATATCTGAGCTGGCAAACATGGACATCAGTCAGCTCAAGGAATGGCTCGACGAGGCTGAAAGCCACATGGAGCCTAAACAGTTGACCATTGCGAAAGAAATAATAAAAGAGATACGCACACGACTCAATTTCCTTCTTGAGGTGGGACTCGACTATCTGTCGCTGAACAGACAGTCGGCGACACTCTCTGGAGGAGAGAGCCAACGCATAAGACTTGCAACACAGATCGGTTCGCAACTTGTAAATGTGCTTTACATACTTGATGAGCCAAGTATCGGACTGCATCAGCGTGACAACGAGCGTCTGATAAACAGCCTTAAAGAGCTGCGCGACCTCGGCAACACGGTCATTGTGGTGGAACATGACAAGGACATGATGCTTGCAGCCGACTATGTTGTAGATATCGGTCCAATGGCAGGACGCAAAGGCGGAGAGGTGGTCTTCCAAGGCACACCACAGGAAATGCTAAAATGTCACACCATAACAGCCGACTATCTTAACGGCAACCGTGCCATTAAGCTACCTGCTCATCGACGCGAGGGCAACGGCAAAAGCATCATTATAAAGGGAGCCAGTGGCAACAACCTTAAAGATGTGGACGTGGAGTTTCCTCTCGGCAAGCTTATTGTGGTTACAGGTGTGAGCGGATCGGGCAAGTCGACACTTATCAACGAGACCCTTCAACCCATCCTTAGTCACCATTTCTACAGGGCGCTAAAGAAACCTATGCCCTACCGGACCATTGAAGGCATTGACAATATAGACAAGATCGTGAACGTTGACCAATCGCCTCTCGGTCGCACACCACGTTCTAACCCAGCCACTTACACAGGCGTATTCTCCGACATACGCTCTCTCTTCGTGTCTCTTCCAGAAGCTAAAATTCGTGGATACAAGCCAGGACGCTTCTCGTTCAATGTGAAAGGGGGACGCTGCGAGGCATGTGGTGGCAACGGCTACAAGACTATAGAGATGAACTTCTTGCCAGACGTAATGGTTCCTTGCGAGGTGTGTCACGGCAAACGCTACAATCGCGAGACGCTTGAGGTGCGCTACAAAGGCAAAAGCATTGCCGACGTGCTTGACATGACCATAAACCAAGCCGTAGAGTTTTTTGCCAACGTGCCATCCATTCTTCAGAAAATTAAAACATTACAGGATGTTGGACTTGGATACATAAAACTCGGTCAACCTTCAACTACCCTGTCTGGCGGTGAGAGTCAGCGCGTTAAGCTGGCTACAGAACTAAGCAAACGCGACACAGGCCGCACATTATACATTCTTGACGAGCCAACAACGGGTCTACACTTTGAAGACATACGCATATTGATGGATGTGCTTGAGCGCATAGTGGACCGTGGCAACACGGTCATTGTGATAGAGCACAACCTTGATGTCATAAAGCTTGCCGACCACATAATAGATATGGGTCCCGAAGGCGGACGTGGCGGTGGCCGTCTGCTTGTTGCAGGAACGCCCGAAGAGGTGGCAAAGAGCGATGAAGGCTATACTGCAAGGTTTTTGAAAGCTGAACTGGAAAATTCGGAAAGAGAAGAATAGGTTGTGTCGACACGACACGGACAAAAGCATAATCTGGCACATAGACAAGCCATGCTTGACAGACCAAAACAAAAAGTGGCCATAGATAGACGTCGCAAGTGCCATACTTAGATAACGTAAATGCCCCACTTAGACATGCTAAGTGGGGCATTTACGTTTTTGATTCTTTTATAATCAAATCAAGCTATAGTGCCTTTATCATTTGAGCCAATCAAAGAAATATTGGCTTATGCGCTCATGAAGATGTGTGCTCTGGTGACCACGCATGTTGTGAGGCTCACCAGGATACATGAAGAAGTCGGGCTGTTTGCCTGCTGCGATACAAGCCTTAAGGAACGAGAGACAATGTTGCGGAACAACGGTCACGTCGTTGTAGCCCTGAATAATCTGCAGTTTGCCCTTCAGATCCTTTGCCTTGTAGAGCAAAGATGTTTTCTTGTAACCCTCGGGGTTTGTCTGAGGAGTGTCCATATAACGCTCACCATACATAACCTCATACCAATGCCAATCGATAACTGGACCACCGGCAACACCAACCTTAAACACATCGGGATAATTGGTCATAAGAGAGATGGTCATGAAGCCTCCAAAACTCCAGCCGTGAACGCCGATCTTGTCGGCATCAACATAAGGCAAAGTCTTCAGATATTCTACACCAGCCATCTGATCTTTCATCTCCACCTGTCCAAGCTGACGGAAAGTTGCCTGTTCAAACTCTTTACCACGGTTCTCCGAACCACGGTTGTCGATAATGAACAGCAGATAGCCCTGTTGGGCCATATAGGTTTCCCAGCTACGGCTGCCATAATGCCAACGGGCATCTACATTGTGTGCGTGTGGACCACCATATACATATATTATGGTAGGATACTTCTTGGCAGGATCAAAATTGGTGGGTTTAACCATACGCCAAAAGAAATCGGTATGGCCATCATCAGCTTTCAAAGAGCCACAGCTATATTCGGGCGCACCATAACCCTTCCAAGGATTTTCGGCCTTAAAATATTGAGTCTGCTTTGCCTTGCCTGTATTGATAATGTTTATCACACGAGGCACATCGGGAGCGGAATAGTTGTCATAAGCATACTCACCGCTTTCGCTCAAGGTCACGTTGTGCCAACCCTTGCCTGTGCCATCGAGAAGCGTGCGTTTGCCTGTGCGGGTATCAACAGCAAAGATGTTACGCTGAATCGGACTAAGCTCATTGCTTGCAATAATGATGCTCTTACGCTTTGCATTAAAGCCAACCATCTCCATAACGACCCAGCGGCCCTTGGTCAGTTGCTTCACCTCAAGCGACACCGTGTTGCCTGCCATGCGGCTACCCTTCTTTCCGAGCGTGCAAAGGTAAAGATGATTGTAGCCGTCTATCTGGCTCTGCATAACAAATGTGTTTGCATCCCACGGAAGGAACACTATCGGGTGTTGCGGCTCTACATATTTTGCGTCTGTTTCACGATACAGCTCTGCTGTCTTTTCGCCTGTGATAGCATCATAGCCCACCAGTTTGCAATCGTTCTGGTCGCGGTTAAGCTCGAACATGTAAACGGTCTTGCCGTCAGGAGCCCATGCTATGTTGGTGAAATAGCGGTCGGTAGGATCGCCGGCCTTAAGATACACGGTCTTGCCTGTGGTCATGTCAAACACGCCAACGGTAACCTTATGAGACGTTTCGCCCGTCATTGGGTACTTGTCGGGGGCAGCTGTAGCACAGCAAGTCTGCGTCTCAGGATGATTGAAGCCATCGAGCTCAGGTATGTTTACCTGCGGATAGTCGGTCACCATGCTTTGATCCATGCGATAGAAAGCAAGCTTCTGTCCGTCAGGCGAGAAGAACGTTCCCTTGCTGATGCCAAACTCGTCACGATGAACGCTTTGTCCATATACGATATTGCGCGATCCGTCTTCAGACAACTGCCAGTTTTTCAATCCGCGGGTAACATAAAGATTGTTGTCCTTAAGGTAGGCAACGGCCTCACTCTTGTCGTTCAGTTCAAGCACCTGCTCACCATTCTCAAACTCACGAGTGCTCAACAAAGAATGTTTCTTGAAGTCGATGGTGAAAATCTTGCTTCCTGTGTTTATGACAACGATGCTCTTTCCTGCGTATGGGAAAGAGGTCTGATAGAGAGAGTGTACCTTTATGTCCTTGGTAGGTGCTATCCATTGGTTTATCTCATTTACAGAAAAGAGCTTTGTTTCCTTTCCTGTTGCCTTATCTACGAGAAAACACTCTTCTGCATCCTGACGCACCAGTTGGTCTCCCCACCATGTGCACCAACGGTTCTTGGCAATCATGTTGCGATAATTGGTACCGCCAAAGTTGAGATCTTCAAGAGTGAACGTTTTCTCTCCTTTCTGTTCTGGCACTATACCCACATTCTGAGCATCGGCCGATACAAATGCAGACATTGACATCATAGCTGCAAGAGATATTGTATAAAAAGATTGTTTAATGTTCATTATCGTTATTTCGAGTTAATAGTGACAAGCAGGCTATAACAATGTAGCCTGCTTGTCATTTTTTATTATTTATGGTTTCAAAGAAGACTTTCAGGTGATGAGACCTTAATCTTCATCTCCAAAACCACCACGTTTGAAGGAGCCGCGACGGTCGCCTTTGTCAAAGCGTTTGCCGCCCTTGCCGCCAAACTTGCCGTCCTTAAAGCCCTTGCCGCCAAATTTACGGTCTTTGCCACCAAACTTGCCGCCACGGCTGTCATCATCAGAACGGTCGCGACGTGACACGATGCGTGTGCGTCCACCCTTGCGGTCATCATCGTCGCGGTCGCGACGGCGCTCAAGAGAATGGAACTTGAAAGAACGAATATCGGCCTCTGCGTTTTCCTCGTCTTCTGTGAGGCGTTGCTTAAACTCACGATTCTTCTTGAAACGATGCTTTTCTGCCATCTGACGTTTCTCATCATCGGTCTTGACGATGCCACCCTCAGAGCGGAAATCCTTCATCTTGCCGTCGAAGATAGCGTATTTGCGGAATTCACACTCGAGCGATCCGTTATATACAGGTATCTTGATTGAGGGTTTCAGACCAATTTGCTCAAAGCACTCCTCACGGTAGCTCAAGATCCAGGCATCATTGCCCATAAACTCATGCTTCAAGCGTTCGCCAATCATCTTGTATGTGCCGAGGAGGTTTGGCGTTGAGATACGCTCACCATAAGGCGGGTTGCACACAAGGATGCTCTTCTCTGTGGGTCGTTTGAAGTCTTTGAAATCGGCTTCCTCTACAGTTATGTCGCTTGTCAAGCCAGCAGCACGCACATTCATGCGTGCTGTGTTGACAGCTTTAATGTCTACATCATAGCCATAGATATGGTGTTTGAACTCGCGCTCCTGTGAGTCGTCGTTATATATTTGGTCGAACAGATCCTGATCAAAGTCGGTCCAACGCTCAAAAGCAAACTCTTTGCGGAAGATACCGGGACTCATGTTGTGCGCAATTAGAGCTGCCTCAACGAGAAGAGTACCCGATCCACACATGGGGTCAATAAAATCGGTGTCACCTTTCCATCCTGTCATCAAGATCATGCCTGCCGCAAGCACCTCGTTAAGAGGAGCTTCTACCGACTCTTGACGATAGCCGCGACGATGAAGCGACTCGCCGCTTGAGTCAAGCGACAACGTTGCCTTGTCCTCGGCAATGTGTATGTTAAGTCGAATATCGGGATTGCTCACAGAGATATTGGGACGGTCGCCTGTGTTTTCACGGAATTGGTCCACGATAGCATCCTTTACCTTATAGGTAACGAAGCGAGAGTTGCGGAACTCGTCCGAGTAGACAACCGAGTCGACAGAGAAGGTTTTACCTTTCTCTATATATTTGCTCCAGTCGATCTTCTTAACCTCTTCATACACATCGTCGGCCGAACCAGCCTTGAAATGACGGATAGGTTTGAGAATGCGTATTGCTGTGTGAAGCTGAAAGTTGGCGCGGTACATCATTTCCTTGTCGCCTGTGAACGACACCATGCGGCGTCCTATCTGCACATTGTTAGCACCCAGCTGGGTGAGCTCCTGTGCCAAGACGGGTTCCAGACCCATAAAGGTCTTGGCAATGAGTTCAAATTCCTGTTCCATTATTGAATTCTATATCTAATAAACTTGTTTTTTCTTTTTTATATTTCTTTGTTTTTGGCTTCATGTCGCGTGTCACCCACACGTTAGCGCCAACCACACAACCCTTGCCTATTGTTATGCGGCCAAGGACGGTAGCGTTGGCATAGACCACAACATCGTCTTCAAGGATGGGGTGACGTGGAATGCCTTTGATAGGATTGCCATCGGCATCAAGAGGAAAGCTTTTTGCTCCCAGCGTAACACCTTGATACAACTTGACATTATTGCCGATAATGCAGGTGGCACCTATAACCACACCTGTGCCATGGTCGATGGTAAAATATCGGCCTATGGTGGCAGCAGGATGTATGTCGATACCTGTTTCAGAGTGAGCCATCTCCGTCATCATACGCGGAATGAGAGGTACGCCAAGAGCATAGAGCTCATGAGCAAGGCGATAGTTGGTAAGAGCCTTTATAACGGGGTAGCATGAAATGATCTCGCCAAAGTTTTCTGCTGCGGGATCGCCATTGAATGCAGCCGTTATGTCGGTTGCCAAAATGCGTCTTATTTCAGGCAGTTTAGCAACAAATTGCATAACAATAGCTTCTGCTTTAGCACGCGCCTCGCTGCAAGGAGCACAGCAGCAATCGTCATCGGTATCGGGATTGTTGAAACACAACCCTGCTGTAACCTGCTCCACCAACAAGCTATAGAGGCGTTCAACGTTTACACCTATATGATAACGTATGGTGTTCATGTTGACCGACGACTTACCGTAGAAGCCAGGAAAAAGGATAGAACGTGACAATTGGATAATTTCTTCGAGCGCCATGCCCGAAGGTAAAGGGTTTCCGTCACGATGTTGATGGATCAGGCCTTTCAGAGATTCGGCATCTGAAAGAGCATCCACGGTGGCGGTAAGAACATGAGTCTTGCTGTTTGTACTCATCTGTTTGTGTGCATCAATAAAAATTTGGTACAAAATTAGTAATAATATTTCAAAAACACGATAAGAGTCTGAAATTTATGCGTTTTGAAAAAGAAAAAAGTAGAGATTTACCCTATAACAACACATAAAGAAACCCACTTGTAACACATGTAACACAATTGTAACATGTGTTTAAGGTTGTTGTAACAAGCAAGGAATAATTTTGCAGCAGGAAATCAAAAAAAGGGTAAATAAACAAATTAAAAACAATACATTTATAAACGTAAAGTATGGAAACAATTTATCTGTGCATTGTCATCTTTCTGCTCTGCCTCGCGGTCTTTGACCTGTTCGTAGGCGTGAGCAACGATGCAGTAAACTTTCTAAACAGCGCCATCGGAGCAAAGGTGGCAAAGTTTCGCACGGTGCTTATCATCGCTTCCGTTGGCGTAGCCATTGGAGCAGTAATGTCAACAGGCATGATGGATGTGGCACGCCATGGTATCATGAAACCCGACCATTACAGCTACGAAGAGGTTATGACCATATTCCTGGCAGTCATGGTGACAGACGTTATCGTGCTCGACATGTTCAACACATTGGGAATGCCGACCTCTACCACGGTATCGCTGGTCTTTGAGTTGCTTGGCGGTACATTCATTCTCGCCACCTTAAAGCTGGTTAGTGACCCATCGCTTACATACAACGACCTGCTCAATTCGGACAAAGCCCTTAGCGTAATCATAGCTATCTTTGTAAGTGTGGCTATAGCATTTGTTTTTGGTATCATTGTGCAATGGATATCGCGTATTGTCTTTACATTCAACTATAAGAAGCATGTAAAATATAGTGTCGCCATATTCGGTGGTATTGCCTTCACCGCCCTATCCTACTTTATCTTCCTCAAGGGCGTAGGCAAATCAGCATACATCCCCGAGGAGACACGTCTATGGATTGAAGAAAACACACGCATGCTGCTGTTAGCAACATTCGTTGTGTCAACCATCGTTATGGAGGTGCTCCATCTGCTGCGCATAAACGTGTTCAAGTTTGTTGTGCTCATGGGCACATTTGCATTGGCTATGGCCTTTGCCGGCAACGACCTTGTCAACTTTATAGGTGTTCCTCTCGCTGGTCTTGATTCTTTCAACGACTATATGGCAAACGCCAACGGTGCCTCTCCTTCTACATATCTCATGACATCGCTCATGGAGAGTGCCAAGACTCCTCCCTTCTACCTTTTCATTGCAGGCATAATAATGATTATTGCCATGGCAACATCAAAGAAGGCACAGAACGTAATTAAGACGAGTGTGGATCTTGCACGTCAGGACGAAGGCGATGAGATGTTCGGTTCAAGCCGTGCTGCACGAAGCATCGTAAGAGCGACACAGGAATCGTCATCAGTATTGTCACGCTACATTCCTAAATGTGTGACAACATGGATTGACGGCCGTTTCAACAAACAAGAAGCTGAGCTGAACGATGGTGCTGCCTTCGACATCATTCGCGCAGCTGTGAACCTTGTGCTCGCTTCTATGCTTATCACCATCGGCACTAACTATAAGTTGCCTCTCTCTACAACATACGTTACATTCATGGTAGCCATGGGTTCAAGTCTTGCAGATAGAGCATGGAGCCGTGAGAGCGCTGTGTTCCGCGTGACTGGTGTGCTTAGTGTTATCGGTGGCTGGTTCATCACAGCAGGCGTTGCCTTTGGTGCGTGCGCCCTTGTGTGTCTCTGCATGTTCTATGGCGGCATCCTGGTGAAGGTTCTCTTCATTGCTCTTGTTATCTTCTTGCTCATACGCAGCAACCGTCAATATAAGAAGAAGGAGCAAGAGGGCGATAAGGAGAACGTGTTCCGACTGATGATGCGCACACGCGACCCGGAAATTGTATGGGATTTGCTGAGTAAGCATGTGAGCCGTACACAGAGCTATGTTACAAAGTTCGCAATGCAGCAGTTTAACAACATCATTGACGGCATGGAAGCAGAAAAGCCGTCTGTTCTTCGCCGTTCGGACCGCGAGCTACGCAACGAGAAAGAGGAGCTCAAGAAATATCGTCGTCAGGAGTTGCTGGCTTTGCGCAAGGTTCCAACAAGCATCGCTATAGAGCGTAACACATGGTTCCATCTGGGCATCAACTCTTCTGAACAGTTCCTCTACTGTCTGCGCCGTATGTTGGAGCCTGTAAAAGAGCATGTTGACAATAGCTTCAATCCGCTTCCACAGCTCTATATCGATGAGTTCAAACCCATTCGCCAACGTATAAATGACCTCATGAAACAGACAGACAGCATGATTTCAACACGACGTTTCGACAATTATCGTAACGTGCTTGCCGAGGCTGATGAATGTAAGGACGAACTTTCTGTTGTGCGTAAACGTCATATCGACAGAATACAGGAAGAGAAGGACAACAAGATGCTTCAAGTGTCGCTTGTGTATCTCAACATCTTACAGGAGAGTCAGCAGTTGCTTAGCAACATGCGTCATCAGTTGAGAGCAGCAAAGAAGTTTATTGAAAACTAATATGTGCGAAAAAAAAGGCCTCTGTTTCTATTTGAACAATAGGACAGAGGTCTTTTTTTTATTTTAATGTGGCCCTATACTCAGACGGGGTCATGCCTTTTTCTTTTTGAAAAGCAGTTATAAACGACTGGCGGGAAGAAAAGCCCACCATCGAAGCAATGTCTTGCAAGGACACCTCGTCATAACGCGAATCGCCCATACGCGTCATTGCCTCTTCCACTCTCAACTTGTTTATGTAAGTTGAGAAATTGCAATGAAACCGTTTGTTCATAGTTATTGAGAAATAACGCGTGTTTGTGTTCAACTGCTTTGCCAAGTCGCGTGCTGTAAGACTGGCTTCAAGGAAACGTCTTTTTAACACTACCTCATGAAAGATCTGCTTTCCCAACTGTTCTGCTGTTGCCGGATTGAGAACAGACAAGTAGGAGGGCATTCCTTTGGGCGGTGTCTCCTTCTTACGCTTCATGGGACGGCCCTTGAATTTCTTCCTTGTTTGCTTATCCTTCACAACTGTTTCAACGTCTGCATTATCTGTTGAAGAGCTATCTGTCGGCAATGCAGATGCTTGATGTGATGTATCATCTGCTGAACATACAGGTTCATCTTCAGAAGGTTCAAAGGCTAAGGACAATTCTATGCCGCTATCCTTCTTGCAGTCTTCATCAGCAAAACCGTCAAAGAGCAATAGTTGCTCACCATTATGTTCTGCATTGTTGTCCATACGTTCAATTATTACGGAATGTTTTCATCCCACCTTCCAAAAACAATTATTATAGATGATTACACTCATCAAGCCACAAATCAGACACAGCATCGGATGGCATGCGCCAATCGCCACGCGGACTTAGAGAAACACTTCCCACCTTTGGTCCGTCTGGCAGACAAGAACGCTTAAACTGCTGAGCAAAGAAACGACGGACAAAGGTTGTTAGCCATTTCTTTATTGTGGCTTCATCATAACGTCCGACGCCCTGTTCTGCTCCTGGACCAAAGGCAATACGCGCAAGCATGAAAATTTTGCGTGGCGAGAAGCCAAGACGAAGGAAATTGTAAAGGAAGAAGTCGTGCAACTCATAGGGACCTACAAGATCTTCTGTCTTCTGCTTAATGTTACCATCGGCATCAGCAGGTATAAGTTCCGGGCTTATCGGCGTATCAAGGATGTCCATTAGCGTTGCTTTCGACTGTTCATCGATGCCGCTGTCAGCAACGAAACACACAAGATATTTGATGAGCGTTTTAGGAATGCTTGCGTTTACACCATACATGGACATGTGGTCTCCGTTATATGTGGCCCAACCAAGAGCCAACTCACTAAGGTCGCCTGTACCAATGACCAATCCACCAACCTGGTTGCTTATGTCCATAAGAATCTGAGTTCGTTCACGCGCTTGCCCGTTCTCGTAAGTGACATCATGAACGTTTATATCATGCTGAATGTCAAGGAAATGTTGTGTTACGCTCTTGCAGATACTAATCTCACGAATGGTCACACCAAGTGATGTCATGAGCGAAATGGCGTTGTGGTATGTACGGTCTGTTGTACCGAAACCAGGCATGGTAACACCAACTATTCCCTTTCTGTCAAGACCTAACTTATCGAAAGTCTTGACACAAACAAGGAGAGCAAGTGTGGAGTCGAGACCGCCACTTATGCCAACAACGACGTTTTTACAACGCGTATGAACCAAACGCTTGGCCAAACCTGCAACCTGTATATTGAAAATTTCATCGCAACTGGCCTTCATGTCAACGGCCTTGGGAATGAAAGGATGAGCATCGACAGAACGTTTCAAACAGAAATCATGTTCTGCTATAGTGTCTGCATAAAGACTACACGCACTCACGCCACGCTGAGCCAATGTGAACGATGTGTTCTTACGACGTTCTGAACGCAGACGCTCCACATCTATGCTGCCAACAACAAGTTGAGGATCCATAGAGAAGCGTTCAGAACGGGCAATACAACGACCATACTCATAAACAAGAGCATTGCCGCCATATACCACGTCTTGCGTACTCTCACCAAAGCCACAACCACTATAAACATAACCACACATCATGCGAGCGCTCTGCTGCGATAGAAGCGACAACAAATAGTTATGTTTACCAATAAGTTCATCGCTAGCCGAAAGGTTAAACACTATATCAGCACCAGCCAAAGCCAACAAGTTGCTACAAGGAGTGGGAGCCCAAACATCTTCGCATATCTCAATGCCAAACTTCATCCCGCTTGCTGTAACAAACAGCTGCGGATCAGAAGTGATGGTTATATCGTTTTCAGCATAAGACAATTCACCCTTTACGATATCGGCAGCAGATGCGAACCAACGTTTTTCATAAAACTCGTTATAGTTGGGCAAAAAGGTTTTAGGCACAATTCCGAGAATGCGACCGTGCTGAAACACTATGCCACAGTTAAGCAACATATTATGATATGCTACAGGCGCACCAACGATGCCGATAACATCCATTTCCCTGGATTGGTTTAACAATAACGCCATACCTTCTTCCGCAGCAGATATCAATCGTTGCTGTGCAAAAAGATCTTGGCAGCTGTAACCAGTCAGGGACAACTCCGGGAACACAACAACCTCTACGCCGTCAGCCTCAGCCTTGACGAGTTGTTTTTCAATCTCGGCAACATTATATCTAACATCAGCAACACGCACCGATGGAACGGCGGCAGCTACATTAACAAATCCGTAGTTCATGTTTCTTGTTTTAAATTAGCGGATAGTCACCTGAGTTGCACCATAGCCATATTCTTGGAATGACGCATCTTGATATTGATAACTCTTATAGCGGTAGTTAAGTTCATGAATAATAGCATGACGAAGCACGCCCTCACCCTTGCCATGAATGAAAACTATGCGCTTGCCTTTTACCGTCTTGAATTTTTCCAATGTGCGACGGAACACATCAAGCTGATAGTTAAGAATGTCTGCTGAAGACATGCCTGCGGTTGTGTCAAGCACAGCGTCGGCATGAAGGTCCACAACTTCAATATTTTTGTCTTTCTTTGGCAAGAAACTAGGTTTCTTACCATTATCATAACGACGCACATACCCGTTGTCTGACGAAGAGCCGCCATCGTCAGACGAAACGGCATCATCAGTCTTGCGACTATACATTTCTTTCTTGAGCTGTTTGGGGTCAACAACAAGAGAATTTGGTACCTTATCATCACGAATTATGGTATAGAGCAATGCTGGCTGTTCAAAATAGTCGTTCTCTTCAAAGGTATGAAGTTTATAGAATTTAACGCCGTCAACACGAAGCTGCATATCAACAGAAGGCTTAAGAATGAAGCCCTTTTCGCGTTTGAAAGCAAATAGCTGTACACACAGACGGTTAAGGTCGTTAAGGTTTTCACGACCAAACTCATTGAGGTATGCCTTTGTGTTGGGTTCTGCCTCGCCCTCGTATAACAGATTCCAAATGGAGCCCTCAGCCGAGTAGACGGCATAACGCACATAATAGTTGCTGTCATTAACGAAATAGGCCTCGAAACGAGTGCTTGTCAACTCCTTTATGTCAACAGGCACGAATGCGAGGAAACAAGTCAACAGATTGCCGCCCTTACGTTCTTCAACCTTAGGCTTGAATGTTATATCTCGGTCTGCCGGCTCCAATTCGGGCTCTTCATGAGCGTCTTCATCATCAACCCCCATGCTCAGTCGGGCCTTTATCGACATGCCGTCCGACTGTGTTTCAACCTTTTGACCATTCTTGGCTCCAACAGCACCAACTACCTTACTTATAGAATAGTCATTACCTGCAGATGTAACAACAACTTCCGATACGGGCATTGGTATCTGGAAACCATCCTCATCTTCAACCAACACTATATCTTTACCTTGAAAACCTGCGACACGTCCACCACCGATTTCACTAAGGAAACTTACTTTATCTCCAATTTTCATATTGAATCTTTTTATTATCTATTATCAAACAATTATGGAATGAGCAACGAACTATCTCCATAGCTCAAGAAGCGGAAATCATGAGACAAGGCATAGTCATACACTTTGTGCCAATCGCCATGAAGGAAAGCGCTAACAAGAAGCAAGAGTGTGCTCTGAGGCTGATGAAAATTTGTGACAAGCATTTTCACAATCTTATATTCATAGCCAGGCGCAATGATAATCTGTGTGCTGGAATGAAGGGCATTAAGGTTGTTGTCATCCAAGAACTGCAAGACACTCTTTATTGCTTCTTCTGACGAGATTAAATCTTCGTCATTTACATTATATGGTTCCCATTGGCTTACATGCAGCTCATGTTCCTCCAACTTAGGATTCATATGAAGCTTTAGACCTATATAGTAGAGACTCTCCAAGGTTCTTACACTTGTAGTGCCAACGGCAATGGCTTTAGCATCATGACGTAGAAGCTTTTCAAGCGTTTGACGATGCACACAAATAAACTCTGTATGCATTTCATGGCCACCGATGGTGTCGCTCTTTACAGGTTTGAATGTTCCTGCGCCTACATGAAGAGTTACCTCTTCACGATCAATGCCTGCAGCATCGAGAGCAGACAAGACGTTTGGTGTAAAATGGAGTCCGGCCGTGGGAGCGGCAACCGACCCTTTTATTTTTGAGTAAACGGTCTGATAAGTAACCTTATCACTTTCTTCGGTCTTACGGTTGAGATACGGAGGTATGGGAAGCTCTCCAACGGCATCAAGAATGTCGGCAAACGACACGTCAGAAGACCACTCAAATGTTATTAGCTGGCTTGTGCCCACTTCTTTCTCACGAGTAACGCTTAATGTCGTTGACACACCTTTTACATCAAAAGTGCGGTGCAAAGCACCTTCCTTCCACTTTTTTAAATTACCGACAATGCAAAGCCAAGAACAACGGCCTGTTGTTTGGAACATCTGCTCATAATCGGCAGGTTCAAAAGGTTCAAGCAAGAACACTTCTATAAGAGCACCTGTCTCCTTACGGAAATGCATGCGTGCCTGAATGACCTTTGTGTTATTAAAAACCATAAGGGCACCTGAAGGCAAATAGTCGGGAAGGTTGTAGAACACATCCTCCCCCACTTCACCATGACGATAGACCAACAGCTTGCTGTGGTCACGTTCCTTTAGTGGGAATTTTGCAATACGCTCATCAGGAAGCGGATAATTATAATCGGTAATATGTATTTGTTTTGTTTCCATCTTTGTTTTTATAATTAACAATCAATTAATTAATGATTAACAGTATACTTTATTTGTGCGGCAGCAGACAAGAGAAGTTTATTTAATATCATATTAGAGCCCTCAATAACGCATACATCAAAATAAAAAGAAACACCAATGCCACCATACAGATGTCAGACAGGTCATAACCTGTAGACGAATATTGCGTTGACACATAATAGATCTTCGGAGATATGCGATAATAAATGCGAAAATAAACACCATATGCAATTAGCCCACTCACAGCCCCCCATGCAATGCCACACACTATATCACCCGGATAATGCATACCAAGATATATGCGCGTGTAGCAGTTAAGAAGAGACCATCCTAACATTACGGTTGTAAGGAGCTTGTTTCGAACAAGCATACAGAAGAACAGAGCCAAAGAAAATGTGTTGGCGGCATGAGCAGAGAAGAAGCCATACTTTCCCCCACGCTCGTTCCCAACGACCTGCACGTCATACTTTATTATTGGGTCATTACATGGGCGCCATCGTTGGAAGTAGGGTTTTGCTATAAAATCGGCCACTCCATCAGCTATGACAACACACAACAGAGCACAGCCTACAATCAGAAGGATCTGTGTCATTGTCTCGTTGTTTTTTATTACAATGGCAAGCAATGCGATATAAAGCGGAATCCATGTAAAACCAGACGTCAACACGCTCATGAAATTGTCATAAAACAACGAATCGCTACCGTTAAGGAAGAACAGTAGAGAGCGGTCAATATCGGCTATAGTAAGAACATTCATTTCTTTACAGTTTTAAACATGAAACAAAGGCACATCATATCAGTTCTATCTGCTTCTTTTTAATCCATCCCTCGCGACCGTCATTCAGTTCCACGCCATACCAATCGCGCATAGTGCTGTCTGTAATTGTTACACGCGTGCCCTCATGAATGACAAAAGCATCGGAACTAGAGTCGGCTGGTGTTTTCTTCACGTTCACAGCAGGGGCAACAACAATGGCACCATCACGATTGACAAGTCGAGAATGTTGTTGCCATGCAAACAACACACTTGAGGCAAACACGACAAATGCAAGTAGAGCTCCATAGAACCCACTCTTGCGCATCCACATTGCTGTTCCGAAAAGGTAGGCAAGCGCCAAAAGTAATGATAACATGAAAGCTGTTATTGAGAGCGTCGTCCATCCTTTTAAACTCATCATGTTTACGATTGAGCGATACGCCACAACGAAAAACATCTCGTTAGCGTTTCCAACCTTATCAATAGTTTTACCGTTGACAAACTCAAGATTGAAGCGCACGGCCTTATCTGAAGGATCCAGCAAAGAAGCACGTTCATAAGCCAACAACGCCTGTGGAATGTTGTCACTACGATAGTAGGCGTTGCCGAGGTTGTAATAAGCGTCGACAGATTGCCCATTTTTCAACAACTCGTTATATAGAGAAATTGCCTGTTGATAATTTCCTTTGCCATAAGCTTCGTCAGCTTCATTCTTCATGGCGCTCAACTTCTGCGGCTCATCATTGTTGTCAACAGCCATAACAGGTAAAGACGCCATGTGCATGAACATGAAAACGACAACAGTAAATAACAGCATTTTATTCTCGCCAAACTTGTGTCCTTTCTTTATCTTTTTCATAGAGTTCTCAATATCCATGATAGCCTCAAGGGCCGATGTATAAGTTTTGTTCATATTGCCGGCTGGGTCACCAGGAGCATAACGCTCATATTCACATTCATCAAGAGCGCCGATAAAACGGCCAACAGTTTCGTCGTTTACAGCACATGATGACAGTTTTTCTGCAATATTCTCGCGCGAAAGCTGTTCTACAGGCATATTCAGTTTGTCACCTACATACCCCCAAAGAGCACGCAAGACCTCATCATAAAACTCGGCTTGTTTGCCAGCATGCATCAGTTTATCAGCCTTGCGTAAGCGTTTGATAGCCACTTTGTTAGCTTTTTTACCCTTCATGCCTATTACGTCAGCATTGTCAATTGCTCGTTTACGGAAGATTATTATCATTGCCACGAACACAAGGAAAGGTACAAGAAGCGACAACATGTAACCGACAGACCCAAAGAACCATTGGTTAGAAACCAAGCTTGAGCTACCTTTCTTTATTGGAAGGATGTCATTTGCACCTTTCGCACCCGAATAATCATCAATAGTGGTTGAAGAACCGTCACCCTTGGTCACAGTCAATGTGACAGGTTGAGTGCTCACCGTACGGTATGCATTGGCTTGTGTGTCATAGTAAGTGAGAGATATTGCAGGAATGGTATATTTACCTTGGTTGCGTGGAACGACAAGGAAATCATAAATCATGTTTCCACCAATGCCATTTGACGACAGACTTGTTTTGTCTGTTACCTTCGGATCATACTTATCAAAATCCTTGGGGAACGTAACGATTGGTTGTTTTATAAGTTTCAAGTTTCCTGTGCCTCCAACAACAACACGAAGCGTCACAGGCGTACCAGCTTTTACCGTAGCATGGTCGACCTGTGCAGAGATACTAAACTTACCTACACCTCCAGAAAAGCCTACTGGCTTGTTAGGCAAAGCATCAACCTGTACGTCAAGGCCGGGCGCAACAATGTCACGTTTCACCTCCACATAACCAGAGCCTCCATTAAAGAACGCTTCAAAAGGATCTACCGAACGGTTCTGCTGCACAACGATGCCTTTAAACGTGATACTTGGTATTTTCAGTTTGCCCGTCATCTGCGGATACATGACATATTGGCTCCATGTAACACAACGATAATTGCGTCCATTAACCTTCTCTACATGAAACGATTTCTGCGTAGGCAAGGGTATTTCCTGAGTGTGGAATCCCGTAAGATCAGGCATTTTTCCATCAAGCGATGTCAAATCGACAAGCGTATACACCTTATATGTAAGCAATATAGGCTCTTGCTCATACACCCGTTTCTTGCTTGCACTAACCTTTACAAAAAGGTCGTTTCCTGATATATGAGAACCGGCTTGACGCATGGAATGGGCATCGTCATCATGCATTTGCGGGACATTTCCGTTCTTACGAGTCTGGCCTGATACCGTAAGCTTCACCGCACGCGACGTTATTGTTTTGCCACCGACATGGGCTCGAGCTGCCGGAACGGTATAGGTTCCTGCCTTTTCTGCATATAGCGTATAGGTGTAAGTTACCGACGAAGAACTGCTTGTATGACCATTAACCATCTGAAAGCTCGACTGTGTAGAGGTGTATGGTCCAGCAATAACTTCAATTCCGGACGGTATGTTTCCTGCTCTGAAATCATCAACATTTTGTGTAGATACGGTATAAGCAATGCGAAAATTCTCACCAGTAGCAACATGTGACGGCGCTACAACAGATATGGTTTGGGCATTAATGCTACAAACAATAACTGTAAATAATAAAGCCAATAATTGTAATTTGTATTTCATACTTACAATGTCATTCAATATCATAAACAGCCTTTGTAAAGGCAATTTTATATACAACTTAAGAATCAAGTCTCACAATAACAAAAATGATCTGTTATCACCATGCTTTCTGTAGCTTGCGTGAACGTGGTTGCTGCATCGCTTTCTTTATGCGTTGCTGCGTATTTTTCTCGTCTTGCATGGCAGCATTAAGCAATTGCTCAGCATTGTCCTTACTCATTTTGTCTTTTTGATCATTCTTCTGGCTCTGCTGTTTTTTGTCATTCTGATCCTTGTTCTGCTTGTCTTTACCTTTGTCTTTCTCTTTGCTATTGCCCCCACCTTTATTCTGCTGATTTTTCTTCTGATTCTTTTGCAGACGTTTACAAAGCGCGAGGTTATAACGGGTTTCATCGTCTGAAGGATTATTGCGCAAGCTCTCTTCATAAGCTTTTATAGCATCACCATAGATACGATGAGCCTGACAGACCACGCCTATATTGTGATAGACTTTAGCCTTTCTCAATGCGCTTTTCTCCAATGAGCCAGCCTTTTGAAATTGTTCAACGGCAATAGAGTCTTTTTGCTGCATCATCAAAGCGCAACCAAGATTGTAAAGAGCTTGCGCATTTTCACCATTCACAGCTACCGCCTTGCGGTATTCTGCCTCAGCTTTTGCAAAGTTTTGTAGACGATAGTAGCGGTTTCCCGTGCGTATAAACTGTCTATCTGCTTGAGCCATAGTTGCAACGCTCAACAAGCAAGCTACAAATAAGAAGAAGTATCTCTTCATCATATATTCCAATTTACAGGTGGATTATAGACGTAATCCATCTTTGTCTAAATTACATATATGGCATTTATAATATGCCAGTCTTTATAACTCTTTGTGTTAATATTATTTAATGTCACTTTTTCCAACCTTCGGTTTGGCCTTGAATATACGAACATTTTTCAGACGCGGATTTTTGGCCTCAAGAATGCACACCTCAACAATTAGGAAAAGAACAACAAGAAGAGCTACAGCTTGGAACTGTTCATCATACTCACTATAAACGACACTCTCTGTCTCGCCTTTCTGTAGCTTAGCCAGCTCATTATTTAGCTTTTCTTGAGCATCGTTGGTATTGTCCACATGAATGTATGTACCACTTCCTGCATGTGCTACTTGTTGACACATCTGCTCGTTAAGGGCTGTCATAACAGTATTGCCCGTATTGTCTTTCAGGTAATCGCCGTTGCCCAACGGTATGGGAGCACCTTTGGTGCTTCCAACACCAAGAATGAACACATTTATACCCTTTTTCTTTGCATCCTTGGCTGCCTCAATGGCCCCACCTTCATGGTCTTCGCCATCCGTAATGAGAATGACGGCACGTCCCACATTTTTCTGTTGTGTGAAACTTGCTGTAGCAAGATTTATTGCCCTTGCAATGTCTGTGCCTTGAGTAGAGATGAGCGAAGGCGTCGTGTTCTGAAGAAACATCTTTGCCGACACATAGTCGCTTGTTATCGGCAACTGCACAAAGGCATCGCCGGCAAACACGACGAGACCTATTTTGTCGTTTGTAAAATTGTCGACAAGATTTTCTACAAGCATTTTCGATTTGTCAAGACGTGAAGGCAACACGTCTTCAGCCAACATAGAGTTGGAAATGTCAAGACATATTATCGTCTCGATGCCACTACGTTTTTCATTGCTTATCTTTGAACCCATCTGAGGACGGGCCAACATTACACAAACAAGAGCCACAGCCGACATCATGAGTGCATACTTCATGAAAGAGCGTTTCATCGACATCTCCGGCATGAGTTGAGCAATGAGCTTCAAGTCGCCAAACCGACGCAAACGTTTATAGCGGAAACGGTCTGAAAGAAACCTAAGCGCAAAAAATAGTGGCACTATCAAGAGTAGCCATAAATATTGTGGGTCTTCAAATCTGAACATTTTTCTTAATTATTATTCATATTTTACATGTTTATGGTCAGATCATTTTTCATAAACGACCATTACATATCAAGGTATGCGACGCAACACCATGGTGCGCATTACCACCTCAAGCAACAAGATGACAAGCAAGGCTAAGGCAAATGGTTGATAAGCCTCATAACGCTTTGAATAGCGTTTAACATCCATCTTTGTCTTCTCCAGTTTGTCTATGTCCTTATAAATTTGCGACAACTCACGATTGTTAGTTGCACGGTAAAAGTTGGCGTCTGTTGTCTGGGCGATGGAAGCCAAAGTCTTGGTGTCAATCTCAACTGGTATGTTTACATATTGAATGCCTCCTGCCACAGGCATAGGATAAGGCGCCACCTTGTTGGTACCCACACCGATCGTGTATACTCTTATGCCAAAGCTTTTTGCTATCTGCGCACTCGTGAGCGGCGAGATGTCACCCATATTGTTACTGCCGTCGGTAAGAAGAATTATAACCTTGCTCTTAGCCTTTGAGTCTTTCAAACGCGACACAGCATTAGCCAAGCCCATACCTATGGCTGTACCATCGGCAATAATGCCACGCGATGCAATGTCTGTACGAACGGTGTGCAGCAGATTAAGCAATGACGCGTGGTCTGTTGTCATAGGACATTGTGTGAAAGCTTCGCCTGCAAAAATGGTCAAACCAATGTTGTCGTTAGGACGGTCTGATATAAACTCTGATGCCACGCTTTTGGCTGCCTCCATTCGGTTAGGCTTCAAATCTTCTGCAAGCATAGACGTAGAAACGTCCATAACGAGCATTATATCAATGCCTTCAACCTGTTTGTTATCCCACGAGTTATGTGTCTGGGGGCGAGCAAGAATGCAGACCAACAGCACAAACGCCACACAACGCAAGAACATGGGCATGTGAATTATGCGTATGCGCCAGCTCTTGGGAGCCATGCGGTAGACATTTGTGTCGCTCATGCGCATTGTTGGCTCGCTATGCTTCCTGTAGAGAAAATACCACAAGATGTATGGCACTATTAACAGCAGGAGTGCGAAATATTCCTTATTTGCAAATTCCATGTCTTAAATTGTCAATAAATAAATATGATAAGCCACATAAGCAACAAGAAGAGCGACAGCCACGCCAACAGCCCACATTACCGACTTTATTGTAATTCGGCTGTTACGGCTCCGTTTATCATCATCGCTAAGCGTTGGCACGATTTTCTCTTCTGTCGGCACGTTCTCCTGTTTTGTCTGGTCAATAAAATTGACAGCATTGACAAGGTTGAGATCATTTTCATTAAGCAATGTCGAATATTTTGCAAACTTAACGAGGTCGGCTGTCTGGAACAGCTCCCGTAGCTCATCTATCATCTTTTGATCACCGTTTTGTTGCAGGTGGTAAAGAATCTGCGTGCTCGTCATCTCTCGTGCGTTAAAGCCAAACCGCTCCTGTATATACTGTCGAAGTGTATCTGTAAGAAGCGTGTAATAAGCCTTTTGGTCTTCAGACGATGCCATCTTGTCACGTTTCAGTTTGTCAATGGCAGTTAAAGCCTTCTGGTGAGGCAACACCTTCTTTACAATGCGGATGCGTGTAATGATAGGCTTGTTCTGCTTCAGACGAACGACCAAATAGAAGAAAGCCGATGCCAAGAGCAACACCAAGAAAGAACACCAGAACAGAGGTTTCCACTCTCCCCACATGAACGGGTTGTCTTGCACATCTTTGGGCGGAAAGAATTTCTCAGGATGAATGGTGTCCACATCCATCGTTATAACCTTCAAGACCAAAGTGTTGGCAAGATATTTCTTACCGTTCACGCTAACCTTAAAATTGCTTATGCCATAGGCTTTTTCGTCAAAGCTGGTAAGCAGATAACTCTTGCTGTAACGCATCAATCCATCGACCTCAGCAGGAGCCTCATCGCGTTGTGACAACACTTCTACTCCAGGAGCGATATATTGTGAACGCTCAAACGTTGGGAACACCACCTTTGACCCCTTGGGGGCTGTGACGTCCACAACATAGCGCGTCTGCTGGCCAATGAGAATGACCATAGAGTCGAGTTTTGCCTCTACATGTACCTGTGCAACAGCCATAGCTGCCGACATGACACACATGAGAACTATTGTAAATATTCTTTTCAACTTCACATTATTTTTTAGAATAGACAAGTATCAAAAAGATGCTATTTATATTGAAATAGAATCACGTCAGCTACGCTGGGCAAAGAGCAGCATCATAGCCTTGACATAATCGTCGTTTGTAGCCACAGACACCCAATCGACATTGCTCTTGGCAAACGTCTGGCGTAAAACGTTCTCACGTTCAATCCAATAGCGCGTGTGTGCCTGTCTCAGCTTCTTTGAACTGGTATCTATATACATGTCGTGTCCTGTCTCAGCATCGCGCACAAGCATCAAGCCGACATCAGGCAGCTCCTTGGCACGCTCGTCATAGACCTGTATAGCCACCATATCGTGTTTACGGTTCGCTATCTGCAGCACCTTGTCAAAGTTGTCTGGGGTGTAGAAATCGCTCAGCACGAAGGCTGTGCAACGACGTTTCATGACACGGGTGAGAAACTCAAGAGCCATCCCCACATCAGTTTTGTTGCTTTGTGGGTGAAAGTCGAGCATCTCGCGTATTATATATAAGATGTGTTTGCGACCTTTCTGTGGCGGGATATATTTCTCTATACGGTCAGAGAAGAAGATAACGCCTATCTTGTCGTTGTTTTGTATTGCACTAAAAGCCAAGGTGGCAGCAATCTCCGTCACCATGTCTTTCTTGAGTTGATGCGATGTTCCAAAATTAAGCGAGCCAGATACATCAATGAGCAACATGACTGTAAGTTCACGCTCCTCTTCAAACACCTTTACATAGGGACGTTGGAAACGGGCTGTGACATTCCAGTCGATGTCTCGCACGTCATCGCCAAACTGATACTCACGCACCTCCGAGAAGGCCATGCCGCGTCCTTTGAAAGCCGAGTGGTATTGGCCTGCAAAGATGTTCTGACTCAGTCCGCGAGTCTTGATTTCAATCTTGCGAACCTTTTTCAACAAATCGGCCGTCTCCACGTTAGGGCACCTCCACCTTATTAATAATCTTAGACACGATGTCTTCGCTTGTCACGTTGCTTGCCTCTGCCTCATACGACAGACCTATACGATGGCGCAACACGTCGTGAGCCACAGCACGCACATCCTCGGGCACCACATAGCCACGATGTTTGATAAACGCATAAGCGCGGGCGGCTCTTGCGAGGTTAATACTTGCACGCGGAGAGCCTCCAAATGTTATCATGTCTTTCAGTTCTGGCATTCCGTAACGGTCAGGATAGCGCGTAGCAAACACGATATCAGTAACATACTGTTCTATCTTCTCGTCAACATAAACCTGGTTAACGACCTCACGGGCTTTTAATATCTCGTCTGCGGTAGTTACCGGTGTCACCTTAGGCATGTTTCCGCTAATGTTTTCGCGTATGATGAGCTTCTCCTCCTCCAATGTGGGATAGTCTATTATCACCTTCAACATGAAACGGTCCACCTGTGCCTCGGGCAGCTGATATGTACCTTCTTGCTCAATGGGGTTCTGTGTTGCCATAACGAGGAAGGGGTTAGGCAACTTAAACGTGTTGTCACCGATGGTGACCTGATGCTCCTGCATGGCCTCCAGCAACGCGCTCTGCACCTTGGCAGGAGCACGGTTTATCTCATCGGCTAACACGAAGTTGGCAAACACAGGACCTTTCTTCACCTGAAACATGTTATCCTTCTGCGAGTAGATAAGAGTTCCTATCACGTCTGCAGGAAGCAAATCGGGTGTAAACTGTATTCGGCTATAATCGGCATCAATAAGCTGTGAGAGAGTTTTTATGGCAAGTGTCTTTGCCAAACCCGGAACGCCCTCAAGCAAGATGTGACCATCGCTTAGTAGCGATATAAGTAATGAGTCAATCAAATGTTTCTGTCCAACAATGACACGGTTCATACCTGCCACAAGGTTTGTTACGAAACCACTCTGCTGTTCTATCCGCATGTTCAGTTCGCGGATATCAATAGATTCTGCCATATTTTTCTTTATTTATCTTTTCTTTTATATAATCTTGTCAAATAAATTTACCGCAAAATTACAACAATAAAAAGAGAGCACGCAAAAATACTATCTAAATAATATTAAAATACGTCGAATAGATGGTATATAAAACAAAAAATGAGTGCGATTTTAGTAAAAACCACACTCAATGTATAAAAAACGCTCTTCTTTTTCATCCAAATTGAACCCCGAAACTATCTACCAATTCTTGATAAATGCGCTGCACGGGCAAGCCCATCACGTTAAAGTAGCTTCCGTGAAGAGAGGTCACACCTATGTAACCTATCCACTCCTGTATGCCGTAAGCGCCAGCCTTGTCAAAGGGTTTATAATGTGAGATATAATAATCAATCTCTTCGTCGCTCAGGGTTTTGAACGCCACATCTGTAACCACCGAGAAGGCCCTATGGCAGTTAGAAGACATCATGCAGACACCAGTAACCACCTGATGTTTGCGTCCGCTGATAAGCTTTAACATGCGGTGAGCGTCGGCAGCATCCTTGGGCTTTCCCAAGATCTCATCATCAACAATAACCAACGTATCTGCCGTGATGACAAGATCGTTACCGTTGGCTTGATACGCCTCTGCCTTTTTATGAGCTATATATTGTGGAACATCCAAGGCAGACAGATCAGAAGGAAAGCTCTCGTCGATACCCGGAATTACCTTAACCGTAAACTGAAGACCCAAACCCGCTAACAACTCACGACGACGAGGCGACTTGCTTGCCAAAATTATATTATACTGTTTCATCTTTTTTTCTTAAGTTCTGAAGTTTCTTTTCTCTCTGTTTTCTCACCAGCCAAAGGCATTCTTGTCAGACATCCACTTGCCTTGAGCTCTAAGCACCTGCTCCACAACGTCACGGCCGCAGCCATACCCACCCTTGCGATGGCTCACATACAGGCTTATTGCCTGTATCTCCGCACAAGCGTCGGCAGGACAGCAGGCACAGCCACATCTGCTCATGACCTCATAGTCGGGAATGTCATCGCCCATATACAACACCTCTTCATCCTTAAGACCATACTTTTCCAGAAAGCCCTCATAGGCCTCCATCTTAACGGCACAACCCATACACACATCTTTCATGCCTAGTCCCTCATAGCGTTTGCGCACGGCAGGTGTGTTGCCGCCTGTTATTATGGCCATTTTCAATCCTTGCTTTACGGCTAGCTGTATGGCATAGCCGTCTTTTATATTAACCGTTCGCAACGGTTCGCCATCAGCCGACAACAATATGGTTTCAGAAGAGAGCACACCATCGACATCAAAAATAATTGCGCGTATTTTGCTCAAGTCATAATTTATCATAACCTATTATTTTTTAATTTTGTTAATTCGAATAGCTTAACTTTTTATCAGGTCCTAACAAGAACTGTTCTTTAGAACATGCAGTTCATGAATTGCTTCAGACATCACCTCATAGACCTTGTGTGCTATAGGACGATCCTGTAGCAGTTCAAGTTGACGCATCATCACGTTTTGGTCGTAACGCACAGCCGGGCCTGTTTGAGCTTCACGGGGTGTAATGTCATGAATCTTCGATGCTGTCTCGTCTATCAGAGGCAGAAAATCGGAGAAATCGGCATCTATGTCACGCATAATCTCTGACGCCAGGTCATAACAGCAATTAACAAAATTACTGGCAAACACAGCAGCAAGATGAAGCTTACGACGTTTTTCACTATCCAGCACCCTCACCTTCTTGCTCACGCTTTCAGCCAACGACCTTATTGTAGAAAGCGTTGCCTCACTATCTCCTTCAATATAGACTGGCACATTGGAAAGATCAAGCTCACGGCTTTTTGTAAACGACTGCATCGGATAAAACACGCCATAGCGCAAAGCTTTGCCTTTAAAGACCGTCATGGAAACGCTGCCTGCCGTATGTAGAAAAAGAGCATCACGCGCTCCGACGCATAACGGCTCTACAACAGAAGGAAGCACATCGTCCTTCACAGAAAAGATATAGATGTCAGCATTGCAAACAATTTCTTTAATGTCGTTTGTTGAAGAAGCCTCGATCTTGCTTGCCAAGATATGAGCAGCGTCCTTGGTTCTACTATAGACTTGCACTATATCATGGCCTGCTTTAGACAGAGCCTGCGACAGATGCGTTGCTAAATTGCCTGCGCCTATAAAAACAATTTTCATTATAGCACAATTATAAAAATCAACATGTCATAGACACGCTTTAAGTAAATCAAGAGACAAAATTAAGCATTTAAACGAAATAAGCAGACAAAGAAGCCTCTTTTTTAGAAAAGATTTGCTATTTTTGCCGCATGAAAGAGGTAAGGGTCCGTATAATAACTCAAAGTTCCGAGCTTCCGCCAATGAATGACAACAACTATTTTCATAGCAACGAGTTTTTCATGGCCTTGGAAAAAACTCCCGGAATGAAACCCTGCATGGCCATTGCTATAACGCAGGACCAACAGGTCGTGGGCCGCATGTTGGCTGTCATCGTGACACGGCGATGGTTCTTACCACCAATATCTCTACGCTATGGCCATGTGTATGGAGAGGGATGCTATGCGCCCAATGCAGACACCTCCCGGATCTTCGGTCTTTTGCTAATGGCCGTAACAAACAAGTTTAAGCATGAGTTGTGTCTGTTTGCCGAGTTTAGCAACATAAGCAAAAAGATGTTTGGCTACAGACAGTTTCGTAAACAGGGATATGTACCAATACCGTGGCAAGAGATTCATAACTCTCTGCACAGCATGCCACCAGAAAACAGGCTCTCAGAACGCCAACTGCAACAGATAAAGGAGATATCTGACCACGGCGTTGAGGTCAGGCCATGTGCCAACGATGAAGAGCGCCATCTGTACATCAGTCTGTTACGAAAACATTTCATGTTGAAGAGCCGTCGCTATATACCTGACGAGCAGTTGTTTGTTGAAATGGAACGAAGCGGACACGCCGTCCATCTGGTGACGGTCTATAAAGGACACGTCATTGGTGGCTGCACGCTTGTGTTTTCGTCAGACAACGCTTGCCTATGGTTTTTAGCTGCTCGTCGTAAGACATTCATGTTTCTGCGACCCGCTTTCTTCACAGTGTGGGGCGCATTGCGCTACGCACATGGAGCAGGCTACGCACACCTTCGCTTTTTCGATGTGGGTCTACCTCTACGAAAGAACTCGTACCGCGAGTTCATCTTGAGCTTCGGCGGTAAGCCAACAGCGAAATACAGATGGTTTCAGTTACCCGTTCCATGGATAAACAACATCATGAAATGGAGCTATGGTGTGTAAGACACAGACAGTTATCGAACAAAACATAAAATAAATAAAAGGTGGTTCAAGAAACGCCACTATAACTTTTTAAACATACATACAATGAAGGCTTTAAAAGAACGCATTCTGAAAGACGGTAAATGTTTCCCTGGAGGCATATTAAAGGTTGACAAGTTCATTAATCACCAGATGGACCCCAACCTCATGAAAGACATTGCTGTGGAACTGATAAGACGCTTTGCCTCATCAGAGGTCAACAAAATAATCACCATTGAAGCATCAGGCATAGCGCCTGCCATCATGATGGGATTTCTTCTAAACCTACCCGTCGTGTTTGCAAAGAAAAAGAAGCCAAGCACCATGGGCGACATGCTCACGACAAAGGTAACATCTTTTACCAAACAGCGCACTTATGACGTGGTGATAAGCAAAGAATATCTTGGCAAGGGCGACAAGGTGCTGTTTGTAGACGATTTTCTTGCTTACGGCAACGCTGCCAAAGGCATCATTGACCTCGTAAACCAGTCGGGTGCCGAGCTTGTTGGCATGGGATTCATTATTGAGAAGTCGTTCCAAAACGGCCGTGACTATCTGTGTAGCCAAGGAGTGCATGTAGAGTCGCTTGCACGAATCGCTTCTCTTGACAATTGTGAAATAAAGTTGCTTGACGACTAAAATAAATTCTATGTGTACCTATCACACACAAAAGGTGTCAGCGCAAAGCTCATATGCTTTGCATTGACACCTTTTCTTATCTAACGAGAGTTAGACGAAATAATACACAAAAAAAAGAGAATCCTACCGAAGCAGAATCCTCTTTTATGTTGTTTGTTCCGATGCAACCGCAGGGGTTACAAAGTGATTCCGCAGGGATTCGAACCCTGGACCCACAGCTTAGAAGGCTGTTGCTCTAATCCAACTGAGCTACGGAACCATCAAATCGGCTGCAAAAGTAGTGTTTTTTTTTGAGACTATGAAATTATTTACCTTATAACGGCTATCTTTTCAAACATTTTAACAATTATCTGTTTCAACAATTAAACAAACCTGCTTTTCATTAAAGACATTTGTCCACTCGTTTACTGTCAGCATGTCGAAGACATGCGAAACTTCAATTGCTATTTCATGACGAACGCTATGATGCCAGACATTATTTTCTTGAACTTGTCGGCCGACTGAATACACTCAAGAGGGAAACCTGCCGTAAAGGCTTTATAGTCGGGCCCATCGTAGGCCACAGCAGCAGAGGAGCCATCAGCATACTGCATGGCACAATAGGCGTTGCCTTGAGGCGAGAGAACGTCGGTCTGCTGAGCAGCATAATGAGCAGCATTGGGCGTGCGATAAACGGCAAAATCGGTAGAGAGACCGTTCAGCCATTCTCCATCCGTCTGGGTGTTGATACCCGTTTGCGACACTTTCAGCACATCGGCAAGCCATGCACGCTCTTTTTCCGTTGACATGTCGTGACCGATGTAGGCACCGCTGACCACAAGCGAGCCACCGTTTTTGGTGTAGGCTTTCAACTTCTGCTGCATGTTGGCGGTAAAGGTCTTGTATGCCACAAGAGCGTGTGCATCGTTCTTTTCAAGGCCGAGAATGAGGTCTACACAACTGTATTGGTCAAGAGACACCATGCCAGCCTCAACGGCCTTGCTCGAACAGCTCACGATGTTGTAATGGCTGGAGGCTAAGGCATCGGTGTGGGCAGAAACATAGGAGAATGTGTTGCCACAGACAAACTGTCCAGCCATCTCGTCACCACCATAACCAAGGGCGCCAGGGCCTTCGCGTCCCATGCGCGACTTGTCGAAGCAAGTCTGCTGCCCGTTCCATCCGGCGTAGATATCTCTCTGCACACCAATGTCGGTAGCCAAGTCGAAGCCCTGTCGCACACCGTCGTCAATTACCGCTGGCGCAGAGAGACGGTTGAAGCCGTTGACAACAAGCACGGTCTTCGTTGCTTCGGGGCGAATGACGGCACACAGCGTCTCGGTGGGGAAACTTTCTCCACCGCGGTTGACAGCCGTGACCTTGAAACTGTACTTAACGCCTGGCTGTGGCTTGAACGTGTAGTGATTTGCCACAACCATTGTGCCATTGTCAAAACCGCCTGTTCCTTCAGCCATATAAACATTATAAGAGGTGGGCATGGCCGAAGGCTCCTGCGGGTCAACGGTAGGTGTCCATACCAGACTGAGAAGCCCGTTGGCTTCTGGCTTGATACAGAAATTGGCAGGCTGCAAGGGCTGCACGATGCATGGCTGACCGTGTTGTGCACTCACATATCGCAAGATGGTTTTGTAGACAGAACGTGCAAGGTCAAACTTGAAGTTGGGGTCCTGTCCCATAACCATATCAGGGAAATTCTGATGCGACAGCATCTCCAATATGGCAGACGGCACTTCCGGGCATCGTGTCTCAGAGTAGTTACGATCCCAAAGGTAGCGTCGGTTCCAATGCTTATACTTGGCTTTGATGTCTCGGCAGGTGTTGGTAAGGAGCGAGTCGGCAAAGTCGCGTGACATGAGGCGTGATGCACCGCTGCCAAACATTCCGTCGTTGAAGCCTGTTGTGCAAACGGCCAACGAGCCCACGATGTCGTGGCCTATAGGGTCATAACCGGCATCGCTGTGCAGAGCCAGACAGAGCTCTATCGGCACCCGTTTACCTTCTTTCAAGGGAACAAAAGGAGAGCCTCCAGCAAGCCAGTTGGTCATAAGCGAGCGCGAGTTGAGATCGTCGCCATAATCGTCGGCACCCTTCTTCGTGCTGTAAATGTCGTATGGCACCCCACTCCATTGTGCGTTGTAGCGTGCGCCCTCAAGACAGCGAGGCAGATTGCTTGTCTGTCCACCCCTACTGATGTTGCCCATTCCGCCTCCAAACCTCACGGCATCGGTTGTAACGATACCACCCTTTTTGGCGGAGCGGTTGCTTAGCACCACTCGGTTAAACTGGCTACATCCTTTATCAAACAAGAAAGACCCAAGATAAACCCATGTGGATCCACCCATCTGCTGGTTTACATGAAAAGTTGTTTTTTGGCCTTTGTGGTATACGGTATATTCAGCATCGTCAACACTTCCCTCTACTGTCTGATAGCTCACATACACGGCGTAGCGTCCCTCTTCCGGGATGTTCGGTTGATAAGATGCCGTTACGGGGTTTGAGTTCTTGCGTGTTGTAAGGGTCATGCGGGCGGTACCGGCCACAAAAGGGTTCTCGCCGTCATAATAGGCTCCCGTGTGTGCTGCGAAACCGCTGAAAGGAGCGTCACGCCACTTTTTTGGAGTCTCAACATAATAGTTGCTTTTTTTCTCGTCGTTGTCAACGATCACTTCGTTTCGCTGCCAATCGCGCTCACGGGGAGTAAACACAACGGCTCCTGCATTCTGAAGCATGGGCATGAGGTAAGGCACGACGATTGTCTGTGTAAACAAATCCTCGGTTGTGCCAAACAGGTTGGGACGCTGCCAACGCCAAGCTTGCTTGCGCGAATCAAAATAAGAGCCATGACTGGCCCAAAGGGCAATATGCCGGTTGTAGAGACCGTGTGTGACCTTGTTTGGCTTAGACAGGTCTGTGACCCACGGCTTGCCGTCATAGCTTATGTTGCGCCACTGTCCTGGGCGCATGTCATTTATCTTATTTAAGGTAGGGTCGACAAGGTGCTCTATGGGCTGGCCACAGCAAACAAGGGTGAGCTTGTATTTGTTAAACGGGCGTGGCAACGAGCGACGCAGCTTCTTGTATATGGTTTTTATGGCCTTCGGATAAAACTCCTGCATGGCAAAGGTGGCATCGACAGTCATTGTCACCTTACGTGCCAGATCATCAATGCTTATATTGCTGACCTGAGGGGTGGTCGGCAACACGCTGCCGTCGGCAGGGCTGTAAGCTGCAAAAAAATGGGCAGCCTGCTCTTTAAGACGTTTCTCGCTATCATCGGGCTGAGCCATCAAGCTGCTACTGAAAAGAAGCGAGAGAGACAGAAGAAGTAATGGACGCATCATTTTTCAGTTGTTGGTTTTACTTTTTGTTGAATGTTTGTCAAATGAACCCACCTGCCAAACAGCCTGCTTTAGTCGATGTCACCGACCGTGAACAGCTCGGGGTGTTTGCCTTTGAACGGTTTGAAATAGAGCTTTATTTCACGCATCTCCTCCTCAAAATTGCCTGTAGGGACGAACGATCTGGTACACTCTATGAGTTTTTTCTCAAAATCGACGCCATAAAGGAGAACAGGAATCTGAGCTTTAAGCGCAATGTAATAGAACCCCTTTTTCCAATCAGGGTTGAGCGAGCGGGTGCCCTCGGGGGTGACACAAAGACGGAAAGAGCCCGACTGCTTGGCTGTGTTGGCCAGGTTGTCGGTCATGCTGGTGTGACGGTCTCTAAACACGGGGATGCCGCCCAGCCTTCTGAACAGCGGTCCGAGAGGCCAGAAGAACCATTCTTTCTTCATCAAGAAGTTGATGTGCAGCCCTTCGGCACCGGCATAGAGCTGTCCGAGGATAAAATCCCAATTGCTGGTGTGGGGTGCGAGACAAATAATAAATTTCTCAGGATGGTTTACCGTCACGTTGGTCTTCCAACCTAAATGGCGGTACAGATACCACCTACAGAATTTTTTCCACATATTTTTATATAAAAGTTTATTTTAAAATAACCAAAAAAGTTAAAGAAGACATTGCCCGACATGAGCTTTTGCCTTCTTTAACTTTTCGCCATTAACCATACCATTAGCTTCGCTCTACAACAATTTGTCGCGTGTCTTGCGCTGCTGTCAAGAGCGTGTCTTGCGCTGCTGTGAAGAGCGCGTCTTTAACGGTGTTTGCAGTTGGTTAGCCGATATTGGCCACTTGGTCTGTAAGTTCTTCCACATGCTTGCGGAAATCGGCTATCAGTTTCTTATAGTAAACCTTGGCTGTCATTCCAGGCTCAGGATGCGACACACGACACACGAAATCGCTATGCATGGTAAGAACAGCAGCCAAGAGAGCATTGACATTCTCGGCCTCTTGTTTGCCGCTGTAAAGCGATGTTGCTACACACTCGGCGAACAGGTCGCCGCACACATAATTGATGGTTCTCTTAAGTTTACGCTTGTTTGCCATATTGATTGTTTGTTTTAATTCGTGCTCAAAGATAGGAAAAAAATGGTAATTGCAAAAAGAAACACTAAAAAAATATGACAAAAAAGCGTTTTCTTTTCCTTTTCTTTCAATATCTCAGAGAAAAAGCGTACTTTTGCATGGAAATTTAGGCATTAGGTCCGGTTTCTCACAAGCGGAAAGATCAATTTAAAACAACAACAATAAAGTTTTACATTTATTTTTATGGAAAAAAGTGCATTGCAGAAAGAAAGAGCCGCTTATCAGCCTAAGCTGCCCAAGGCTCTTCAGGGTGCTGTAACAATCAAGGAAGGCGCTGCCACACAGAGCGTTGACAACCAGGAGGAGATCAAGAAGCTCTTCCCTAACACATACGGAATGCCTCTCGTAGAGTTTGTTCCCGCAGAAACAGAAACTCACAAGGCCATGAACGTAGGTGTTATCCTCAGCGGCGGTCAGGCTCCTGGCGGTCACAACGTGATCTCTGGCCTCTTTGACGAGGTTAAGAAGCTGAACCCCGAGAACCGTCTCTATGGTTTCCTTATGGGTCCTGGCGGTCTTGTTGACCACAAATACATTGAGATTACCGACGAGCTCATTGCCGACTATCGTAACACCGGCGGTTTCGACCTCATCGGTTCAGGTCGTACCAAGCTCGAAGAGGTAAGCCAGTTTGAGAAGGGTATCGAGATTCTGCGCGAGCTCGACATCAAGGCTCTCGTGATCATTGGCGGTGACGACTCTAACACCAACGCTTGTGTGCTGGCAGAATATTATGCTGCAAAGAACTACGGCGTTCAGGTTATCGGCTGCCCCAAGACCATCGACGGCGACTTGAAGAACGACCAGATCGAGACCTCTTTCGGCTTCGACACAGCTTGCAAGACCTACGCTGAGGTGATTGGCAACATTGAGCGCGACTGCAACTCAGCACGCAAATACTGGCACTTCATCAAGCTCATGGGCCGCTCTGCTTCACACATCGCTCTCGAGTGTGCTCTCCAGACACAGCCTAACATCTGCCTCATCTCTGAGGAGATCGAGAAGAAGGACCTCACCCTGAACCAGGTAGTAGAACAGATCGCAGAGACCGTTGCTTACCGCGCAAGCCAGGGCAACAACTTCGGTGTTGTGCTCATCCCTGAGGGACTCATCGAGTTTATCCCCGCTATCGGCCGTCTGATCCAGGAGCTCAACGACCTGCTCGCCGCTCACGGTGCCGACTATAAGGATCTCGACAAGGACGCTCAGCGCCAGTACATCCTTTCTCACCTCAGCGAGGCAAACAAGGCCACATTTGAAACCCTCCCTGAGGGTGTGGCTCGTCAGCTCTCTCTCGACCGCGACCCCCACGGAAACGTGCAGGTATCACTCATCGAGACAGAGAAACTGCTGTCAGAGATGGTTGGCGACAAGCTCGCTCAGTGGAAGGAAGAGGGCAAGTACACAGGAAAGTTCTCTGCGCTGCACCACTTCTTCGGCTACGAGGGACGTTGCGCCGCTCCTTCTAACTTTGACGCCGACTACTGCTACGCTCTTGGCACAAGTGCTGCTCAGCTCATTGCCAACGGCAAGACAGGCTACATGGCCATCGTGAAGAACACAACAGCCGGAACAGACCAGTGGAAAGCCGGTGGTGTGCCTATCACCATGATGATGAACATGGAGCGTCGTAACGGCGAGATGAAGCCCGTGATCCGCAAGGCTCTCGTTGAGCTCGACGGCAAGCCCTTCAAGACATTCGCAGCTCATCGTGACGAGTGGGCAAAGAACACTTGCTACGTCTATCCCGGTCCTATCCAGTATTGGGGTCCGAGCGAAGTGTGCGACCAGACCACAAAGACTCTCGCATTGGAGCAGAACTAATTTTCAGCAATCAGACATTAATTACTGAACGATTTCTTGACAATGTCCATCTTTTTTGGACAGGAAAAGGAAACGAATAAAAAACCGTCCCGTATCGTTGACAAACCAACGGACGGGGCGGTTTTCATTACAAGACGAGAAACATTAGGGAACAAACATAACATTCATGCCACAACACAACACATCTCACGCTACAAGGGGCACAAGACGCAAAGCCTCCGCTCCACGACGCAAGCAGAAGAGAAGCCAAGGCACGGCAGCACGATTTCTGAAGAACCACATGCGGCTTGCATGGTGGATAGGAGGAGTGGCTGTGGCATTGCTCTATGCATGGACATTCTACTATTTCTTTGTCAGCCCCACAGGCTTCAGATGGAGAGCGCTCTATGGTGATGCCAACTACCCCAAAGGCTATGAGATTCACGGTATAGACATCTCCCACTATCAAGGCGAAATAAGCTGGGATGCCTTGCGAGACGCACAGATAGAAGGTTGCCCGTTGCGCTTTGTCATGATTAAAGCGACAGAAGGATCGTCGCGCCTTGACGAAAACTTCAAGGAAAACTTCATGCAGGCACGCGAATATGGATTTATCCGTGGAGCATACCATTTTTGGAGCAACAAATCGTCAGCACGGTCACAAGCCTACCATTTCCTTGACAAGGTGCGGTTGCAGAAAGGCGACCTGCCGCCTGTGCTCGACGTTGAACACAAACCGTCTGACAAGAGCGTGGAAGATTTTCAGCAAGACATCCTCACATGGCTACACATCGTTGAGGACAGGTATCATGTGAAGCCCATCCTCTACACCTATTATAAATTTAAAGAAAAATATCTCAGCACGCCAGTCTTTGAAGATTATCCCTACTGGATTGCCCACTATTATGTGGACAAGGTAGAATATAAAGGCGAATGGAAATTTTGGCAACACACAGATGTAGGCAAGTTGCCGGGAATAAAAGGATATGTAGACTTCAACATATATAACGGTTCTTATTATGACTTGAAAAAGCTCACGATAGGCAACCAAGAAGACGAATGGTAAAGAACAAGAAAAACGATGGAAAAGAACGAATTACGAATAATATTCATGGGCACCCCCGAGTTTGCCGTAGGCTCGCTACAGCGCTTGGTTGAGGGAGGCTACAACGTTGTGGCCGTTGTCACACAGCCCGACAAACCTGTTGGACGACACGGCTCTGTGTTGCGTGCCCCGGCGGTAAAAGAATATGCATTGGCACACAACCTGCCCGTGCTGCAACCTGTGAAGATGAAGGACCCCGCTTTTGTGGAAGAGTTGCGGTCGTATAACGCCGACCTGCAGGTCGTGGTGGCGTTCCGCATGCTTCCGGAGATAGTGTGGGCAATGCCTCGCTTCGGAACCTTCAACGTGCATGCTGCCCTGTTGCCACAGTATCGCGGCGCGGCACCAATCAACTGGGCCGTAATAAACGGCGAAACAAAAACAGGCGTAACAACATTCTTCCTTGACCACGACATCGACACGGGACGGATCATCATGCAGAAAGAGTTTCCCATTCCCGACAACGCCGACGTAGAGTATGTCTACGACGGTCTGATGGCGCTCGGAGCCGACATCTGCATAGAGACGGTCGATGCCGTGATCAACAACGACGGCAATGTTCCATCACAGCCCCAACGCGAGGACCTGCCGCTGAAGTCGGCACCCAAGCTGTTCAAGGAGACGTGTCTCATCAACTGGAACAAGGAGGCAAAACAGGTCTACGACTTTGTTCGCGGACTCTCCCCCGTGCCTGGAGCATGGTGTGAGATTGTCCACAACGATGAGAAGCCTGTTGTAATGAAAATTTTCCGCACGGCAAAGACCGACAAGCCGCTTACGGCCAAAGACCAGCCTGGCGACATCTGCGCCGAAGGACAGCATCTGCTCATAGCAGCAGCAGACAAGTGGTTGGAGATTGTCGAGCTGCAGCTGGCAGGAAAGAAGCGCATGATGGCGAAAGATTTCCTTAACGGATATGATATTAAAGGGAAAAGGGTATTTATGAATTTTGAGTTTTGAGTTTTGAGTTTTGAATTGTGCGCTTCGCGCATTTTGAATTGTTCAATTTTGAGTTGGAAGATCAAAAATGATAAATCAAAAATCGATAATTCAAAATTCAAAAATCGATAACTCAAAATCGGCATAGCCGATAATTCAAAAATCAAAAATCAAAATTCAAAATTCAAAATTCAAAAATCGATAACTCAAAATCGGCTGAAAGCCGATAATTCAAAATTCAAAAATCAAAATTCAAAAATCAAAATCGATATAGCAATGAACACAAAGGAAGATATTAAGAAAGCTGTAGAGGTGATGCGCAAAGGTGGCGTCATCCTCTACCCCACCGACACGGTATGGGGAATAGGCTGCGACGCAACAAACGCCGAAGCGGTAAAGAGAGTGTATGAAATAAAACGGCGTGACGACTCTAAAGCCCTCATTTGCCTCGTCGACTCAGACGCACGTCTACAACGTTATGTGCGCAATGTGCCTAACGTGGCCTGGGACCTGCTCAACCTTAACACCAAGCCAACAACAGTAATTCTGGACAACGCCGTGAACCTCGCACCAAACCTGGTGGCACAAGACGGAACCATCGCCATGCGCATAACAAAAGAGGAGTTTTCTAAAGAGCTGTGCTTCCGCATGCAGAAACCAATCGTGAGCACAAGCGCCAACATAAGCGGAGAGCCGGCAGCACAAAACTATTGCGACATAAGCGAAGAGTTGCTTAACGCTGTCGACTATGTGTGCTGGACACGACGCCAGGAACATAAGCCCCACACACCCAGCAGCATAATAAAACTCACAGAAGACGGCGTGGTAACAATAATACGCAAATAAAAACAAAAGGAGGAACAAACAAGATGAAAGCATCAATAACAGATAACGGCAACACAAAACCCACAATGATGGACATGGTGCTGGAATGGCGCGACAAGCACATCACAGACCGACAGATGACCATAATATTGGCGTTGTTCATAGGGTTCTTCGCATCGGTTGCTGCCTTCATCCTACACTTCATCATAAAAGAGATTCAGGTGCTGTTGACAGCCGGCTTCACCACGGTGACATACAACTGGCTGTATCTGGTATTTCCAGTTATAGGCATTTTCCTCACGTCGCTCTTTGTGAGATATGTCGTGAAAGACAACATCTCACACGGCATCACGCGCATTCTTTACGCCATATCGTCAAAACGGTCACGGCTGAAGCCCCACAACTGCTGGACATCGGTCATCGCATCGGCCATAACCATCGGGTTCGGCGGCTCGGTAGGTGCCGAGGCACCTATCGTGCTCACAGGCTCGTCTATAGGTTCAAACCTCGGGCAGCTGTTCAAGATGGACAACAAGACCCTTATGCTGCTTGTGGGCTGTGGCGCCGCTGCCGCCATTGCAGGCATCTTCAAGGCTCCGATAGCCGGACTTGTGTTCACCCTTGAGGTGCTCATGGTAGACCTGAGCATGGCATCGTTGTTGCCCATCCTTGTGGCAAGCGTCACGGCAACATGCTTCACCTACATCTTTATGGGCAGCGACTCGCTGTTCTCCTTTCATCTTGACGGCGAATGGATCGTGGAGCGCGTGCCGGCCTGCATCTTGCTCGGCGTCAGCTGCGGTCTGGTCAGCCTCTACTTCATACGCATGATGACATCGTGCGAGGGTGTGTTTGCACGCTTAAAGGACCACCGTTACGCAAAACTGTTGTTGGGAGGCCTGATGCTCAGCTATCTCATCTTCATCTTCCCCGTGCTCTACGGCGAGGGCTACAGCGCCATCAACATCCTGCTCAACAGCAACACAGAAGCCGATTGGAACACCCTGCTCAACAACTCGCTGTTCTACGGTCACGGACAGCTCCTCATCATCTTTGTGGCGTTAGTGGTGCTCACCAAGGTGGTGGCCACGTCAGCAACCAACGGCGGCGGCGGTTGCGGCGGAACGTTTGCCCCCTCTCTGTTTGTCGGAGCGTTCAGCGGATTTCTCTTTGCCCGTATATGGAACATACAGCAGTTGGGTCTCTATGTGCCTGAGAAAAATTTCACTCTCTTGGGAATGGCAGGCGTGATGGCAGGCGTGATGCACGCCCCGCTGACAGGCATCTTCCTCATCGCAGAGATCACCAACGGCTACGATCTGTTCATACCGCTAATGATCGTCAGCACCTGTTCCGTGATGACAATAAGCGTTTTTGAGCCCCACAGCATCTACGCCATGCGTCTTGCCCGTCAAGGCAAGCTCATCACCCATCACACCGACAAGGCAGCGCTGACGCTTATGAGCCTGGACAGCGTCGTTGAGAACGACTACATTGCCGTTACAGCCGACATGCCGTTGGGCAAATTGGTAAACGTCATCAGCAAAAGCCACTCCAGCTTCATTCCTGTCCTCGATAGTGCAGGCTGCATTCTTGGCGAGGTCGACATTACGAAGATCAGACACATCATGTTCCGCTCTGAGCTCTACACCAAGTTTTGTGTCATGCAGATCATGACGCCTGTGCCTGCCAAGGTCGGCATAAACGACCGTATGGAGGAGGTGATGAAGAAGTTTGAGATCAAGAACACCAACTATCTGCCTGTTGTCGACGTCAACAACCGCCTGATGGGTTACATCTCGCGCTCCCGCGTGTTCAGCCTCTACCGCAAGATGGTTGAAGATTTGTCGGCGGAATAAAGATAGATAGATAGAAGGAAGGACAGAAAGAAAAAGAAAAAGAAAAAGAAAAAGGAAGAAGGAAAAGACCGGAAAAAGACCGGGAAAGACAGAACCAATAAAGTAAAAGGGGAAAAGACCTATCGGAGTAGGAGGAGAACGAAATAGTTCTCCTCCTACTTCCGTTTCCGCCTATCTTCAACAAATAAGCGACAAACCCAATAATCAAGCACGAAAAACGGCAAAATGACCAAATGACCAAATGACTAATGACCACATTTTTTTGCAAGTTCAAGGGGTGGCTTTGGATGGAAGGGACGTGAAAAGAAAAGGCTTGTATGGAAAGGATATAAAAAGGCCTCGGAGAGGAAGCGGGCTGGCAGGCAGAAAAGGAAAACGCGGGGAATTAAGCCCGGGCTAAGCTATTACAATTACAGTTATTACAGTTATTACAAATAGGGTGGATATCTTACAATCCCCTTCTTAAGAACTTTATAACTAATTAATAATCAAATAGTTATATATAAAAAGAAAGAGATAGGCGACCCCTGTTGATTAAACTGTAATAACTGTAATTGTAATGACAGCCCACACCCCACTTCCTCTAAAAGGCTTACGTTCAACAACTTAACAAATTATCAAACATGACAAATATTAAATTCAACCTCAGTAAACCCACCCCTCCAATGATGCCACGCCTTGGAAAAGGCACGGAATGTGTGCAACTTTTGCTCTCGCAGGTGTCGAAAGACATGCATCAGCCACTCGTACCCATGCTTTTTTCCATACTTGGCGCTCACGTAAGCGGAGCAGAATTCATGTATCCCGACCAAAATTGGAAGGAAATGTGCGGAATGCTGGCTAATCTCGTGGCTGACAGTGGCGCAGGAAAGGGCCGCAAAGACTTTGCCGAATATTATGTTTCGGCCTTGGCTAAAAACAAACTCGGAGGATAGGAGAAACGGGCTTGGAGGGTATGGGAGGGAACGGGCCTGGAGGCTATGGAGAAACAGGCCTGGAGGCTATGGAGAAACAAGCCTGGATGGCATGGAGAAA
>UQTI01000006.1 GCA_900543975.1 uncultured Prevotella sp. | reverse complement strand
TTGCTTGTTTTTAATTCGCAATAGCTCGCTATTACTCATTAAAAGCCAAACAAAAACCACTCTTCTAAAAATCCAAAATCCAAGCAAGCTCTAACGACCGATTTGGGTTTAATAGTCTTTATTCGTCGTCTTCGTCTTCGTCTTCGTCATCTTCTTCGTCGTCAAGTTCAAAGCCGAACATTGAGGGGTCAACGAAGGCATCGAGGGCGCGACGTTCTTTTTTCGTGGGGCGGCCTGTGCCGCGTGCGCGGTCGACGAATCCGCTTATGCGGCTCATCTCAAGAAGCTCATACTGCTTGGGGTCTGTGACGTTTTCATAAATCTCAGGCAGCAGTTTGGCACCGACACGCTGCTCGATGGTTTTGAGAATCTTGAACGAGTAGGTGATGGGCGGTTTCTTTACGCTCACCGTCTCGCCAACCTTCACCATGTGACTGGGCTTCATGTTCATGCCGTTCTTGGTGACGCGACCGTTCTTGCATGCGTCGGCAGCGATGGAACGTGTCTTGAAGATGCGTGCCGCCCATAGCCATTTGTCTATTCGTGCTTCGTTTGCCATTTCTCGAATCGTTATTTCTTTCCCAACTTGTTATATTGGTTCATCGTTATGTTGATGCCTGCCAACACAAAACTCTTGATCATCTCTACAGCGGTGTCGATGCTGGGCTGAAGAACCTTCATGTCATCATCGCTATAGCGGCCAAGGACCCAGTCGACCTGTGCTCCACGGGGGAAGTCGTTGCCGATGCCCATGCGCAGACGGGCATACTGCTGACCGATGAGCTGCTGAATGTGGCCGAGACCGTTGTGGCCGCCATTGCTGCCGTTGCCTTTCATGCGGAAGGCGCCGAGAGGAAGCGACAGGTCATCAACGATAACGAGCAGATGGCTCTCGTCGATGTTTTCCTTGTTCATCCAATAGCGCACGGCGTTGCCGCTGAGGTTCATGTAGGTGGTGGGCTTGAGCAGAAACAGTTTGCGGCCTTTAAGGCTCGTCTCTGCCACAAAGCCGTAGCGACGGTCGTCGAAGGTGGCGCCTACGGCGTTGGCAAAGGCATCGAGCACCATAAAGCCGGTGTTGTGGCGTGTCTGATCATATTCGGCACCAGGGTTGCCAAGACCCACAATGAGGTATTTGTCCATTTTCTCTTGTTTTTCGTTTTGCTTTTTAACCCAAATCGGGCGTTAGGGCTTGCTTGGATTTTGGATTTTTAGAAGAATGGATTTTGTTTGGTTTTTAATGAGTAATAGCGAGCTATTGCGAATTGAAAACAAGCAAAAGACAACTTATAAAAAACAAAAGACTGCAAGCAGTTATAAAATAATACATAAAACGGCCTAATGACCGATTTGGGTTTAAGAACCCGCCTTAAAAAAGTTATGGCCGATTCTAAAAGTCGTAGCTTTGTAGAACCGGCCATAATAATCCTTGTTTTTATTACAGATGTACCTTCATCCTATGCCTTACTCGGCAGCGGCAGCAGCCGACATGGCAGCACGGGTCATCTTGATTGAGCAAACGATAACGTCCTTGCCTGTAGTCAGCTCCAGACCCTCGTAGCTCAGCTCACCAACCTTGATGCTCTTACCGATCTTCAGAGCGGTAACGTCAACGTCGAGGTGCTCGGGAATCTGCTGATAAGGAGCGGTAACGTTAATCTTGCGGATAGACAGGTTCATGCGACCACCGTCGCGAACACCCTGAGCCAGACCAACGAGCTTAACGGGGATGCCGATGGTGATGGGCTTCTGGTCGTTAACTTCGAGGAAGTCAACGTGAAGCAGAGCGTCTGTTACGGGGTGGAACTGAAGCTCCTTCATGATAGCTGTGTGTGACTCGCCGTCGATGACGAGGTTGATAACGTAGATGTGGGGAGTGTAAACAACCTTGCGCAGCTCTGTCATGGGGCAAGCGAATGACATTGCAACGGGTTTGCCGTCAGCTGTTGCCTGACCATAGAGGTTACAGGGAACGAGTCCTTCTTTTCTCAGTGTTTTAGAAGCTTTCTTGCCAAGGTCTGTACGCTTCTGACCTGTTACATTAATCTCTTTCATAATGTGTTACTCTAAATTAAGTTGTTGATAATTTTACATGCCTTAATTCGCCATCACACGAGAACTTTTTATTACATTTCTACTGGATGTGCTCAAAAAAGCGGTGCAAAGTTACACTTTTTCTGACAATTGTGCAAAGAATATCTAAAAAAAGACTTAAAGAATGGGCTTTTTCTTGGCTGTTAGAGGTTTTTTGTCTAAATTTGCATCGCATTATTAAGAAAGAACACAAATTATTAGAGAATGATTAATCGTGAATTGATAAGAATTAAGATAGTGCAGTTGACCTACGCTTACTATCAGAACGGCAGCAAAAACATGGATACAGCTGAGAAAGAACTCATTTTCAGCTTGTCAAAAGCCTATGATTTGTATAATTATCTGCTGGAGCTTATAGTGGCAATAACCCGTGAGGAGCAGCACCGCGTTGAGGTGAACACCAAGCGCGCGCAGAGAGAGGGCACAGAGATGCCGTCGACCAAGTTTGCGTACAACAAGTTTGCAACGCAGCTTGAGGAAAACCGCATGCTCAACACCTTTATAGAAACAACAAAGCAGACGTGGGAAAACGATATCGAGTTTGTGCGCAAGATGTGCAACCAGATCGAGGAGAGCGAGGTGTATGCCGACTATATGGCATCATCGGACGAGTCGTACGAGGCTGACCGTGAGCTGTGGCGCAAGCTCTATAAGCTGTTTGTGCAAGACAACAGCGACTTGGATGCGTTGCTGGAAGAGAAGAGTCTCTACTGGAACGACGACAAAGAGGTGGTCGACACATTCGTGCTGAAGACCATCAAGCGCTTTGACCCGAAGGAAGGCAGCAAGCAAGAGCTGTTGCCCGAATATAAGGACCTTGAGGACAAGGATTTTGCACAGAAGCTGTTCCGCTCAACCATACTTAACGCAGACCAGTATCAGCGTTACATGAGCGAGACATCACGCAACTGGGATTTCTCACGATTGGCATACATGGATGTGGTGATCATGCAGATCGCCATCGCCGAGATGCTCACATTCCCTAACATACCTGTAAGCGTGACCATTAACGAGTATGTGGAGCTGGCCAAGCTCTACTCTACACCGAGAAGTGGTGGCTACATTAACGGCATGCTCGACTCTATTGCCCGTTTCCTTATCGGCACAGGCAAGATGTTCAAGAGCATTAACGAGCCCAAGAACAAGAAAGAGGTTGATCAGGAAAACGAGGACGATGAGGAGGTTAACAGCGAGGTAAAGGCCAATGCTGAGGTGGAGGCTAACACCGAGGCTGCTGTAGAGGAAGAACCGAAGCCTGTGAAGCGTCGTCCTGGTCGTCCGCGCAAGAATCCGGTACAGGAGTAAGCGGCTTGCGTGATCATTTTAATAATAGAAACTAAAAACAAGAAAAAAATATGACAACAATGGTATTGGCTGCTCAGGCAGCACAGGGTGGCGGCATGGGCATGCTCGTCATGATGGTGGCAATCTTCGCTATCATGTGGCTCTTCATGATTCGTCCCCAGCAGAAAAAGCAGAAGGAGATTCGCAATTTCCAGAACTCGCTTCAGGAAGGCACAAAGGTGGTGACTGGCGGTGGAATCTATGGCACCGTGAAGCGCATTGACCTCACAACCAACACTCTGGAGCTGGAGGTGGCTCGCGGTGTGGTTATCACTGTGGACAAGTCGAGTGTTTACGCTGACATCAACTCGCAGGCTCCTAAGGCTTAAACAATAAGCGACAGGATGTCTTTAATGTAACAAACGTTTACGCGCAAAACCCGTTGGTGGCGTGGAGACAACTTAACCCGTTCATACAGCTTCTTTGTCGCAATGAAAAAACAAATGTTACGAATCTATAGAGGAGTCAGGAACTTCTTGTTCAGTCAAATGAACAAGCAGTTTCTGATTTTTTTGTTCTTCCTCTTCTTGAGCGGAATGTTCTGGTTGATGATGACGCTCAACGAAACTTACGAGAAAGAAATTTGTGTGCCTGTGCGACTCGTTGGACAGCCGAAAAACGTGGTTGTGACAACGGAGATGGAGGACACGGTGAAGGTGATGGTTCGAGACAAGGGCTACACCCTCGCGACCTATCTCTATGGCGACCGCATAAGTGCGGTGAACGTGAATTTCGCTACTTATGCTAACAACGCGCAGGGACGTGGCTTCGTGCCTGCTGCCGACTTGCAGAAGCTGGTGCTGCAAAAGCTCAGCGCTTCGTCAAAGATAACGGCCATTAAGCCCGACAGGCTCGATTTCTATTTCAGCCACGGCTACTCTATGAAGGTGCCTGTGCGCCTGGCAGGCTCTGTGGTGCCTGCACGCTCATTCTATCTGGCTCGTACGCGAATAGCGCCAGACAGTGTGCTCATCTATGCCAGCAGGCAGCTGCTTGACAGCATAAAGAGTGTGAACACGGTGCCGTTGCGCATTGTCAACTTTAGCGACACCGTGGTGCGCACGGTTGATCTGGCTTCTATCAGAGGTGTGAAGATGGTGCCTGCACAGGTTAAGGTGGTTCTCTATCCTGACGTGCTGACAGAAGAAAGTCTGGAGGTGCCGATAAGGGCTATCAACATGCCCGACGGCAAGGTGTTGCGGACGTTCCCGTCGAAGGTGAAGGTGCGCTTCACGGTAGGCGTGAGCATGTTCCGTAAGGTGAACCCAGACCAGTTTGTTGTGGTTGCCGATTACAACGACTTGGCTGCTAACCCATCGCCGAAATGCCGATTGCAGATACGAACCATTCCTAACGGTGTGCGTAACGCTAAGTTGGAAATTCAAAATGTCGATTATCTCATAGAACAGCAATAATGAAAAGATGTGGGGCTGATGTCTTGCATGTTTTAGGATTAAAATCTCAGAAGCAAACAAAAATGAGAATAGCAATTACTGGCGGCATAGGGAGCGGCAAAAGCTATGTGTGCCGTGAGATTGAACGGCATGGATTTACGGTTTACGATTGCGACTCTGCTGCCAAACGATTGATGCGCTCAGATGCCGACCTGCAGCAAGCTCTTTGCCGGCTGGTGGGCGATGAGGTCTGTCGCGATGGCGTGTTGCAAAAGGCTGTGCTTGCAGAGTTTCTCTTGGCAAGTGAGGACAATAAGCAGGCTCTTAACGCTGTGGTGCATCCTGCTGTGGCACGCGATTTTATGAAGAGCGGATTGGTGTGGTGCGAGAGTGCTATCCTTTTTGAAAGCCGTTTCGACGAACGCGTGACTTTTGACAAGGTGGTGTGCGTGACGGCACCGGTAGAGACGCGCGTGGAGCGTGTCATGAAACGCGACGGCATATCACGGGAAAAGGCTCTCGCCTGGATCGAGGCACAGATGCCGGAAAGGGATATCGTGGCACGAAGCAACTGGCAGATAGTGAACGATGGAAAAGCGGACGTTAAGGATCAGGTGGAGGATCTGTTGAACAAGCTGTCGCTCGATGGCCTTGATTGAGCTTTCTTCTGTAACGTCTTACCACATAACAATTTCACCCCTTCCAATAGATTAGAAACAAGTTTTTAAAACAACAATTAAAAAAATGGAAACAATTCTTTCAATTGCAGGCAAACCAGGCCTTTACAAACTGGTGTCTCGTGGAAACAGAAATCTTATCGTTGAGGCTATCGACGCCACTCATCGTCGTCAGCCCGCTTTCGCCAGCGACCGTGTAACAAGTCTGGCAGATATAGCTATGTACACTGATGCTGAGGACATTCCTCTGTGGAAGGTGTTCAAGAGTCTGGGTGAGAAGGAGCAGTCGAAGGAGTGCTCACTCAACTACAAGAAGTGCTCTGCTCAGGAGTTGCACGACTTCTTTGCTGAGGTTCTGCCCGACTATGACCGCGACCGCGTTCACGACAGCGACATCAAGAAGCTGATCCAGTGGTACAACATTCTCGTGAATAATGGCATCACCGACTTCGAGGCCACTCTTGCTCCTACAGAGGGCGACAACGTTGATGACCGTCAGGAAGAGGCTGAGGCTGCTGAGTAAAGATTGCTTGCAAAGCCTTAATCGATAAATCGAAAGCTTTTGTCGATAATCTTTTGTCGAATGCTTTTATCGAAAATCCTTAATCGGCAATAAATAAAAATTAGGAGTCTATAACAACAATGTTTAGGCTCCTATTTTTTTCTTTTACAGTTATTCTGATTTTACATTGTAGAACATTTGGCGTTTAACTTTATCTCATTTTGACGTTATGAAGAAAAAGCTTGTTATTTATTCTGTCTTATCTCTTGTTTTGCTTTTGGCGGTTGCCATTGTGGGCACAAGTTTTTACATGCTCGACTACTCGCTTGGCGCAACTGCCGGGCGAGGCGATGAAAAAGGTGCTTTGAGTGCCTTCGTCAAACGCAATCCGCATCTTAAGCAATGGGCTGACAGCCTAAGAGACAATAAGGCGCTGCGAGACACCTTTATAATAATGCCCAACGGAGAGCGCCAACATGCCATCTTTGTTAGATCGCCTAAGGCTGAAGGACGCACAGCTGTGGTTGTGCATGGCTACACCGACCGATGCTACAGCATGCTTAACATCGCGTCAATATACCAAAGGACGATGGGCTATAACATCATCTTGCCAGACCTTCATGCCCACGGATTGAGTGAAGGCGATGATGTGCAGATGGGATGGAAAGACCGAAAGGACATCCTTCATTGGACATCGGTGGCTGAGCGTATGTTCCGTTCGCAAGGGCATGCTTCGCAGATGGTCGTGCATGGCGTGTCTATGGGAGCTGCCACCACGATGTGTCTCTCGGGTGATGCTACGCCTGCCTACATACGCTGCTTTGTTGAAGATTGTGGCTACACCAGCGTGTGGGATGAGTTTGGATGGGAGGCTAAGAAGCGCTTCGGGGTGCCTGAGTTTCCTCTTATGTACACCACATCTGCCCTCTGCAAGCTGATGTATGGTTGGAGCTTCGGCGAAGCATCGGCTCTGAAGCAGGTGGCAAAGTGTCATAAGCCCATGCTTTTCATTCATGGCAGCAAAGACACCTTTGTGCCTACTGACATGGTCTATCCTCTATATGAGGCCAAACCACAGCCAAAGCAGCTGTGGATTGCGCGTGGAAGCATTCATGCACGTTCATATAACGACTATCCTGAAGAATATTCGCGCCGTGTGGCTTCTTTTGTAGGAAAGTATATTCGTTAACTATAAGTAGGTGTTCATAATTAATCGCATATATGAATCTAATAAAAAAGGTTATGCTTTCAAATGCCTCTACGCCCTCTTTTGGCCTGTATGCCCAGCTCTCATCGGGCGTGTAGCCCGCTACACTCCCTCTTCGGAGCTGGACATACAGACCAAAATAGAGCATAGAATCATTTAAATTAATTTTGAACACCTACTTAATGGGGGGGGGAATCTTACAGATACTCCCTCCCTACTTGTAGCAAGCGACGCTTTTGCTGACGATACTTGTCATTGATGACGCTTCTTTCTGGCTTGAAGTAGGATGTGTGGACACCGAGCAAATCGAATATCACTTGTGGAAGATTGTCGGTCATGAAGGGGCGGTCTACTGACCGCTTTATCCGCTCCATCGTGTGCGGATGGCTTGCAGCATAACGGGGTGAGGCGTATATCATGAAGGGGATGTCGAGTTGGCAGCGCATGGCGCGTGGGTCATCTGTCTTGATATCGGTACGTCCCTGCTGCATACGGAAATTGTAGACCTCTTCGCCATGGTCGGAAAAATAGATGACGATGGCGTTGCGGTCTGAGAACATGCGTATGATGCTGTCTACAATGAAATCGTTGTAGAACGTGGCGTTAAGATAGTCTGCCACCACACTGCGCTGCTCGTCGTTTAGAGACAGATGGCTCTTTACGTCTCTTCTGTCAAACTTTACAAATTCCTTCGGACATCGTTCGCCGTACATGGCGTGTTGGCCGTATAGATGGAAGATGATGAAGTTGCGCTTCGTCGATTCTATCTCTTTTCGGTTCGAGCAATAAGCATCGATGAGCTGCTTGTCATAGTCGTAAGTGCGCATGTTGTGATGGTCGAAGAGGTAAGGACCGATATCAGGAGCATTGAAGAATCCCATCGAAGCATTAAACTCCTTGTCCATCTCCATGCCCGCATACTGGTTGCTGTAGAACACCACGTTGTAGCCGCAGCGACGCAGCAGGAAAGGGAAGAGGGGTGCATCGCACCAACTAAGGTTGTCGCCAACTGCCACAGGTGAAAGAAACTGTTTGAAATTTTGCGTGGTGCCATTGTCCGATGCCACCACATCGTTGAAGACAAAGAGCTTTCCTTGTTTCGCCAAAGCCTTGAGTCGTGGATTTGTGTCATATTTGCCATCGTAGAGATTGCTCATGTGGCGATTGAACGACTCGCCTACTATCAACACCACGTCGGCCTCGCGTTCGCTGCATGTCACCTTTTCCTTATAGTTATGTAGTGACCTTGCGCACCGCGCAAACTCGTCGCGGAAACTCTTGTAAGTAAGCACCGACTGCCAGATGTTCCATATAGCATTCCTCTTTATTGGCGAGCGATATTTTGCTGCCAGTGTGTAGTTGGCATCGGCATCGGGGCCGAAAAAAAACGTATGTCCTAACATGACCGTGCAAAGCACAATGGCACCAGCTGCCGGCAATATATGCGATGGAAATATGCGCCAACGGGCAACACGGCGTCCAACAACAATCTCTGCTACAAACAGCACGATGTATGTTGTCAGAAGCAATAGGGTAGGGAATGAGAGTATGTAAGAAAAGAAAAATTCGGAGCTTTCGCGCCCGTTGGTCTCGCTAAGAAATTGCCACGAATAGGCATCCCAATGACGATTGAACATTACAAGCATGAAGACGTTGCTGATGCTGTAGGCGGCTGCAACGGTTTGCCACACCACATGTATAAAGCGCTCAATCGTCTTTCCCGTCAGCGAGGCCAAGGCACAAAGAATCCATGTGAAAACCCCATAGAAAAGCACGTTAAACGCTATCGACACAGGCGCATCCCACCATGTCTTGGTGTTCAACATCAGCATCTCGGGCAGCATCAGCAGCACCATATAAGTGCACCAAACTGCTGGATTTATTTTTCTTGAGGTTTTGTTCATATCCATCCTTCTATCTGTTAACCGTCTTTCTTATTCTTGTTAACCGACTTTCTTCAGATTAATATTTTTCCAATGAGTTTTTTTATCCTTCCAGAGCCAATGATGGGGGCGTGTGCATCTTCTGGGAACATAACATAAAACTGTCCTGGATGCACTGGGATGTATGCTTGTGCTGGCTCTGCAAAGAAGGCGATGTCGTGTTGCGTGTTGAAAGGAGCGACACTGGGTGTTGTGATGTCGGCGAGGGCTTTCCACCCCACGGTCTCTGATGCTGTGAGCGGAATCTGCACGTCGATATAGCGGCGGTGAACCTCAAGTGGGCGCTCCTCCTTGGGACTCATCTCGCTGTCGTCTACATTTACGAACAGGCGGTCACCATCAATGTTTATGCGTCCTGTCGGTGAGTTGGCAAGGTCATGGGTGAGGATATAATCCCACAACTGCTTCATCTTAGGATGAAGCGAATAATAATGCTCTCTGTCGGTGATGTTTGCTATAATCATATCTTAAACGTGTTTTTATTTGTTACTTTTTCTTTCTTTTTTTCTTCTCGTCTTATCTTGACTTGTCTCTTTTTTATGCTTGCAAAAATAATTAATTGTAAGTAAATAACCAAACGTTTTGTCAAATTGACAGCATAGACAGACAACTTGACACGATTTTTTTGTTTGGTATGTTTGTTGTCTATAGGTTAACAGAAACAAGAAACAGAAACATCAAGAAACGGAAACAGGAAACAATAATAATAAAGAACAAAAAAACAAGAAATAAGAAAAATAATTAGGAGGTAAAGATTATGACTTACAGAAATGCTTGGTTACCAGAAGTGTTCAACGATTTCTTCGATACAGAAAACATGCCGAAAGCAAATGCTACGGCACCCGCAATAAACGTTAAGGAAACTCCATCTGAGTATGTGGTGGAGATGGCTGCCCCTGGCATGCGTAAGGAGGATTTTGGGGTTCACATCAACAACGATGGTGACCTCACTGTGAAGATGGAGTGCAAGCGCAACGAAAAGGAGGAGAAGCCTTGCCACTATCTGCGTCGCGAGTTTGCCTACTCAAAGTTTGAGCAGACTCTCATCTTGCCTGACGATGTTGACCGCAACCTCATCTCTGCAAAGGTTGAAGATGGTGTGCTCACCGTCAATCTGCCCAAGATCAAAAGAGAGGAGCAGAAGGTTAGTCGTCACATTGAGATAGGATAATCTGAATTTTGGACTGGATTGTTCTTGAGAAGGTAAAGGTTTTTAGGTTAGTTAAGTTAATTGGTTAGTCAGTAAATAGGTTAATTTGTGCAGCATTAATCGTGAGCGAGTATAATCGTGAGCGAGCAATTGCAATCGTTGCAATGGCTGCACAGCAATGCATAAATGATTTGGTTTAAATTTTTAGTGTGATAGATTAATAGAGAAAGGTCCCTGACGATGTGAATCGGCAGGGACCTTTTTAAATCTATCTGTTTTTAAATCTATCTCTTTAAAAACTGATTTCTTAAAAAAAGCTCTCTTAAAAATGCTTTCTTAAAAAATAGCTCTCTTAAAAAAATCTATCTCTTTAAAAGATTTTCTTCTTTAAATGGCATACAGGAAGGTGCGGATGAACCAATAGCACACAATGCCTGCAATGTAGCCAACGAAAGCAATCCATGAGATATGCTTCATGTACCAACCGAAGGTGATTTTCTCAAGACCCATAACAACCACACCAGCTGCTGAGCCGATGATGAGCATTGAGCCACCAACGCCGGCACAGTAGGCGAGCAGCTGCCAGAACACGCCGTCCACAGCCATGTCGCCAGTGGGAGCAACGGGATACATGCCCATGCAACCAGCCACGAGAGGCACATTGTCGACAATGCTCGACAGCACGCCAATGATGCCTGTCACCATGTAGTGATTGCCGTCGAAGACAACGTTAAGACCTTCACCCAATGACTGCAGAACGCCTACCTCAGCAAGACATGACACAGCCATGAGGATGCCAAGGAAGAAGAGAATGGTGCTCATGTCAACTCTCTTCAGCAGTTTGGTAACACGTTTCTGTGTGCCTTCTGCGTCTGTTGAGCGATGGAGGTTGCGGTAGAACAGCTCTGTTGCAGTCCACAGCACGCCGAGCACGAGCAGAATTCCTACGAATGGAGGCAGACCTGTCAGGGCTTTAAACACAGGCACAAACATCAGGCCGCCCACGCCGAGCACAAACACCGTCTTGCGTTCTGCCGAAGAAAAGTCGCTCACGCTTGCTTCTGCTGCTTCGTTAGAGGCAGGCATGGTGAGGTCGCCTTTGAGCATGAACTGCATGATGAGGGCGGGGATGACCATAGATATGATTGAAGGAATAAGAATTTCGCATATTACGCCAAGAGCCGTAATCAGTCCCTTGTTCCACAGCATGATTGTTGTAACGTCGCCAATGGGTGAGAAGGCACCGCCCGAGTTGGCTGCTATTATCACGAGTGAGGCATATATTATGCGGTCCTTATGGTCGCTTACAAGTTTGCGCAGAATCATAATCATCACGATGCTTGTCGTGAGGTTGTCAAGAATGGCCGAGAGGATGAATGTCAAGAAGGCGATGCGCCACAGCAACGCGCGCTTGCTCTTTGTCTTCATCACGTTGCGCACCCAGTTGAAGCCGCCGTTCTGGTCCACAATCTCAACGATGGTCATGGCTCCCATAAGGAAGAAGAGTGTTGTTGAGGTGTCGCCGAGGTGCTCCTGGATGATGGATGTGATTTTGTCCATCATCTGTTGGTGGTTAGTTGCAACGAAGTCGGGGTGCATGAGTTGCACGAACTGTGACGGGTCACACATGTAGAGTGTCCAGCATCCTACAAGCATCAAAAGGGCAATTGCTGCCTTGTTGATTTTCGTCAGACTCTCCATGGCTATGAATGCGTAGCCTATCACGAAGACCGTGACGATCATAATTGTTAAACTTGTCATGATAAATTTAAAATATTAAGAGTTACTTTCTTTTGTGAAAAAAAGTGAAGAGTTGGGTCATAGCGTAAAGCCTGTCCTGAAAAATCAGAACAGGCTTGTTTGGAGGGGTGAATTAATAAAGGCTGTAATAAGAGTTTTTCTTCTCCACCTCGTTTTCAATGTTGTCAGGCAGGTTGCAGAAGAAATCCATGCCTGTTTTCTTCTCAAGCTCAGAGATAGACAAGGCATACTGCTTCAGGTCTGTGTTTGAAGGCACATAAGAGTTGAGGTGCTCTGTCCAGAAGCCGAAGGCATGATAGGTGCCGGAGCTGCTCTTTTTGAGCACGGCCATGAAGAAATATTTGGGCACAATCATCTTGCTCTTGATCTTCATCAACACCTGGTTGTTCTGTATTGTTCCTCCTTTACAAACAAACAGCGTGTCTGACGCGCCAAGGTTCCTGGCGAGTTTCTGTACCTTGTTTTCCATGAGAAGCCACAAGCCGGTGTGTGAGTTGTCCTTGTCGTCGAAGCCGTTGAACTGCGGATACTGGGGCTGCATGTTGGTCAGATAGTTGGTCTGGCGGTTGGCGTCATAAGAGAATGTGCGTTCCGTCTGCGGCAGAATGTGGCCGTGCTGGAACCCAGAACCTCTCATGTAGTCGTCGATGCGGTATGCCATAGGAAGATCCTCGTCAGCGGGATAGTTTAGTCCGATGACGCGCTTATAGGAACCGCCGTAGCTGCGGTGCAGTTGGTAGCATGAGCAGAGCTGCGATTTCTTGTCTTTGTCCCAAATGGTGCAGAAGTTTATGCCGTCGGCATCGTAGGTATATTGTTTGCCTGCGTATGTGTATTGGTTGCCAACGCCCGACACGGTGTGTACGATGACATAATAGTTGCCTGAGGGCTTGTTTATATGAGGAAACTCCGTGCGCTGTGCTGCCTTAAGGCTTGTCTTGTTAGTGTCGTATCCGCTTGCGGGGTTCTTGTTTTCGTTCTTTGGTTGTGAAGAGCTGTCATCACCGTTGCCGTCTCCATCGCTTCCACAAGCTACGAGAGCCAACGCGCAAATGAGCATCACGGCTACTTTCTGTGCCATGTGCATTAGGTCAACGAGTTTGCTTGTCATGTTGTAGCGTGATTGTTGAAAATGTTCTTGTTGTTTGACAATAATGTTAAAATGTTGTGTCCGTTATGGCGTAAAACAATAAAAGTGTGTTCAAGCGTATATGCAACTACGCTAGAACACACTTCCTAAAGTTCTTCGCTTTATCTTATTTTCAATAAGTTCTTGAAATATATATTATTTGCGAATCTTACCGAAACGGCTCATGAACTTGTCTACGCGGCCGGCGGTGTCTACGAGCTTGCTCTTACCAGTGTAGAACGGGTGAGAGGTGCTAGAAATTTCGACTTTTACCACAGGGTAAGTTTCGCCTTCAAATTCTACTGTCTCTGTAGTCTTGCATGTAGACTTTGTAAGGAACATATCGCCGTTGGACATATCCTTGAATACGACGGGGCGATAGTTTTCGGGATGAATACCTTTTTTCATTTTAATTTTATATTTGGATGTTTGTTAAAAATCGCTATTACACTAAGCGGATGCAAAGTTACGAGTTTTTTCTTGTTTGAACAAATTTTTTTCAAAAAATATAATAACGATAACTCGATGTTATGGCGAAAAAGAGTAAAAAGAAATCCCGAAAAACCGTTTGTGGTTTCCCGGGACTTCGTTATTGCTTGTTGCTTAGCGCCTTTTGATTTTAGCGCTTCGCTGTCTTTGCTTTTTGTTACTTGGCGTAGGTTACAGCAATTTCCTTGATGCGGAACTGTGAAGCGGCGCCTGTAGTGGTGCTAGAGTTTGTTAGTGTGAATTCTGTACTGTTGATGCCTGTCACGGTCACGTTGTCGGTTGTTCCTACCAATGAGAACTTGCCGGCAGAAGCTGTCATATTGCCAGAAGCGTTGTAGATGGTTCCGTTGTAGATGTCACACTTAATTGTTACAGAAGCAATCTTCTTTGTAGATGTAAACTTAACCGAGTTCTTGGGATACATGCGGAATGATGTTCCTGATGTGTAGTATTTCGGTGCGTTGTTGTTGCCACCGCCATCGAAGGTGAGCGTGATGTCGTTAGACAGCTTGAGTGTTGTCAAGGCAGTCATGTTGTCAAGGCCACAGTTGGCAGCTACATATACGAGATCGCCCTTCAGGCTTCCGCTCTCCTCGGGAGTGTCGGGAGTGGTTCCGCCGTTGCTCTTCAGCTCAACGAGATAACCCTTGTTGCCTACAGTCTCGGGAGTGTTGCCCATGTAGTTCATGATCTTTGCGCAAACCACCACTTCGTCACCGACAGCGATGTTGGTCTTGCCCTCAGTGTACTTCTCGTTGTTCAGGTAGAGCAGGTGGAAGCAGTAGAATTTGTTGGTCTCTGTGCCGTCGTCAGAGATGTAGAACGAAGCATTGCCCCACTGGTCAGCCTTGTAAGCCTGTGCAATCTTGCAAATTTTACCCTTGATGTAATACTCCTGCTCGCTCTCAGCGCCAGCAGCAAGAGCGCTGGCTGCCTTGTTGGCTGCTACGCTGTTGAAGGGATCAGCCTTTGTGCCTGTACCCTTAGCCTCGCCTGCGCCGGGAGTAACGGGTGTGTCGGGTGTGGTCTCGTCCACCTTGCCAGCGAGAACGCTCAGCTTCTTAACCTCCCATGTTGACGACTTGGCAGCGCAAGTGTGGCGCAGAGCCACAACCACCTTCTTGCCCATAAACTCGGCAGGGATGTTTGCTTTGCTTGTAACGAAGTCAAACTGTACGCCGTTCAGGCCTGTTGTGGGATATTTGATCTGTGTCCAGGCGGTGGTCTTTACGTCACCGGTATAATTGTCTGTGATGAGCAGCGAGTTGTTGGTGTTGATGTCGCCGTTCTCATAACGCATGGCGTGGTTAAGCTCTACATAAGCCTCTGTAGCCTTTGTGAGGTCCACCTCAGGGCTAACGAGGAAGGTCACACCGGCCTTGTTGGTCTTGGTGCCAGATCCGTCCCAGTCGGCATAGCCTGTGATGCAGGCGCTTGAGAAGTTGATGTCCCACTTTATTGATCCGTCACCTTCTGCCGATTCTGACTTAAACTTGCCGAGGCTTGTTGTGAAGTCGGCCTCCAGGTATGTGCCTTCAGGCAGGGTTGTCTCGCCACCACCGCCTACGCCGCCTTCGGGAATGTCATAAGGTGCGGGCACATCCTCGCAACCAGTAAGTGTGAATGCTGCCATCATGAGGGCAAACATCGAATACATTATCTTTTTCATACGAAATGTTGTTGTTTCTTGTTTGTGTTTTGTTTAATAAGAAATGTGTATGGACGTTTCGTCAGCAAGGCTTACTCGCCCATCTGCTGAACGTCCGACTGCTGACGCATCAAGATTTGCGCTGTGGCGTTGTATTTTTTTTGCGACTTGTAGCATGTCAGGATACCTGTTACGGTGAGCTTGCCTTCGGGCAACTTCTCAGCAGCGAAATCGGAATAGCAGCTTGTGCGCACTCCAAACTCGTTGGTGGTGTAGTCTTTTCCTGTTGACATGTTCTTGAAGGCACGCATCACGCCATAGCCGGTGCTTGCGCCCTCCGACTTTGGAGCGTATGTGGTCTTGCCGTCAGCTTTGGCAAAGCCCACGCCTGTTGCCTTGACAAGGCATCCGGCATACTTGTAAAGCTCTGTCTCGTTGCCTTTCAGGCTCTCATAGTCAAACTCCTTAGCCACCAGCTTCGTAGCGTCGGGCTTGCCGATGAGCTTAAAGCGCGTCTGCCACTCGGCGCGAGCAATGCGGCTGGGGTAAGTAGACTTTGCACCGCTGGCGCTTGTCGATGTGTAAGGCACACCTATCTGAGGCTGTGAGCGGTAAGCGCCGATGTAGAGACCGCCGAGGTCGATGAGAATCTCCTGACCTACCTGTATCTGTCCGCACAGGCCACCCTGTGCTATGCACACCAGGATGCCGCCGGTCTCGTCCTGAAGAGCAATCTCGTTGTAGATGTTGCCCTCAGCGTCGTTGCCTGTCACAACGCCCTTGATCTGTATGCCGTCGTCAATGCGCACGGTGTCGTTGATCATGTCCTTTGTGATGCCATAATTTTTTTTGAGGTCTTCAATAGAGATAACTTTTTTCTCCTGCAGCGTGTTGTTGCCATAAGCAGGAGTGTCGCCAGAAGGAGCCTTCCAGTCGTCATCCATACACGACGTCAAGCCGAGGCCCATAACGAGGGCCATCATTATCATCTGAATGTATTTTACACTTTTCATCATGTTCTGAATTTAGAATTTATAGGTGAGGTTCAACATACCGTTTGTTCCAAATGCGTAGAACTTGTACGGGTTCTTAGAGAATGCGTAGGCACGCGACTTGACGTTGTCCTTGTCGCCAGAATAGTCGCTTCGGCTCTGTTCAAAGCCGCCGGTCACGATGTTGCGGTTGTTGAGGATGTTGGTGAGGCTGAGGTTGATAGACAGCGAACCGCGTTTCAGGTAGATGCTGCGTCCTATCGAACCGTCGAGCATGAAGCCACCATGACCCTTGGCCTGGCTGAGTGCGCTCTCGCGAGGTTCATTGTTCTCGTCCATGATCTCGATGCCGCGCTGACTCATGATCTGCTTGCGGTTCTCTATCGACTTGCGATAACGATAGTTGGGCGAGTAAGAAAGGTAGATGCGGTCATAATAGTTGCAGTTCAGGCTGAGGAACCATCCGTTCTGGTGATAGTTCACGCCGAGGCTTGCAGCTGTGAGCGGTGTGCCGTTGTCGCGCATACCTTTATTATATACGCGGTCCCAGTTGGTCTTGGTGTCGCCTTCTGTGCCGTAGTCGTCGCCGTGCATTGCGCCAGACACCGACTCCATGTAGGCCAGCTTGGCGTTGTTGATGATCTTGGCGTCGCTTATTGTACCGAGCAGCTTAACGTCGAAAGCGCTTGTCACCTTAAACTTAACGCCTGCCTCCACGCCATAATATTCCTTCTTCATGTCTGTAAGCGACACATACTCGAACGAGTTGATGTCGTCATGATAGAAGTTCTGCCAGTCGGTCACGTTGTCCAGACGGCTGTAGTAGGCGTTGATGTTGAGGTGCATCCATGCGTTCTCATACTGGTAGCCCAGCTCTGTGCTGAACACGCGCTCGTTCTTGAGGTTACGCACGAAGTTGTTGTTGATCTCAGGAGCCATGAACGCGTTGCGTGCCTGTGGTGCGCGGTGCTCATAGCCAATGCCGAAGATGAGCGTGTTGCCGTGTCCCATGTTGAGCGTAGAGCCAAACTTCAGACCGCCGTCAACAAACTCTGCGTGCTTGCTCTTGCCGTATGAGTTGTTGGCCGCAAGACCATTCTGCATCTTGCCGTCGCGCTGCATGTTGGTGTAGCCCAGACGACCTGCCACGGTGTAGTGGAGGTTGCCGAAGTCTTCGGTGTAGCTGCCCCACACCTTGCCTGTGTTCACGAGCAGGTTATAGTCGTAGCGGAAGCGGTCGCCCTCTTTCACCACAGCGTTTCTGTTGCGCAGGTCATACTGCACCTCGTCCGAGTGGGCATTGTAAATGTCGCTTATGGCGTAGGTGTTGATGTTATGGAAGGTGTTTGCGCCGAGCAGGTCCTCCATTGTGACGTAGTGCATGCCCTTGTTTGTGGCAGCCACGAAACCGAGGTTGAAGCTCTTCTTCGCGTCGATCTGGTGGTTGTAGGTTGAAGCCAAAGACACCGTGAGGTTGTTGTTGTGTTTAGCCTCCACATAGTACATGGCATCCTTGCCGACAGCGTTGATGTTCTGGTTTGAAGCATACAGGCGGTCCCAGTTGATCTGGCGGTTAGCCTTTGATGCTCTCCAGTAGTTGTATGAGTCTTTCCAGTCGTTGTAAGCCTGGTCGGTGATGTACGACTCCATGTCGTTATACCACACGTCATAGTAGCTGCTGGGCAGGTTCTTCCAGTAGTTGGGCTGTGGGTTGTCGGCGTTGTTATAGTTGAGCTTGGTGCTCTTGTACATGCTGTAGCGTCCGAAGAGCGATGTTGTGAGCTTCGACTTGTCGTTGATGTTCCAGTCCCAAGTCATGATGGCGCTGGGCGAGAAGTCGTTGATCACACGCGAGTTGCGCTTCTTGCCGTTCTGGTAGCCCCAATAGGGGTTATAATATTTGTCGTTGGCGAGCCAGTAGGCCTCGTCAGTGGCAGGACCCTGCGATGAGCGCTCTGTGGGGTTACCCCATGTAGAGAGCGAGAGCGAGTGCTGTCCGTCGCCAAAGACCTTCTGCACACCGAGGAAATAAGACAGGGCGTTGTAGAATGTTCCTTCCACATAACCCTTGTTTGCCCAACGGTATGTCAGGTTGCCGGCAAAGGCCCATCCCTTGTCGTTCAGTCCGGTGTTGATGGTGTACATGCCGCGAAGGGTGTATGCGCGGTTGGCGCCGAGCAGCGAAATGCGCTGCCCAACGGGCATGCTTCCTGGACGGAAGTTGTAGTTGTTGGAGCCTCCCATGCCTGTCATGGCAAAATTGTTGCTCTCAAAAGGCAGTGCAAACTCGACGTTGCGTGTCTGTTGGTTAAGGCCACCGATGGTTGTGAATCGGAACTGTCCGCTCTCCATGTCGTTCATAGGCACGCCGTTAATGTAGACATCGTTGAACTTCTGGTCGAAAGCGCGATAGCGGAAGCGCACGGGCGAGAAGAGGTAACCCACTTCGTTCGCGTAGATGTTGCTGCTTGAGTTGATGATGGTCACGCTCTGTGACATGTCCTCATCTTCACCAAGCTGTGCTTCTGTTAAGGTGAAAGCCGACTCGCTTATTGTCGTTGGCTGTGTCGCTAAAGAATCGGTCTGTGCAAACACTGCCGGCGCGTAGCAGAGGGCTATCACGGCTAATTTAAGCTTATTTTGCATTTTACTTAGATTGATGATTTTTCTAATTTACCTTCAGGGTTATGTAGTTCCTACCTTTGGGCATTTTTCCAAAAATGCAAAGTAACAAATTTATTTTTAATGACGAAAGTTTTTTTATATTAATTTTTAATTAAATGTGAGCTACAAAAGTTTTTGCACGCTTAAAACGACTTTTTGACAAATATTGTTCCTCTTTTGTATAATTTTTAAATATGTGAGAGAAGATCGGGTGGTGTTGATGTTGCGATAATGTGAAAAAAACGACATTTTTGCTGTTATTTCAAAATAATTGCCGATATTTGCATTCTTAATGCATAAAGTTTTTATTTTTTGCATCCAAAACTGCGGAAACCATATTATAATAATGTGGAAATCAGAACAGCAAAATCAGAAATAACAAAATCGGAAATAAACAAAATCGGAAATAAACAAAAATAAAAATCATAAAAATAACAAGAAACAATCTTATGAAGAAATTTTTATCGGTGCTGGCCTTGTTGCTGCTTATCGTGCAAGGCAGCTATGCGCAGAAAAAGTTCTCTGCTTACGGCGTAGCTTTCTACAACCAGGAGAACCTGTTTGACACATGCCACGATGAAGGCAAAAACGACTACGCTTTCCTGCCTACAGGCTCTTATCGCTGGAACGGCTTGAAATATAAGAACAAGTTGCACAACATGGCCCGTGCTCTTGCCGACCTCGGCACCGATGTGCTGCCGGGCGTTGGTTGCGCTGTTATAGGTCTTAGCGAGGTAGAGAACAACAAGGTGCTCGATGCTCTTGTAGCACAGCCCGAGCTTGCAGCACGCGGCTACAAGTATTGTCATGTTGAGGGCCCCGACAAGCGAGGCATCGACTGTGCTTTGCTCTATAACCCAGCGCTCTTCAGCGTGCGCGATGTGAAGCTTGTGCCTTATGTTTACGACCTGCCCAAAGATTCTGCACGCGCCACCCGTGGCTTCCTCACCGTGAGCGGCACGATGGCTGGCGAGCACCTCACCGTCGTGGTGTGCCACTGGCCCAGCCGCGGAGCGTCGTCACACTATCGTGAGCTTGCAGGCACACAGGTTAAGGCCGTTAAAGACTCGCTCTTGCGCGATGACCCCAACTGCAAGGTCATGGTCATGGGCGATATGAACGACGACCCCACCAACAAGAGCATGACCGACTGTCTGTCGTGCAAGTCCGAGATCGATCAGGTGGGCCCCGACAACATGTACAACCCATGGCATAACATCCTTGCAAAGGAGGGACGTGGCACCTTGGCCTATGGTGGCTCATGGAACCTCTTCGACCAGATTGTGATGACTCCCAACCTGCTTAACAAGAAGGGCCAGAAAGACTATTCTACACTTAAGTTCTGGAAGCACCACATCTTTATGCGTCCTTACCTCATCCAGAACGAAGGAAAATATAAAGGCACGCCTAAGCGCACAACAGCCGGTGGCGTGTGGCTCAACGGCTTCTCTGACCACTTGCCCGTTGTGCTCTATCTCTTGAAGGAGCAGAAATGAGCAGCGTGAAGCGACAGACCACGGCCTCTTCACAACAGGATGGTGTCTCTTCTCAACCCGTGGAGACCCATCCTTTTGAGCCGTTCTTGCCCGAAGGGTGCCGCTTGCTCATGCTCGGCAGCTTTCCTCCGTCAGAGAAGCGATGGTCCATGCGGTTCTATTATCCCAACTTCACGAACGACATGTGGCGCATCTTCGGCTTGTGCTTCTTCAACGACAAGCTCCGCTTTGTCGACGCCACCGCCAAATCGTTTCGTCTCGAGCCCATAAAAGCCTTTCTGACAACCTGCGGCATCGGTCTTTACGACACAGCCACTGCTGTCAGACGCCTCAAGAACACGGCTTCCGACAAAGACCTGGAGGTCGTTCAGCCAACCGACCTGCAAGGCATGGTGCGCAAGCTTCCGCAGCTCACCGACATCGTGACCACAGGACAGAAAGCCACAGATGTGCTCTGCCTCTGTTTCGGCATCGCCGAACAGCCCAAGGTCGGAGGGTTCGTGACCTTCTCTTTCGAACAGCGCTCTTTGCGCTTGTGGCGCATGCCCAGCAGCTCAAGAGCCTATCCCATGAAGGTGGAGCGCAAAGCCGAGTTTTATGACGTGATGTTTAAGAAGGTCATAGGGCAAACAGAACAAGCATAACATTTTTTTCAAGTTTTTCTACACACGATATGAACGAAAACAACATAACGATAATAGGCATTGCTGGAGGCACAGGCTCTGGCAAGACCACAGTGGTAAAGAAAATTGTTGAGGCCCTGCCGCCACATTATGTGGCCGTCGTGCCTCTCGACTCTTACTATAACGACACCTCACACATGACTGATGAGGAGCGTCATGCCATCAACTTTGACCATCCCGATGCGTTCGACTGGAAACTGCTCATCAAGCAGATCAACGCCCTGCGCAACGGCGAGGCAATAGAGCAGCCCACCTATTCTTATCTTCTCTGCAATCGCTTGCCCGAGACCATACGCGTGGAGCCGAAGCCCGTAATCATCGTTGAGGGCATCATGACGCTGCTTAACAAGAAGCTGCGTGAGATGATGGATCTTAAAATCTTTGTCGACTGCGACTCTGACGAACGTCTCATCCGCAACATTCAGCGCGACACCATTGACCGCGGTCGAACCGTGTCTATGGTCGTTAACCGTTACCTTGAGGTGCTCAAGCCCATGCACGAGCAGTTTATAGAGCCCACAAAGCGCTATGCCGACATCATCATTCCCCAAGGCGGCGAGAACGTCAAGGGCATCAGCATGCTCTGCAAATATATCGAGGGCATCGTGCCTAACGAGTAACGTTCCTGCTTGTTGAAAAAACATTTGAACGACAATGGCTTTTAAACGACATTAGAGGCAAAAAGAGACAATGGAGACAATTCTTTGACCGCGTTTCTGTTTATATTTAACGCACAAAGAATTGCCTCCATTGTCTTTTATTGTCGTTTCAAACAATCGTTTCAAACAATCGTTCCAAAAACGTTGTTTAACCAATCGTTGCAACGCGCCTTTTTGTTCTTTCTTGGCTATTCTTTTGGGGCCTCGTCTTTCTTAGCCTCGTCTTTCTTTTCTTCCTCGTCTTTGCCGTCTTGCTCTTTCTTGGCCTCGTCAGCTTTCTGCTCCACCTTCTTTGCAGCTTCAGCATTGTCTTGACCGGCTTCTTCCGTCATCTTTGCATCATTGGCCATCTGTCGGCGTATGCCGTTGATCTTAAGGTTGTTTATAATCTCCACAACGCCATAGAGCATCATGCACCAACCGATGACAAACAGCGGGGCTGAGGCAATGGCCGATGGATAAGCAACGGCTATGATGCCTATGAGCATGATGATGGACGGCATAATCCAAAAATAGAAGCCCACGTGTACAACACGCGAGACAGATGCAAGGCTGACAAACTGGTTTATGGCTCCAAGGATGAGTATTGCCGCCAGGATATACATGAGCCAGGTGATGAACGTGGCGGGCATGAGGGCAAGGATGAGACCGAGCACCAGACTGCCTATGCCCACGATGGGGAAATGGGGTTTCATGCCTGTGAGCTGACGGCCTTGGGCATCAAACACCTGTGGCATGTCTTCACGGCTACGCGCACTAAGGTAAGCGGCGCACGACACCACCCCCGACAAGAAAAACATCACACCAATGACGATGGTCATCCATGTTACCGTCTGCTCGCGATATTTTATCAGCAGGGCACCAATGATCACGGCGCATAGAGCGCGAAAAAACGAACTTTGAACTATTCTCATAACTTTTATGTTTTTGTGTTTCCGCATGCTCACAGACATGCAGCATGAGAAACCGTTGTTGTGTCTCTTTCCTTTTTTGCAAAGTTAATAATTTTTTTTATTGCAAACAAGCAACTATTTCTGTCTTTTCTGTTAGGTCTGTCTTTCCTGTTAGGCCTGTTTTTTAATCTTTTTCCACATCCAGCACAATGACCGTCACGTTGTCGCGCCCTCCTCCTTGCAGAGCCGTCTGCACATACTGGCGTGCGTTGTCGCCGTTGCGCAACATCTGCTCAATGGCTTCGTCGCTCACCATGTCGCTCAGTCCATCGGAGCACACCACATAGCGGTCGCCCTCGACGAGCTGCATGACCTTGACGTCAATAAAGGCCGTGCCTGTGCCAAGGGCGTTGTAGATAAGGTTTGCAGGCACCGATTGGTCGCCTGTGCGTTGACGTTCCGAATGGTCTTCGGTGAGCTGTTTGAAGATGTCGTAGCGCAGACGGTAGGTGCGGCTGTCGCCAATGTTCAGGACAAAGAGCGTATTGTTGAAGGCAAGCAGACCTGTAAGCGTTGTTCCCATCCGCAAGAGCGACGGGTCTTGCTGTCCTCGCTCCACGATGGACCGGTCACACAGGCGCGTCCACTGCTTCAGCGCCATCACCACCTCATCGGGACTCATGCCTGGTGTCAGGCTCTCCGCAAAACTGTTGAACGCAGCCGTTGCCATCTGCGATGCCACCTCTCCGCCGTTCATGCCGCCCATGCCATCGGCCACAATGGCTGTGAATGGCATTTGGGGTGTGATGTCGAAGGCAAAGGCAATGTTGTTGTCGCGTATGTATTCGCCAAACACGAGAGCCATGTCTTCATTGTTTGTGCGCACCAGTCCCACGTTGCTCACCGCTTCATATCTGATCTTCATAATTGTCGTTTTTTTATAGATGTTTATTCTGCTCTGAAATCGTAGAACGCGCCGAGCTTTATGGTGTCACCCGTCTTGAACGCCATAGGCACGTTCGGTTGACACGCCACACCGTTCACCTTTGTGCCGTTGCGCGAGCCGAGGTCGGTGATGTGCCATACCGAGCCGTTTTGCGTCAGGCGGGCGTGCATGCCCGATATGTAGATACACTTGCCGAGAAGGTTGGCATAATCGCCTGCCGTGCGGCCTATGACCGCACCGTTCATAAGAGGTATCGACACCTGCTCTGCCTGGCACACCAGATAGCTCGCCATGCGTGTTGCCCCTTGTTGCTGCGCTGCTCCAAAAGGTTGCGCTGCTCCTTGTTGCTGCGTTGCTCCAGCAAAAGGTTGCGTCGCCCCTTGTTGCTGCGCTGCTCCAGCAAAAGGCTGCGCCGCTCCTTGTTGCTGCGCCGCCCCCGCAAAAGGCTGTGCAGCCCCTTGTTGTTGCGTGCTGTTGTTGCCTTGCTGCCCTGTTGCAGGCACAAGCGGCGAGCCGCACATGCCGCAACGTTTGTTGGGGCCTTTCCCTATGATGTGACATTTGGGGCATACATACTGTTCGGCTCCGCACTGGTCGCAGAACAGGCTGTCGCTATCGATGTCGGCCCCACATTTATAACATTTGCTCATTTCGTCTTTTTTGTTTTAAGTTGTGCAAGTAAATTGCCCTAATCGACAATCATGTCATCGGCCACAAACACGAAGAGGTCATCGCGGTTGAAGCCTGGTAGAGGAGACACGCGGCGCAGACGACGCCCTTGGTTAAGCTTGACGCGGTCAAAGAAGTTGTTTGCCTCGCGTGCGTTGGCAAAGTTTGCCCCCTTGTTGTAGACCAGCGTGTTGAAATATTTCACCATCTCGGCATCGGCATCGGGCGTGAGCTTCAGGCCCTTGCCTTTAACCTTAAGACGGAAAATTTGAGCCAGCTCATCACCCGTGTAATCTTCAAACTGGATGGTGCGGGTGTAGCGCGACTCCAGTCCCGAGTTGGTGTTTATCCATTGTCTCATCTCGCGCGGGTAGCCGGCAGCGATGCTCACCATGCGGTTCTTATAGTCGAGCAGCTTGGTCAGCAACACGGGCATGGCATCTTTTCCAAACCCGTTGGAGCCGTCGTTTAGCGAGTAGGCCTCGTCAATGAAGAATATGCCACCGAGTGCGCGGTCTATCTGCTGTTCGGTCTTGGGTGCCGTCTGTCCCACAAAGGGCGCGATGAGGTCCTTCGATGTCACCTCCACCACCTTGTTTGAAGGTAGCAGTCCGAGCGAATAGAAGATGTTGCCCATTATTCGTGCCACGGTCGTTTTGCCCGTGCCGGGGTTGCCCACAAAGAGATAGTGGTCGAGGTTTATCTGTGCTCTCTCGCCCGTTGCCTGAGCACGCATCCGTTCCACCTCAAGCGTGTCGGCCAGCTCGTGCACGGCTTCTTTCACCGATGCCAGACCGATCAGCTGGTCAAGCTCTTTCATACACTCCTTGATGTCAATCTTCTTCGGTGCCGAATAAGGAATGTCGGCAGCCTCTATCGTCATGAGCTGTTTCTCTGTGGCATCGTATGGCAGACGGTTCGACTGCCGTTCCATGGTCTCTGAGAAGAGCTTTATAATCGTTCCCGCGTTGCCAAAGTTTTTTGTCTTTGAGGTAACCATCTCCTCCACCTTTTTTTCAAGCAAGGTGTCGGCATCGGGTGTGAGATGGAAGCCCGCCTTCTTGACCTGTTGCTTGTAGATGGCAATGAGGTCGTTGGCAGAATAGTCGGGTATGTGTATGCGGTGCGTGAAGCGGCGTGCCAGGCCGGGGTTTGCGTTGGCAATGAACTCGTCAATCTCTGTCTTGTAGCCCGCAATGACGGTCACAAACTTGCCAGCGTCGTTAGACATGCGTGTCATGAGTGCCTCCACCGCCGCTGTGCCGTCTTTGTCTTTTGTTCCCGGCGTCTCGGCAGGTATGAGGTTGTAGGCCTCGTCGATGAACAGAATGCCGCCGATGGCTTCGTCCACCGCCTTGTCCATGTTGATGGCAGCCGAGTTGGCATAGCTGTCGAGCAATGACTTTCGCTCGCGCTCCACCACATGGCCTTTCGTGAGCACGCCCATGGCTTTGAGCACCTGTCCGAGACGTTTGGCCACCATCGTCTTGCCCGTGCCGGGGTTGCCCGTGATGGCTATGTGCAGGTTGGTCAGCGAAGCCTTGCTCAGTCCCAGCTCGGCCCGTCGCCGGTCGTTGCGCACCTTCTTGGCTATCGCCATCAGCTGGTCCTTGACGCTGTCCATGCCTATAATGTCGTCGAGTGACGCCAGCACGTCGTCCACGCTCTGCACCTTCTTCGACTCGTCGCCGTCGATGTCGGCCCATGTTATGATCTTCTCCGTGCCTGGTTGCAGCGTGCCTGCCGCCCGCTCCTCCGATATGCGTGCCGTGTGTGCCTTGACAGCGTTGTTGAAGGCTGTGCGCACCTCGCGCGCGTTGCCGAAGTTGCGCACGCGGCTTTGGTACATGCGGTCGAAGAACGTGTTGATGTGCTCCTCGGCGTCATCAGACAGGGTGTAGCCGTCTTCAGAGTGTTTGACCATGGAGCGGAAGATGTCGGCAAGCTGTTCGCCTGTGTAGTCGGGGAAGTTGACAATCTTGTCAAAGCGCGATGCCAGGCCCGAGTTGCTCTGCATAAACTCGCCCATCTCTTTGGTGTATCCTGCAAGAATGACCACCACCTTGCCGCGCAGGTTCTCAGAGCAGGTAATGATCTCGTTCACAGCCTCTTGTCCTGCCTTGTCGTTTTCAGAGGTCATGAGCGAGTAGGCCTCGTCAATGAAGAGCACGCCGCCCATGGCTTCATCAAACTTCTTGTTCACGACCTTTGGCGTGTCGCCCACAAAGTTGGATACAAGATCCTTGCGGCTCGCCTCTATCAGCTGTCCTGAGGATAGGATGCCGAGGGCGTTGAGCGCTTCGGCAAAGAGGCGTGCCATCGTGGTCTTGCCTGTGCCTGGGTTGCCGAGGAACTGGAAGTGGTTGTCGAGCTTTATCTTTGCGTTGCTGCCCTTGGTCAGCCGCTGTTCCTCAACGAAGCGTGCAATGTCGCTGACCGCCTTCTTAACCTCATCGATGCCCACAAACTTGTCAAACTCTGCCATCACCTCGTCGTAGGTCTTCGGCACAAACTCCTTGCCTTCCACAAACTCGGGTCCCACCAAACTTGACGGCATGTTCTGCTGACACACCTTAAGGTCTATGGCGTAGGCTCTTGCCGCCGCGTTGTGGCCCTGCGGGCGCTGGTCGTCAGACGGGTTGCGCTTGTCGTTGACGAAGATGCGTTTCAGCTTTTCTGATGCGTCGAGTGACAGCTGCAACCTGTATTTTGTGTAGAGAATGTAGGTCGCTATGTCGAGCTGGTTGTCGGTGGTGAGGGTGGGCAGGTGGTAGAAATAGTCGAGGTCGGCAGCCGTGGCGGGGTTCTTCTCAAAGAAGTTTTTGAGAAACTCCAGTCCGAGCAGCACGACGATAGGCTTCGTGGGGTCTTCGCGCCACATGCGCACATACTTGAGCAGACTGTCAATCTCCTCAACCTTTTTAGACACGCCGTCGCTCACGAGCTTATGGGCGTCTTGAACCACGATGACCGAGTTGCCGAGCGCACTCTCTTGCTTGTCTATGTTCTTTATGAAGTCTTTATAGTCGACAGGAGTAATGATCTTCGGCTCTGGCGACGAGGTGAGCTGCGCCTTGAACAGTTCGCTGGTCAGCGCCTTGGCAACCGTTAGCTTGCCTGTGCCTGAGTCGCCGGTGATGACGAAACTGAGGTTCATCCTCTGGTTCAGGTTGAAGCGTTTGCAGCGTGCGCTCATCGACTTCGCTTTGCTCACCACATCGATGAGGCTACGTTTCACCTCGTCCTTGCCTATGAGCATGTCGAAGCCAATGGCCGCCGACAAAGGGGCTGAAGCTTGTGTAGCCCCTGCCTGTTGTGCAGCCGCCGCTCCTTGCTGTTGCGTAGCGGTTGCTCCCTGCTGTTGTGTAGCGGTTGCTCCCTGCTGTTGCGTGGTGGCAGCTCCTTGTTGTTGCGCCGCCGCAGCCATCGGTTTTCCGCACCACTTGCAGAAGCGTGCTGTCAGTCGGTTGGGTTTATTGCAGATTGGACAGTTCATTCTTTCTTCTTCTTTTTTTGTAATGTTCAGCAAACTCTTGTTTCACAATCTTGTCGTTGCAAGTTTTTGAAGCAAGCTCTTGTTTCGCTATCGTTGCCGTCAAGAAATGATCTCGACATCATGATATCGGTAGCTGTAGGTCCACTCGCCGCCAAGGTCTTCGCGATAACACTCGGACGGGTCGTTGTGTTGACAATGGCACCAGTTGCATATCCACACGTTTTTCGACATGCTCTTCACCGTCACCTTGCGGGCACAGATAAAGTCGCGTTGTGTCTCTGGGGTGGCAGACGGGTCGGGTTGCATGGCGTTCATCTTGGCTTTCATCTCCTCCATCTTACGCTTAAACTCTTCCATCTTCTCTTGCAGCGTGGCGCCGTGGAGCAGCTGCTTTTGGCGTTCGGCAACGGTTTGCCGTGTTGCCGTGTTGCCGTTGCCGGGCGATGGCTTGGGAGCGGGCGATGGCTTGTGGGTGTAGTTGATGCCCAGCTCGGCATAGAGCGACTTATAGTTGTCAAGCAGTTTGCGGTCGGCCTCTGTCAGGCTCTCGCCTGTGTCGGGAGCGGCATCACCGATGTTGCCGTTGCCGTCGTCGGTGCTGTCGTCAGACGCTTCCTTAGCCAACTCGTGGGCTTGGTGAATGAGCGTCTCCATCTCTTCCAGCTGCTCAGCCAGCTGCTGCACCTCCTGCATGCGCGGGTCGTTATGTGCATCCATCACCGCTTGCAGCGCCCTCTCGTTGAGCGGGTGGTTGCATTGACGGCAGAAGCTTCGATAGTTGAGCGTTCCGCAGATGGGACACACTATGCCTTGTGTGGGGTTGCCACACTCGGAGCAGAACGGCTCGTCGGGTTCCTTGGCAGCTCCACAGAACGAGCAGCGTGACAGGTTTACAGGTCTGCCGCAGTGGGGACATAGGGCCATGCCTGGCGGTATGGTCTGATGGCAGTGGGGACATTGGCTCTCGTCTACGGCGCAACCACATTCCTCGCAGAAGCGCATGCCCTCTTCCACGGGTGCTCCACAGCGTGGACAGTGGCGCGTGTTGCCGCCGTGTCCTTCGGCATAGGCGTGCTCCTCGGCATGTTCTTCAGCGTGTGCAAAACTCTCCTTATATTGTTCTCTTTGCTGCTGTTCCTGATCTTTATAATGTTGATAAAAATTGTCGTTTCCCATAATTGTTCAGTGTTTTTTATTTTGTCTTTTTTCCATGCCCATTTCCCGTTTTTTTCAACGAAAAACGTTTTGCATATTTATGCATTTTCAGACCCTTTTTTGGTCGCGTTCCCAAAGTGCCCAACTTACGATTTGAAAGTGCCCATTTGACGTCCTCAAAGAGGCTCTTTGACGAGCTCATTAAGGCCCTTTGACAGCCTCAAAGAGGCTCTTTGACAAAACCACCCTGTTTTTAAGAGTTGTTAACAAAAATAATAAGCTAAAACCGCGTTATTTTGAAAAACAGAAAGAAAAATGCTTAAATTGCTTACAGTCGCTGTTTTGGATATTTATACATTTGAGCCTTTCTTTTTGCATATTTATTCATTTTCCCGCGTCTTTGGTTCATCATTTTTGAGAACTGTTTTCTTCCGTTTTTGTCAACTTTATCTCTTGTCTGTTGCCGTTTGTCTCGTTTGTGTATGTGCCCGTCATCGTGGCTGCGTTGTCGCTCCCGTTGTTGAGCGTCAAGACGTATCGCTTGTGTGGGTTTTCCTTGTTTTTCTCCACCACAACGAGCGTAATCTTCTTGCTCTTTATGTCGTAACGGTTGCCGTCAGCCACCACGGTCTGCTTTATGGGCTTGCGATAGTAGAGTATCACCTTGCCCGTGATGTGCTGTTCAGAGACAGGAGATGGCTTGAGCGTGAACGTTGCTTTGGTCTTGCCCATCGTTCCCTCCCATGTGCCTGGCAACAGGTTGCGCATCTCGGTCACGGTCTTTGCGGACGTGTTGCCATACTTGTTGTTGGCTATGCCCGTTCCCACATACAGGCAAAGCCCCACTGTGATGACGGTCAGACCGATGAGCTTTGCAGCCTTTTTCCACAGTGGGCGAACCAGTTGGTTGGCATAATCGCGGCTCTCCTCGTAGACGTTGCACGGATAGTTGTGGGGCGCGTTGGGAAGCAGCTTGCCGTAGCATCCGAACGCCTTGGCTATGAGGTGACGTTGTGTCGCCTCTTGCTCGCCGAACCCGAAGTTGGGGTCGGCGAAGCGGGGGCGGCGTGCGAAGTTCATTGTCGACACCGCTTTCCATGTGAGCAAGATCAGCGTGCCCACGCCCAGCCACGGCACGAGGAAGCCTATCTTTGTGCAGATCCAATTGACGGCGAAATAGACGATGGCGCCGACGATGGCGCCGCCTATGACCGATGTGTCGGCCATGATGTAGAGGGCGACAATGATGGCGAAGATCCATCCAAGCGTGCTGCCCACCGAGGTCATCATGTTTGTGAAAAACTCGGTTCCTGCACTTATGGACAGCACCACCAACAACACGTTGAGCAACACCAGCGGCACGATGCACACGCCGATGATGATGCCTCTGATGACGTGGAGGCGTCCCCACGCCAAGTTGCAGTTTCGGCGGCTCTTCTCTATGATGCTCTCCTCGTTGGCTATGCGCTTGACGTAGCTACATTGAGGGAGGTGGAGCCTGAGAAACTCGAAATAGTCGGTGGTGAGGTCATAGTAGGACCGCTTCTTATAGTTTTCATACGGGTTCTCGGCAAAGAAGAGCGTGAGCCAGTCGGCAAGAACCGTTGTCTGCTGATCGGTCAGCATGCTCATGTCTGTGTCTTGGGCTACGCTGTCCTTGTCTTTGTAAACCTTCTGCTTATATTCGAAACGCAGCTCCGGCACGCGGCCCATAAAACTTGTTGCCACCTTCATGGCAGCTATGCGTTTGTTGTATGGGCCGTAACGCTTGGCGTTTTCGCCGCCGAAGTTTATGCAATAATCGATGTAGCTTATCTTGCCCGTATATTTCTCCCTTGCCAAAAGATAGGCGTAGAGGCGTGAGCGGTGGAACGTCTCTACATCGTCAAGCTGATTTGTGAATTTGCTGTAGTTGGTGTTGCCGGCTACCTCGTCCATGATGGTGTTGGCGATGTCGGCAAGCGACACCACCTTCGACTTGTTGTCGGCGATGGTCCTGAAGTCGTAGCCGCAATCGTAAGCCAAGGTGAAGAGGGTCACCATTCCGCAGATGAAATAGTGGGTGCTGTCGTCTCCGACAACGTCGCCGTCTTCGTCGGTGAACGGCAGCTTCTTGCACCTCTCTTTTATAAGCATGTGGCGTGCCGGGTCTTTTTGTTTCAGCCACGAGTCGAAGTCGGCGTAGGTGAAGAAGCGTATCTCGTTGTCGTCGATCGTCCAGTTGCGCATGCCGTTAATGATGTCATCCACCGACTTGAAATATTTGTAATGGCCCTCTTCTCCAAGCTCGAAGGGCAACGAGGGGTCCAGCTCATAGGCAAGACAAGGCACACCACAGGCTGAGCTCTGGATGTAATCGGGGGTTGTCTCGATGCTGTTCTTGTCGATGTTGGCGTAGATGAACATCCACAACGGGTGATTCTCGTTCTCGAGCAAACTGCCATATTCTTCCTCATGCTTGAACAGCTCTTTGCCGACACCGTCTATGGTCACAACGTTGCCGTCAAGACCTATGTAGGGGGTCTGGGGGTCAAGCACCAGACGGGCGGCATACAGTCCGCCGTCCTTGTCCTTGGCAAACAGGCGCTCTGTGATGTCTTCAATGGCCGATGCCTCCGGGAACATCTCAAACTCTTTCAGCCACTTGCCTATCTGGTCTTGGTAGAGATAGCGTTTTGCCAGGTCGGGGTGGCTGCCCATCATCTGTGCCAGCTCCTGAGGGGTTGTTGCCACCAGGCCGTCTTTCACGTTGAACGGCACGCGAAACCTTGACAGCTTCGCTTCACCGTCGTCAGGCACATCAAAGATGTCCTCGCCTTTGACCCAACGCACAATCTCGGGCATGGCAGCTCTCTCGTTGGGGTCGCAGCGTGTGAGGGCCATGAGGAGGGAGAGCATGTGTGTTGACATCTCCTTGGGTGAGGGGTAGACGAGGGTGTTGCTGTTCTTCATCGTCACCAGCTTGCTTTCGTCGGCGGTGAACGTGCCTTCGCCCATCCACAGGGCCATCAGGGTGAGGCCGAGCGAGTAGAAGTCGCTCTTGTAAGAGACGTTGGGGCTGAAGCCATGCATCGTGCGATAATACATCTCCGGCGCGGCGTATATGACGGTGCGTGCCTCGTCTATGGCCCTCCGGTTGTCGTCGGCCTTCAGGCTGCCGTTGCTGTCGGTTGTCATGGCTATGCCGAAGTCGGCAAGGGCTATGCGCTGTCTGCTCTTGTCGGTGTAAAGGAAGTTGGCGGGTTTGATGTCGCGGTGCAAGATGTTATGCTTGTGGCAGAAGTCGATGGCTGCTGCCATCTCCACCGCCACCTTGGCCAGCTCTTTCTCTTTGCCTTTGAAGCTCACGTCGGCAAGCGAGCCGCCCGTGCAATGTTGCATCACCTCAAAGTCGTAAGGCCAATGGGTCGTGGGGTCTGTCCACACGCCGTGGGCATAGACGTTGATGAGCGGACTGTAGTCGCTCCTCACGCGGGTGAGCGTTTCCAGCACGTCGTGGTTGGGGTGATGGTGGGGCTTGTAAAGCTTCAAGACAAATGACGTGTTGTTGTTGCTTACGAGGAAGACGAAGGCTTCGCCCGAGTTTTTTGACAACATCTGCTTGAATGTGTATTTCACCCCGAGCGTCTGTCCCTGACCCACAAGCGTTATGTCGTTGAACGCTGGTGGGGTGGCGGGCGCTTTTCCTGCACGCTGCTGACCGCTGGGCGCAGCTCCTCCTGTCGGCGGCACGGCTGTTCCTGTCGGTGGCACGGCTGTTCCCGTCGGTGGCACGGCTGTTCCCGTCGGCGGCACGGCTGTTCCTGTCGGTGGCACGGCTGTTCCTGTCGGTGGCACGGCTGTTCCTGTTGGCGGCACGGCTGTTCCTGTCGGTGGCACGGCTGTTCCTGTGTTTGGTTTGTTGGTTGGTGGCATATTGAAGGTTTTTCGTTTGTTCTTAAATTGTTGACGTTTGTTCGTCGGTGAATAATAGGGTTAGCTTACTCTAAATGCAAATTTAGATAAAATTTTGATAGATAACTAATTATTTCTCCGTTTTCTATATTTTTTTCGTGTGTTTGGGCGTTTTGTACAATAATAAAAGCCCGACAAGACAATTTTTTTCGATTGTGTCCTGTCGGGCTTCATTGTTAAGCTATGGGTGCATCGGTTGATGCGATTGTTGCGATTATTGCTTCATGAGGAATGCCTTGAAGTCGTCAAACTCCTTCGACATCTCCACGCTCTGCTTTGTGCCTTTCATGAAGGCAGCGAGACGCTCAGGTATCTGCACCTCTGCGCCGATGGCATCCTCTACCACGTTCTTAAACTTGGCAGGGTGGGCTGTCTCGCCAAACACGCCGTGCTCGCCAGGCTGGAGCTGTTCCTTCAGAGCCTCGTAGCCGCAGGCACCGTGGGGGTCGAGAATGTAGCCTGTGGTGTCGTGACAGGCTTTCATGGCCTTGCGTATCTGCTCGTCGCTGTAGGTGGAGCCGCTCATGATAGCAACGATCTGCTCGTAGCTGCCATTGAAGAGGTCGTAGATGCGTGCAAAGTTGCTGGGGTCGCCCACATCCATGGCGTTGGCGATGGTCTGCTTGCTGGCGCAAGGCTCATACTTGCCCGTCTGCAGATATTTGTACACGATGTCATTGGCGTTGTTGGCAGCGATGAAACGCTTCACGGGCAGACCCATCTTCTGTCCAAAGATGGCTGCGGTGATGTTGCCGAAGTTGCCGCTCGGCACACAGATCACATAGTCGTTCTCCTTGCCCAAGCGCTTGAGCTGGGCGTAGGCATAGAAATAATAGAACGCTTGCGGGAGGAAGCGTGCAACATTTATAGAGTTGGCCGATGTGAGCTTCATGTGGTGACACAGCTCGTCGTCCATGAAGGCCGACTTGACCAGACGCTGGCAATCGTCGAACACACCGTCTACCTCGATGGCTGTGATGTTCTGGCCGAGCGTTGTAAACTGGCTCTCCTGAATCTTGCTGACCTTGCCTTTGGGGTAGAGCACATACACATGAATGCCGTCTACGCCAAGGAAGCCGTTGGCCACGGCAGAGCCTGTGTCGCCGCTTGTTGCCACGAGCACGTTGACCTGCTCCTTGCCTTCCTGACGGATAAAATATTGAAGGAGGCGAGCCATGAAGCGTGCGCCTACATCCTTGAAGGCCAGGGTGGGACCGTGGAACAACTCCAGACTGTAGATGTTGGGCTCCACCTCCACGATGGGACAGTCGAAGGCCAGCGTGTCATACACAATCTTTTTCAACGCTTCAGGCTCTACATCTTCGCCGAAGAAAGCTTGTGCCACGTTGTAAGCAATCTCTTGGAAAGAGAGCTTGTCGATGTTGTCAAAAAACTCTTGTGGCAAACGGTTAATGCGCTCAGGCATGTAAAGGCCACGGTCGGGTGCCAGTCCGCGCACCACTGCTTCGTGCAGCGATGCCAGAGGGGCTTTATGGTTGGTGCTGTAATATTTCATAATTAGAGCCCCACCCCCAAGCCGCAAATGCGGCTTTTCCCCTCCCCTTAGGGCGGGGAGTGAAGTGCTTTTGCAAATTGGCGGCGGGTTGTTTTTATTTTGTTATTTAATCTTTTTTGATATTTTGGTATGTTTTTATAATGAGTTCTTTTAGCTCCAGCTATCTACTCCCTTTAGCTCCAGCTATCTACTCCCCTCCATAAGGGGAGGGGGAAGCCGCGCTTTGCGCGGCGCGGGGGTGGGGCTTTAAGAACGTCCTCATAAACTCCTGAAGCTTAAGCAGTCCGAAGCTGCCGTTCACACAGCTCACCTCGTCATACTGTTGCACGCTGTCGGGCTCAATGCCTTTATACCAGATGGCGAAGGGCACAGGCTCGCTGAGGTGGGTTCTGATCTCAACGGGAGTGGGATGGTCTGGCATCAAGGCAATGCACACCGGCTCGTCCCACGTCTTCACCTCTTCATAGATGGGACCCACCATACGGTGGTCGAGGTTCTCGATGGTCTTGAGCTTTAGGTCGAGGTCGCCATCGTGGCCTGCCTCGTCGCTCGCCTCCACATGCAGGAACACGAAGTCGTCGTGACGAAGAGCTTCGAGGGCTGCTGCTGTCTTGCCTTCATAGTTGGTGTCGGCCAGTCCGGTGGCACCTTCAACGATGATGTTCTTCAGTCCGGCATAGTGGCCTATTCCTCTGATGAGATCAACGGCAGAAATAACGTCGCCGTTCTTTATCTGTTGGAACATCTCCGGCAGGGTCTGCATGGACGGGCGGTAGCCACCGCTCCACGGCCAGATGCTGTTGGCTGTGTCCTTGCCTTGTGCCTCGCGCTCGCGGTTGAACGGGTGTTCAGCCAGCAGCTTCTGCGACTTCAGAATGAGGTCGTTGATCAGGTCTGCTGTCTCTTGTGCCGTCATGCGGTCACCGTCTTTCTTGTTGGCCCAGCCCTCTTCGGGTTTTACGAGCAGCGGTCGCCACTCCTCGTTGGGATGGTCGTGAGGCGGAGCACACTCAATGTGCTTGTTGCCGTTCTTTATGATGAGCAGGTGGCGATACTGAATGCCTGTGATGAACTTGATGTTTTCATTGCCCAGCTTCTCGTCAAGATATTTGATGAGCGTGTCGCCGTCTTCTGTTTTCAAGTGTCCGCCGTGGTGGTTCTTTATGCGTCCGTCGGCAAGAGTTATGATGTTGCAACGCATGGCAAAGTCGTCTGGTTGCATCTCGTAGCCTATCGATGCTGCCTCAAGCGGTCCGCGGCCTTCATAGACCTTGTTGAGGTCGTAGCCGAGAATTGCGGTGTTGGCAACCTCGCTGCCTGGGTGAAAGCCCTCGGGCACCGTCACCATGCGGCCGCAGCGTCCCTCGCGTGCAAGAAGATCCATGTATGGGGTGTGGGCATATTGAAGAAGTGTTTTGCCGCCCAATCGTGCGACAGCGTGGTCTGCCATGCCGTCGCCTAATATAATGATGTGTTTCATCGTCTTCTACTTTTTCAACATTAGATGTTTGCGATAGACATGATGTTGGCAAACACGCCGGCAGCAGTAACGCTGGCGCCGGCACCATAGCCCTGGATGAGCATGGGGTACTCCTTGTAACGCTCTGTCGAAAGCATCACGATGTTGGTGCTGCCCTCAAGGTTGTAGAACGGATGGGTGTTGTCAACCTCCTTGAGCGACACGCTGGTCTTGCCGTGATCCATGGTGGCAACGAAACGCAGGCGCTTTCCCTCTGCCTCAAGAGCCTTGCGGCGGCTCTCAAAGTCGGCATCGAGCTCGGGCAGATGGCTCCAGAACTCGTCGAGTGAGCCTTCAAAGAAATTGTCGGGCACGAAGAGATGCTTCTCCACATCGTCTTGCTCTACCTTGTAGCCTGCCTCGCGGGTGAGGATGACAAGCTTGCGCACCACGTCCATGCCGCTCAGGTCGATGCGTGGGTCGGGCTCGCTGTAGCCTTGCTCCTGTGCCATGTGTACAGCCTTGGAGAAGGGCACGTCGGCAGAGAGCATGTTGAAAATGTAGTTGAGCGTGCCGCTGAGCACGGCTTCAATCTTGAGAATGGTGTCGCCCGAGTTGCGAAGGTCGTTGATGGTGCCGATGATGGGCAGACCTGCTCCTACGTTGGTCTCGAAGCGGAACTTGACACCGCGCTCCAGGGCGGTGCGCTTAAGGTGCATGTAGCTGTCGTAATTGCTTGATGCAGCAATCTTGTTGGCGGCAATGACCGAGATGTTGTGCTCCAGCAACGACTGGTACATGTCGGCCACGTCGCGGCTTGCCGTGCAGTCGACAAACACGCTGTTGAAGATGTTCATGCCGATGACCTCTTCCATGAGCTTCGCGTTGTTGCTGGGCTCTGCTGCCTCAAGCTCCTCTTTATAGGTGTCGAGGTTTAAGCCGTCGCGGCTGAAGATGGCCTTCTTCGAAGAGGCTATGCCCACAACGTTAAGCTTCAGTTTGCTGTTCTGTTTAAGCTCCTCATACTGCTTCTTTATTTGCTCGATGAGCTTGCCGCCCACGGTGCCCACACCGCAGATGAAGAGGTTGAGAACCTTATATTCGGACAGGAAGAACGAGTCGTGAAGCACGTTAAGAGCCTTGCGCAGGAACTTGCTGTCTACAACAAACGAGATGTTGGTCTCTGATGCACCCTGAGCACAGGCAATGACGCTGATGCCGCTACGGCCCAATGTGCCGAACAGCTTTCCGGCGATGCCTGGCGTGTGCTTCATGTTCTCGCCTACCACGGCGATGGTGGCAAGACCGCTCTCGGCGAACATGGGGAACATGGCGCCCATCTCTATCTCCTTGGCAAACTCCTCGTTGAGCACGCGCACGGCGATGTCGGCATCGGCTTCGCGCACACCGATAGAGGTTGAGTTTTCTGACGATGCCTGTGACACCATGAACACGCTTATGCCCTTGTCGGCAAGAGCGGTGAAGATGCGGCGGTTCACACCGATGACACCCACCATCGACAGACCCGTCACGGTTATGAGGGCTGTGCCGTTGATGCTCGATATGCCCTTGATGGGCTTGCGGTCGTTGTCTATTCTGTCTTTAATGATTGTACCTGGGTTCTGCGGATTGAAGGTGTTCTTCACGCGGATGGGAATATTCTTCACGCAAACGGGATAGATGGTCGGCGGATAGATGACCTTCGCACCAAAGTTGCAAAGCTCCATTGCTTCGATGAAGCTCAGCTCGTTGATGGTGTAGGCGGTTTTGATGACGCGCGGGTCGGCGGTCATGAAGCCGTCGACGTCGGTCCATATCTCCAGCACGTCGGCATCGAGGGCTGCTGCAATGATGGCGGCGGTGTAGTCGCTTCCGCCACGACCGAGATTGGTCACCTCGTCGGTGGCGGCATCGCGGCTGATGAAACCAGGCACAAGCGTGATGTGTGCAAGGTCGGCAAAGGCTTTGCGCACCAGCTTGTTGGTAAGCTCTGCCTCAAGCACATGCTTGTTGTTCTTCTGCACGGTCTTGATAAACTCGCGCGAATCCATCCACTTGGCTCCCTTCACCAGGGTGGCGACAATGAGCGAACTGAGACGCTCACCGTAGCTCACGATGGCATCTTGTGTCTTCTCGCTGAGGTCATGGATGAGGAACACACCAAAGTAGATGCTGCGCAGCTGCTCCAGCAGTGCGTCCACCTTATTAAATAAATCTTCTCGTTGACGGGGATTGGTGATGATAGTGTCTATCATCTTGTGGTGGCGCTCCACCATGGCTTGAAACTCGTCCTTCCAGCTCTCGTCTCCCTTGAGGGCGAGCTGCGATGTTGCAAGCAGTTTGTCGGTAATTCCACCGAGCGCACTAACGACGACAATGATTGGTTGGCTCTTTGCCTCGTTCTCCACAATGTTTTTAAGACTAAGAATACTCTTCACGGAACCTACAGATGTTCCGCCAAACTTTAATACTTTCATTTTTTTTATCTTGATTTTAGCCACCAAACAAAGGTGGCGGGTTTATGGGTTGTGAGTGGCTGGGACATGCTGCGCTTCTCTGTAGGTTGCACATGCGTCCGCTTATACGAGGGCGGCATGGATGTAACGAACCGTGCATAGAAGTGGCAAGTGACCACTTGGGCTTTTTTTTGCACCAATCACGCCGCAAATTTACAAAGATTTTGCTTTTCTACAACATTATTGGCGAAAAATGTGTAAATTTGTAGCACATTTTTAACCTTTCGTGTTAAAAGACCAGGTGTTTAACCTTTATTTCTTACGAAATGACAAAAGAATATCAAATAAGAGTGCTTCCTGTTGTTGCAGCAAGCGAAAATGCGATAAAACGTTATCTTGCCGAGGAACAGGGCATTGACCAACGAACCATAAACAGCGTGCGCGTGCTGAAGAAGAGCATCGACGCGCGACAGCGAACGATCTTCGTGAACCTGAAGATTAGGGTGTACATTAACGAGGTACCGCAAGATGACGAGTATGAACATACCGAATATCAGAACGTGGAGGGCAGACCGCAGGTTGTGGTGGTGGGTGAAGGTCCTGGCGGACTCTTCGCTTCGCTACGACTCATTGAGCTCGGACTGCGCCCCGTTGTGCTGGAGCGCGGAAAGGATGTGCGCGAGAGAAAGATGGATCTCGCGCAGATAACGAAGACGCAGAAGGTCGATCCTGAGAGCAACTACTGCTTTGGCGAGGGTGGCGCGGGGGCCTACTCGGACGGTAAGCTCTACACTCGCTCAAAGAAGCGAGGCAACGTGAACAAAATTCTCAATGTGTTCTGCCAGCACGGAGCAAGCACTTCTATCCTTGCAGATGCTCATCCGCATATCGGTACCGACAAGCTGCCGCGCGTCATTGAGAACATGCGCAACACCATCATAAAATGTGGCGGCGAGGTGCATTTCCAAACCAAGATGACGCGTCTTGTGGTGGAAGGTGAGCGCGTGATGGGGGTTGAGGCTGTAGACCTGAAGACAGGCGGTGAACTGACTTTTCACGGACCCGTCATTCTTGCTACGGGCCATTCGGCTCGCGACGTGTACCGTCTGCTCGTTGAGAGCAACATACATATCGAGGCTAAGGGCATTGCCGTGGGTGTGCGTCTGGAGCATCCGTCGCAGCTCATCGACCAGATTCAATATCACAACCGCGAGGGTAGGGGCAAGTATCTGCCTGCTGCCGAGTATAGCTTTGTAACGCAGGTGGAGGAGCGTGGTGTCTACTCGTTCTGCATGTGTCCCGGTGGCTTCGTCATTCCTGCTGCCACAGGACCGCAACAGCTGGTGGTGAACGGCATGAGTCCCAGCAACCGCGGCACGCAGTGGAGCAACAGCGGCATGGTGGTGGAGCTGCATCCCGATGATGTCGGTGGCGACAGCAGCGATCCTTTGTGTATGATGCATTTCCAAGAGAAGCTTGAGCGCGACTGCTGGCAGCAGGGCAACATGAAGCAGACGGCTCCTGCGCAGCGCATGGCCGACTTTGTGAACAACCGCTTGAGTTATGACCTGCCTAAGAGCAGCTATGCTCCAGGACTGATCTCTTCGCCTCTTCATTTCTGGATGCCGCCGTTTGTGGCCAAGCGTCTGCAAGAAGGTTTCAAGAAGTTTGGCAAGATGAGCCACGGCTTCCTCACCAACGAGGCGGTGCTCATTGCCACCGAGACGCGCACATCATCGCCTGTGCGCATTGTGCGTGACCCTGCAACGTTGCAGCATGTCACCGTGCAAGGACTGTTCCCCTGTGGCGAGGGCGCCGGCTATGCTGGCGGCATCGTGTCGGCAGGTGTGGATGGCGAGCGTTGCGCTGAGATGTGCGCTCAGTATGTCGAGGCTTTGGCGTAAAAACAAAAACGGTGAAACAACGCAAAAAGGATGAGGCTTGCTCTTCGGCATACCTCATCCTTTTGTGTTTTATAGAACAATTGAAGATTGAAATTTTAATTCAAATCTCTTCTTTTAGAAATTCATACTGATAACGTGGACTTTGAATGTATAGCCCGTTGCGCGTATCTATTAGCTTTTTGTACAATTGTGAATTGTAAACTTTGTCAAAGGCATCAATAATATTCATCTTATAATCTTCTTTTAAAAAATTGACAAGTTCTTCAACGTCACAATTTATAATGAATTGTATTTGACTCTTTTTTAGTTTCATAAGCGCTTTAGTTTAGAAATTGCTCTTTTTGTGCCAAAGAAATATTGGTTGTTCAGCTTTCTGTATTCCAAACCTTTGACAAGCTGTTCTATTGTAATGAAATGTTGTTGGTAGAGGTTGAGTTGGTAAACCACACCATCGTCAGCAACGGGTCCAACCACAACATCATAGCTGTGTGTGATTTTTTTTCTTGATGTCCTGTTTTTTAGAATAAATTCCGCCCATTCAGGGCAAACGCCGTCAAATATTTTTATCTTCAAAGAACCGTCATGAAGAACGGTCTCGTCAAATTCGTATTCTTGTACAATAGGAGCGCCCGATTGTTCAAAATTACAACGTCTCACAGCCATCTCAAGAGCTTGCTTTTTGATGTCGGTTAGATAAAACCCTTGGCCAAAGTCTTTGTTTGGTTTACATTTGCTGAAATCGATTTCAGAAAAATCAATATTGGTTCCGTGGTATAGTTTCATCATATTGTTCCTCCATGTTTGCGGCAATACATCTGCATGTCTTTAAGTGCGTCTGCCAAGGATAATTGGTGCTCTGCCTCATAACACTTGTCAAGAAAAGCAAGAGCTTGATATTGCTTCAAATAGTTGAAGGCAATATCGGCTGGCATTCCGAATTTTTTTGCAAACTCGGTGATGCACAAATTAATGTATCTTATTTTATTCATTCTATTAAATGTTTGCCACAAAGTTTTAATGTTTGCCACAAAGTTACATAAAAAAACAGAAGAGACGCTGTTTTTTACAATTTTATTTCTTGCCCTTTGGCATCTTGCTCCACTTATACGCCAGATGGAGCATGGCGTAGCTCGGTATGGTGTTGCGCCACACCTCGGTACGTCCCTGCGCGTTGACGGCGTAGGTGGTGTTGGAGAGCTGATGCAAGAGGTCGAAAGCCTCGGCTTTGAGGACCCATTTGCCCTTGCCGAAGGTGCGGGTGAGCGAGGCGTTCCACACCAGGTTGTCGGTGTTTATGGAGCTTTCGCCGTAGCCACGACGGCTGTATTGGCGTAGGTCGGTGGCGAGGGTGACAGACAGAGGCAGGCGACAGGAGAGCGTCATGCCATAAGAAAAATCGAAGGTGTTGATGGTCTCAAAGTTGTCGCGGTCGCCTGTGCTGTGGCGCCATGACAGGTTGCCGCTGCATGAGGCGCTGAAATTGCCCTTGCGGTAGGTGAGCAACAGCTTCTCGCCGAGCAGCGACGTGTTGACGCGGCTCAACGCTGTTGATGTCTCGTCGTAGGCGATGTCGAAATCGGTGCTGCGGCTGTAGTTGTATGACAATCGGTTATCGATGGTCAGACGGTCGGCCTTGTCGAGGGTGCGCGTGAAGCCGTTGCGTGCGTTCACAGACCAGTTGCCGTCTTTCACATTGTCCGACATGTAGGTGTAGCCTCCCGTTGCACGGTTATAGGTGGTGCGTGTGCCTAAGCTGTTGCGGCTTATGTTTGCATCGAAGCCAAACGATATGTTTTGCTGATGTCGCTTCTGGTTGAAGCTGATGTCGCCATTGAAGCTCATGTTGTCCGTGCGCTTGAGGCCGGGGTTACTTATGCGCACAGCCAACGGGTTGAGGTCGTTGCTCACGGGCATGAGGGAGGTCATCGGCGGCAGCGTGGACGAAAGGAACAGCGCAGCGCTATATTGCACCTTTTCTTTGTTGCAGAACACGCTGATGCCTGGCATGAACAGCACGTTGCGGCGTGTGGCTACCGTGTCGAGAGCGGCCTGCTGATAGCTGAGGCGCTCGTGCTGCCATCTCAACGGCAGGAGCATGCTCGCAAACAGCGTGTTGCTCCTGTTGTTGAAGTTGAGCACGGCTTGCGTGGTGTATGAGCGTTTGAGGTCGGCATGGTGGATGCTGTTGTCGAAATCGAGGGCAAGAAGCATCGAGTCGCGTGTTGACGGCAGCTCATGGAGCATGCTTGTGGCAAGGTCTGTCCATCGTCCGCCGAAGCGGTCGAGACGATAGTTGAGATTGTTGCTTGTAGAGAGCGACTGCTTGTAGCCTCCTTGAAGCTTGATGTAGAGGCCTACGGGGAGGGTCAACGAATAGCTTAAGGCGGCGTTGTAAGAATAGGTGTTGTTGTGGCGGTCGGAATAGACGTTGCGTGTGTCGCTCTCACCGGTCTTCATATAGTCGTTGCGTGTCATGGTGTGGCTGTCGCTTGGTTTTGCCAGACTGTATGTGCCGTTTATGTTTATCTCTAAGCGGTCGCCCCATGGCAACTTGTAAAAAGCCCATGTGTCTTGGCTGGCGCTGAACGAGCGGTAGCGGTCCAGCGATATGCTCTGTGAACGGTTGGTAAGCATGGAGAACAGAGGGTTGGTGTCGGCAAAGAATGTGGAGTCGAGCACCTCTTTTATGCTTCCAAACCGTGACGGGTCGTTGTCGTAGGTTGCTTTGCGGCTGTTGGCGTTGTTGCGGCTGTTGCTGTAGTCGAGCGATGTCCATGATGTCATGCCTATATTTCCTGTTCTCAAGCGCATGTTGTTTTGCAGGCTTGCCCTGAAATCTTTCTGTCGGTTAAGGCTCATGGAGCGTCTGAAGATGTTGCCGCCCGATGCGAACGACTCGCTTGCCGAGTGCATCTCGTCCAAGGCATCGGTCCATGTGGCGGTGGCATCGATGTTGTCGGTCACCACCTTGTTCTTGTCTTCTGTGTCGAGATGCAGACCTACAAGGCGTGTGGTGGTCTGCCCCTGCGGACTGTTTGATGGCTGCCAGTCGCCTTCAGTGCCTGGCGTCTGTGTCTCGTTCACGTTGTTGGCGTTGGCAAAGAGCGACAGACGTGTGTGGTCGTCAAAATAGAGAGAGAACAGTCGTGCCATCCATCGCTCCTTTGTGCCGCCCGCAACTTCGGCGTTGGCCATCAGTCCGCGGTTATACTGGCGCTTGAGGCTCACGTCCATGACATAGTCTTTCTTCTCTACATTCTCTCCCAACATCTCGCTCTTGTCTGTCTGTTTGTTGTAGACCTTTAGCTCCTTCAAGGTGTAGTAGGGCAGGTTGTCGAGCATCACCTTGTTTTTGCCCTTAAAGAAGTCTTTGCCGTTGAGAAGCAGATAGTCGAGCTTCTTGCCGTTGATGTAGATGTCGCCGTTGCTTTTCAGTTCGGCACCCGGCATCTGGCGAATGAGGGCGTCGAGCATTGACCCATCGGGCAGATTGAAGGCAGAGGCGTTGTAGACGATGGTGTCGCCGCGGTAGGTCATCTTTATTTTCGTGCCCGTTACGACCACGCCATCGAGGTCTACATCTTTATAGATGTCTTCGTTAAGTTTCTTTTTCAGCAACAAGGGTGGCACCTTGAACGAACTGTTGCGCCCAATGCTTCGGATGTTGAAGTTGAGAAAGCTTGTCTCATAGCCGTCACACTCGCCTTTGATGATGAGCATGCCTGCGCGGGCTGGCACTTGCATATACCATCCGCCCTCGTTGTCCCACCGCCAAGCTGTTGTGGTGTCTATCACGGCGCTGTCGGCATCCATAACCGTTATGTGTGCTTGCAGCATGGCCTTCGTGAACGAGTCTTTGGACGTGCCTTGCAGATACACCATGCGTTGCTTCTTTGCTTTCTTTGCCTCTTCTTGATGTTGCTCTTTCGCTTTTCTTGCCTCTTTTTGATGCTGTTCCTGCTCCTTTGTCTTTACCGTGTCGGCAGATAGGGCCTGTGCAAAGCTTGACAGGTTATGGCTGCAGCCCGGAAAGTTGTGATTAGAGCTTGTCGTGGCATGGCTCAAGCACGTTATCGTTAGAACAAGGACAACGATAAGAAAAAAACGATATGTGTGGTTGCCCATCATATTTGTTTAGGTTTTTAGAACCGCTCTTATGTGAAAATGATTGTTTTTCTTTGAGCTTTTCCCTTTTTTATGCGAGAACGCGGCTTTCTTAATTAGAGAACGGGGTTTTCTCAATGCGAGAACGGGGTTTCCTTAATTTGAGAACGCGGCTTTATAGCGTAAACAGCAAGTAAGGACTATGGTTACGCTTTAAAGCCGCGTTGTTTGATTTATGCCTCTTTCGGCATCTTTGGATATTTGCGGAACCATCCGTCCCAGCGCAGACGCATGACGCCGAAGAAGGCCTCGCCGAAGATGCCGCCACTCATCTTGCTTGTGCCTTCGCGGCGGTTGACGAAGATGACGGGCACCTCTTTAATCTTAAAGCCAATCTTGTAGGCCGTAAACTTCATCTCTATCTGGAAGGCATAGCCCTTGAAGCGAATCTTGTCGAGAGGGATGGTCTCGAGCACGCGACGCTTGTAGCACTTAAAGCCGGCTGTGGTGTCGTGAACGCTGAAGCCCGTGACAAGGCGCACATACTTGGAAGCGAAATAGCTCATGAGCACGCGGCCGATGGGCCAGTTGACAACGTTGACACCGCTCACATAGCGCGAGCCGATGGCCACATCGGCACCCTCGTCGTGACAGGCAGCATAGAGGCGTGGCAGGTCGTTGGGATCATGGCTGAAGTCGGCATCCATCTCAAAGATGTAGTCGTAGCCGTGCTCCAGAGCCCACTTGAAGCCTGCAATATAAGCTGTGCCAAGGCCGAGCTTGCCGCTGCGCTCAATGATGAACAGACGGTCCTTAAACTCGTCTGCCATCAGCCCCTTAACGATGTCGGCGGTGCCGTCGGGCGATCCGTCATCGATAACCAAAATGTTGAATGCTTTTTCCAAACCCATCACGGCGCGGATAATCTTCTCGATGTTTTCCTTCTCGTTATAGGTCGGAATAATCACAATGCAGTCGCTCTTTATCATATCCTTATTTTATGTGTCTTTTGTTAGTTATGTTCTGAGTGAATGTTCTTATCTTGCAAAAGTAATGGAAAAAAACGATTGCATGAAATAAAACCAATTAAAAAATAAAAATCATGGCTAAATAATGCTGATTGCATATTTTTTTGTAATTTAGTAGCCAAAATTAAATAAGCATGAGCCTACAGGCTTTGCTTGATTAAGAAAAAGACGAAGAAAAATGTACTTAGAAACAATAAAAGAAAAACTGCGCCGCAGCGACGGTCTCTCAAACACCCTCGGAATGAACTTTATTTCCACACCCGAACCCGACATGTGTGTGGCAAGCATGAAGGTGGATGAGCGCAACAGACAGCCGTTTGGCTTTCTCAGCGGGGGAGCATCGCTCGCGCTGGCTGAGAACGTGGCTGGCGTGGGGTCTATGGTGTTGTGTCCAGGCAAGATATGCGTGGGCATAAACGTGAGCGGTGAGCATGTCAAGGCTGTGCTTGAGGGCGACACCGTGACGGCTTATGGCCGACTGCTGCACCGTGGCAAGACGCTGCATGTGTGGCACATAGAGATAAAGAACGAGAATGGGGACCTCGTGTCGTCGGTACAGGTCACCAACTTTATAATGAAGGGCAAGGAGGAGAAATGATTGAGGCAAAGGATGAGGGCCTGGCTGTTGCCAAGGCTCTGTTCCGTTATCCGCATGAACAACGCTTCTGCAAGCTTGAACAGATAGGCGGACAGCCCGACGTGTTGATGTCGTGCGAGGAGCTTGGGGTGCAGAGAGGCTTTGTGATGGCTCCCTTTGCGCCGTCAGAAGACCGCCACGTCATCGTGATTCGTCCTGACAGGGTAGACTGGGGCGAGGTGCCGCAAGGCTCTTTGTCGCTTGACACTTTTGACGCGCAGGTGGTGGATGGCGCTTTGGAGCGACAACGCTATGGCATAGATTTCCGCAACTTCCACGCACAGCTCACCAACGGAACGTTCAGCAAGATCGTGTTGGCTCGCTGCTCGCACATGGTGGCGCAGCGCGAGGCAGACCTTGAAGAGATGTTCTTCTGCGCTTGCAGACGTTACCCACGCATGTTTGTGGCTCTTGTGCAGACTCCTCGTTGCGGCACATGGCTCATGGCTACGCCTGAAATTCTGCTTCAAGGCAGCGGACAGGAGTGGCACACGATGGCGTTGGCGGGAACGATGAAGCTTGGCAACGATATGCTCGACTTCGACACTCCCGGTGCCCGCACCTCTGCACAAAACATAAGGTGGAGCGACAAGAACCGCTTTGAGCAGAGATATGTGGCCGATTATATTGAGGAGCAGATAGAACAGTTCTCAGACAACGTGACCTCTTCAGACCCTTACACCACACGCGCTGGCGACCTTGTGCACCTGCGCACCGACTTCAGTTTCAGCATCAATGACGACCGGAGCATCGGGCGTGTCATCAACGCCCTTCACCCCACACCTGCTGTCTGTGGCATGCCCAAGCAGCCAACCTTCGGGTTCATCATGAGCAACGAGCAGATGCCACGGTCTTATTATAGCGGCTTTGCGGGACCAATGGGCATAGACGGCAAGACGAGTCTTTATGTGTCGCTCCGTTGCATGCGCTTCGAGGGCCGCGACCTGTGGCTTTATGCTGGCGGCGGACTGCTTGCCGACAGCAAAGAAGAGGATGAATGGAACGAGACAGAAGCGAAAATGGAGACGATGAGACGGCTCTTTGAAAGCTGAGCCCAAGAACGGTCTTAAAAAGCCAAGAACTGTCTTAAAACGCCAAGAGCGGTCTTAAAACGCCAAGAATGGTCTTAAAAAGCCCAAGAACGGTATCTTAAAAAGCTAAGAACGGTCTTAAAAAGCCAAAAGTGCTCTTAAAAAGCCAAGATAGCTCTTTAAAGATAAAAAAGTCAATTAAGAAGATGTACAGCAATAAAGAAAACATAAACCTTTTAACGTCGTTGCTTGTTGCCAAAGGCATAACCGATGCCGTGGTGTGTCCTGGTAGCCGCAACGCGCCAATTGTGCACAACCTCAATGAGGCAGAGCAGATAACATGTCACCCTGTCACCGATGAACGGTCTGCCGGGTTCTATGCTGTTGGCTTGGCGCAAGCCACAGGGCGGCCTGTTGTGGTGTGTGTGACCTCGGGGTCGGCGCTCCTGAACGTGGCACCTGCTGTGGCTGAGGCTTTTTATCAGCATGTGCCGCTCATCGTGGTGTCGGCAGACAGGCCGCAGCAGTGGATAGGACAGCTCGATGGACAGACGCTGCCGCAACAGGGAGCGTTCGGACCAATGGTGCGTCGGTCGGTGCAGTTGCCTGAGCCTCATGATGAAGAGGAAAGATGGCTGTGTGGCCGACTGATAAACGAGACTCTCCATCTTGCCACCTGCAAGGGCTGTGCTCCCGTCCACATAAACGTGCCGGTGACGGAACCGCTGTTCCTGTTTGACGAGGAGAAGCTGCCCGAGACAACGCCCTTCAAGGCGCATACGCTGCCAACGACGTTCAACGTAGACACATTCAAAGCCTTCGCACAAGCCAAGCGTCCTATAGTGGTGCTGGGGCAGTTGCCTGACGGGGCTGTAGACACCGACACCTTGTGCAGCCTGTCCCAACGTTGCGTGGTGTTGGCAGAGCCTCTGTCAAGCCCGTCTTACAACATAACACATGGCGATGAGGCTGTGCGTGTGCTCACGTCAGCTGATGGCGACAAGGTCGTTGCGCCCGACAGCACAGACCGCTTTGCGCCCGACGCCATTGTCTACATTGGAGGCACCGTAGTAAGCAAGGCCGTGCGCCGTTTCCTTCGTCAGGCAAAGGCGCCGACGTGGGTCGTGACACCCAATGTGCTTGAGGTGTCAGACCCGCTGATGTCGCTTACCGACATCGTGGAATGTCCGATGGAAGAGACAAACGCCCTCTTGCTGACTCTCGTGGCTGCCATTGCCAACTATGAGACTCTTGCTGCAGAAGAAAAGGCTTCTCATGCCACAAACCTAAGTGCCGAGCACGAAGCGTTCCGCTCACGTTGGCAACGACTGCTCGACCGTTGTGGCGCACACGCCGAAAGCTATGAGCCGCCCTTCTCGCAGATGGCAACGGTGAGATATTTTGAAAGTCAGCTTGAGGACCTTTATGAAGATCTGCATGTTCATTATGCCAACAGCTCGGCGGTAAGACTGGCAAACATTTATGCGGCTCATCGTGTGTGGTGCAACCGTGGCGTTAACGGCATAGAAGGTTCGCTGTCTACGGCTGCCGGCTTCTCTCTCGGAACCACCGACAAGGTGGTGTGCGTCATTGGCGACCTCAGCTTCTTCTATGACCAGAACGCTTTGTGGAATGGTCGCTTGCGTGGCAACTTGCGCATAATATTGCTTAACAACCACGAGGGCGGAATCTTCAGTACGTTGCCAGGTCTTGACGGCAGTCCCGCCGCCCACGACATGGTGGCTGCAGCCCACAACACCGAGGCTCGCGGCATCTGCACGCAGAACGACATCGGCTACCTTAAGGCCACCAACATGGATGAGATGCAGGTGGGCGTCGTGACCTTGCTCACACAACAGGCAGACCGCCCCATGGTGCTTGAGGTGTTTACCGACGCTGCGGAGGATGCGAAGGCCATGAAAGAGTATTTTGAATCTTTAAAATAAACATCTTGATTTTTCCTTGTAAGTAATAAACTTTGCAGAAAACCTTGCAGAAAAAGCTCGCAGGAGAAAAGCTTGCAGAAAATAAACCTTGCAAGAAAAAGTTGAAAAACAAACCTTGTAAAAAAGACAAAGAAAAAAGATATGAATTGTTCAAACCGTGAATGGAAAAAGATTGAGGATTTCGATTTTCAGGAGATTCTCTTCGAAGAATATAACGGCATAGCCAAGATTACAATAAACCGTCCGCGTTATCGTAACGCCTTCACACCCCGCACCACATGGGAGATGTCGCAAGCGTTTGCCTGGTGTCGCGAGGCGCAACGCATAGGTGTGGTCATCCTTACAGGTGCTGGCGACAAGGCCTTCTGCTCGGGTGGCGACATGCACGTCAAAGGCCGTGGCGGCTATGTCGGCGACGATGGTGTGCCACGTCTCAACGTTCTTGACGTGCAGAAGCAGATTCGCTCGCTGCCCAAGCCTGTCATCGCTATGGTTAACGGCTTCGCCATTGGCGGCGGTCATGTGCTGCACCTCATGTGCGATCTCACCATTGCCAGCGACAACGCCATCTTCGGACAGACAGGTCCCAAGGTGGGATCGTTCGACGCTGGCTTCGGTGCCAGCTACCTTGCACGCATCGTTGGCCAGAAGAAGGCCCGCGAGATATGGTTCATGTGTCGCCAATACACGGCAGAGGAGGCAGAACGCATGGGTATGGTGAACAAGGTTGTGCCTTTCGACAAGCTGGAAGACGAGTGTGTGGAGTGGGCAGAGACCATGATGGAACGCTCGCCTCTCGCTCTGCGCATGATCAAGGCCGGACTGAACGCTGAGCTCGACGGACAGGCAGGCATTCAGGAGTTGGCTGGCGACGCCACCATGCTCTATTACATGCTTGATGAGGCGCAAGAGGGTGGTCGCGCGTTCCTTGAGAAGCGCAAGCCCGACTTTAAAAAATATCCCAAGCTGCCATAAGCTGCCATAAACTTCCATAGGCTTTCATAAGCTTCCATAAGCTTTCATCGTCTTCCGTAAGCTTCCGTTAGATTATAAAGAAAAGAAAAAATAATGACTTATCATGTGACCATAGAACCGCGCACGCTGCATTTTAAACAGCCTGCAGGAACATCGAGGGGCATCTACACCACACGCCAGTCGTGGTTCATAACCATAACCTCGCCAGAACAGCCCGACCGCAAGGGTGTGGGAGAGTGTGCACCGTTGCCAGACCTCAGCTGTGATGCCATACCCGAGTATGAACGCATTCTCTATTCGGTGTGCAACATGTTCGGCCTTACGGGCAAGATAAACCACGACATGTTGCGCCCTTATCCTTCGATCCTGTTTGGCCTGGAGACGGCCCTGCTCAGCTTTGAAAGCGGAAGCGACGTGCTTTTCGACACGCCTTTCGCACGCGGCGAGGAGGGCATTCCTATTAACGGCTTGGTGTGGATGGGTAGCTATGATGAGATGCTCTCGCGGTTGGAGAATAAAATGAAGACCGGGTTCAGATGTGTGAAACTGAAGATTGGGGCAATCGACTTTGACAAGGAGCTTGACCTTATCCGCCACATTCGTTCTGCTTTCACCAAGGAGCAGATAGAGCTGCGCGTCGATGCCAATGGCGGCTTCACTCCCGACAACGCCATGGAGCGTCTTGAGAAGCTCGCACGTTTTGACATCCACTCCATTGAGCAACCCATACGCCAACACCAGTGGGCTGACATGTCGCGCCTCTGCAAGGAGTCGCCTCTGCCCATTGCTCTCGATGAGGAGCTTATTGGCGTAAACATGCTGTCCATGAAGCAGCATCTGCTCGACACCATCTGTCCGCAGTATGTCATCCTCAAACCCTCTCTGCATGGAGGCATGGCTGGCTCGCGCGAATGGATAAACCTTGCAAAGGAACGTGGCATAGGCTCTTGGATAACAAGCGCTCTTGAGAGCAACGTCGGGCTTAACGCAATCGCCCAGTTTGCCTCTGACGTTTATGGCCCGTCCATAACTATGCCTCAAGGCCTTGGCACAGGATTGCTCTTTACCGACAACATAGACATGCCGCTGGAGATTAGAGGCGACAAACTGTGGAGAGTGGAATAATGCCATGCTTGGTCGTGCTATCTGCCATGTTTAGCCTTGCTATCTGCCATGTTTACGACTCGTAAGTGACGTGTTTGCATGTCGCAAGTGACGTGTTTGCAAGACAATAATCAATTCTCAAAAAACAACAATGACACTCAACGAATTTATCGCCGACTGGCACTCGCCGTCTCCAACGCTGCTCGTTCACACCAGTGGCTCCACAGGCAAGCCTAAACCCATGCTTGTGGAGAAACGGCGCATGGAGGCGTCGGCACGCATGACATGCCGCTTTCTCAATCTTAAGGAGGGCGACACCGCTCTCTTGTGCATGCCGCTCCAATATATCGCCGGCAAGATGGTGGTGGTGCGGTCGCTCGTCTGCGGTTTACGCCTTGTTGAGGTGGAACCGTGTGGACATCCGTTGCGCGGACTGAAAGAGGCTCCTGTGTTTGCTGCCATGGTGCCCATGCAGGTCTACAACAGCATGGCGGTGGAGGAGGAGTGTGCCTTGTTGCGACAGATAAAACATCTCATCATTGGCGGTGGGGCTGTGAACGCGGAGATGGCAGCCGCTCTGAAGACTTTTCCTAACGCTGTGTGGAGCACTTACGGCATGACGGAGACCCTGTCACACATCGCCTTACGTCGTCTTAGTGGGCCGGATGCCAGCTCGTGGTATGAGCCGTTCGCTAACGTGAATGTCAGCACCACGAACGAAGGGTGTCTCATTATAAATGCTCCAGACGTGTGTGCCTCGACGCTCGTAACCAACGACATTGCAGAGATAGCTCCCGACGGGCGACACTTCCGCATAAGAGGCCGAAAAGACAACGTGGTGTGTAGCGGTGGAATAAAAATGCAGATTGAGGAGATTGAGGCAAAGCTACAGCCTGTTATGGACGTGCCGTTCATTATAACGAAACGTCCCGACGCCAAGTTTGGCGAGACCGTGGTGTTGCTTGCCGAGATAAAACACGATGGGATAGATACCTTGGGAGAAAATAATGCCTTAGAAAGGACAAAAACTTTGGATGAAAGGAAAGCCTTGGGAGGAAAAGAAACCTTGGGAGGAAAAGAAGCCTTGGGGGGAAAAGAAACCTTGGGAGAAAAAGAAATTTTGGAAAAAATAAAAGCCGCGTGCAATGCGCGGCTTTCAAAATATGAGCAACCTCATGTCTTCATAGCCTTAGACCGCCTGCCCATGACAGAGACGGGCAAGCCAGCAAGAGCTGAGGCCATGGAGATTGCTGTTGCTTATGATGGTAACCTATAGTCAAATAGAATCAAAGCTATGGGCAATAAAAACCAACAGGAAAATGTTATCGGCAGATAATCTTCTTTCCGTTCTTTATAACGATGCCGTGGTATGTGGTCCCTACCTTTTGCCCCATGACGTTATGCAACATTTCTGTTTTTGACGTGTTGCCGTCGTTGGCTACAATGTCCTTTATTCCTGTGCCCAGACCATAAAAAACATTCTTCTCCAACTGGTCATAGTTGCGGCTGTACCAGTCTTTTACATAAATCGCTTCTTCTTTTATGTCTCTCTTAAGCTCCACAGGGTTATTGTTCCACTTGTTACATTCGCGTTCCCACGCACCGCTTTCCACAAAAGCCTCCACATACTTGTCAACGCGTTTGTTGAACCCCTCTTTAGAGAGCACGCCATCTGCGCACAACTTTTTCCAACAGTTTGCAATCTTGTTGCGATAGTTGTCCGCGTTCAGCTCCCAAAGACGTGAGTATAAATAGTTTCCTGTGAGCCAACCTTTATCTACAAGCACGTTATAATATTCGCCGTTATAGTTTCCGCCGAGCGAGCAGTCGAGGTCCCATGGCGTGACCATCATCCGTTTGCTTTCGTTCTTGTCGACAAGGCTAAGGAATGTGTTCTTCATGTTGTTGTCGCGTAGTCCTTGAGACATGAGAAACACCTGATAATCGATGAAATTTTGCAGACAGAAGTTCTTGTCGATGCCCGCAATGAAGTCGTCATCTGATGTCGTAGCGCAATAGTCGATAAAGTTTTTCAGCGGAGTGTAGGCTTCAGCGCACGGATAATCGTCAGGATAGTCGAGCGCCCATCCGTTCCACGACTCTTTGTTCATGTCTTGCTCTTCATAGCCTTTCAGAGAGGCAGCACTTCCCCAACTGTCACATTTGTACATTACGCCGTTAATCTTAACGTTGTCTTTGTCCTTGTCGTCAGGCTTTTTCACGCCTAACAGCTTGCGGTTCACCTTGTCCGTCATGCAGTAGAGTCCATGATATTCGCCGTTGATGAACAGCTCCACAAAGAACCCGTTTGTTCCGTTACGGTTGTCGTTGTCGGTCTCGTAAGGCGTGCCCGACATTGCGTTCCAGATATCAAAGTTCAGCCTGTTGCGCATGCGCAGACGGTCCACGGCCATGGCATCAAGAATCCATGAGTCGTCATTACGGATGCCAAGCACAGTAGCGTCCAAGCTCTTTCCTTTGTCGTTGAGCAGCTTTACGGCAAACGACTTCTTGTCATATTTCAAAGAAGAGGAACCTCGATATTTCACCTTACAGTTGAACGTCGTTTCCACGTTGCCGTCAGTACGTTTCCATGGATCCGCAATCTCTATTTTTGCAGGCAGATAATTTGGCTTGCTCACATTTCCTATTTCTACCGTTATGTTTACTAAAGGTAGCGATTTCTCGCTTAGCGAAGCTTTCAACGTGGCATAATCGGGCGTTTGGGCCGGGACAGCAGTTGCCAAGATCAAAGCCAAAAGCAGGAGAGTGGTTTTAATTTTCATAGAATTGTTTTTTGTCCTTCTTTTTTATTGTTTTTAAAGTTAGTTTATGTGGCTGCAAATTTAAACATTTTTAGGCGTTTGACAAAACTGTTTGAAGCTCTATTTTGTCGTAAGCTCCCATTTGTTACATTATTTAAGGTGAAAAACAGCGCTCTTTCAGAAATAATTAGTAAATTTGCACCCAAACAAGAAAAACAACTTCAAATAAATATATGAACGTTTTAGAGTTAAGCGAACAAGAGATTGTAAGACGACAGAGTCTGCAGGAACTGCGCGACATGGGCATCGATCCGTATCCAGCAGCAGAGTATCCCACCAATGCTTTTTCTGATGAGATAAAGGCAAACTTCGCTGAGGGCGAAGAGCGCACCGTGTGCATTGCCGGCCGCATGATGAGCCGCCGCGTGATGGGCAAGGCAAGCTTCGTGGAGCTGCAAGACTCGAAAGGCCGCATTCAGGTTTACATCACCCGTGACGACATTTGCCCCGACGAGAATAAAGATTTGTACAACAAGGTGTTCAAGCGCCTTATGGATATCGGCGACTTCATCGGTATCACAGGTTTTGTGTTCAAGACACAGACCGGCGAGATCTCTGTTCACGCCAAGTCGCTCACGCTGCTCTCAAAGAGCCTCAAGCCGCTGCCTATCGTTAAGTATAAGGACGGCGTGGCATACGACAAGTTTGATGATCCCGAGCTGCGCTACCGCCAGCGTTATGTCGACCTCATCGTCAATGACGGCGTGAAAGACACCTTCCTCCAGCGTGCTACCGTGCTGCGCACCTTGCGCCGCGTGCTCGACGAGGCTGGCTACACGGAGGTGGAGACACCCACATTGCAGGCCATTGCAGGCGGTGCCAGCGCACGTCCGTTCATCACCCATTTCAACGCGCTCGACACCGACATGTACATGCGTATCGCGACCGAGCTTTATCTGAAGCGACTCATCGTAGGCGGCTTCGAGGGTGTCTACGAGATCGGCAAAAACTTCCGTAACGAGGGCATGGACCGTAACCACAACCCCGAGTTCACTTGCATGGAGCTGTATGTCCAGTATAAGGACTATAATTGGATGATGTCGTTCACCGAGAAGCTGCTCGAAGCAATCTGTATTGCCGTTAACGGCAAGCCCGAGCGCGAGATCGACGGCAACATGGTGAGCTTCAAGGCCCCTTATCGCCGTCTGCCTATCCTCGATGCCATTAAGGAGAAGACCGGTTTCGACTGCAACGGCAAGACCGAGGACGAAATTCGCGCCTTCTGTCTGGAGAAGGGCATGGACGTGGACGAGACCATGGGCAAGGGCAAGCTCATCGACGAGCTGTTCGGCGAGTTCTGTGAAGGCACATTCATACAGCCAACCTTCATCACCGACTATCCCGTGGAGATGTCGCCGCTCACCAAGATGCACCGCTCAAAGCCCGGTCTGACCGAGCGTTTCGAGCTTATGGTCAACGGCAAGGAGCTGGCCAACGCCTACTCGGAGCTTAACGACCCCATTGATCAGGAGAACCGTTTCATCGACCAGATGAAGCTTGCCGACAAGGGCGACGACGAGGCTATGATCATCGATCAAGACTTCCTCCGTGCTCTCCAGTATGGCATGCCTCCCACATCGGGAATCGGTATCGGCATCGACCGTCTGGTCATGCTCATGACAGGCAAGACCTTCATCCAGGAGGTGCTCTTCTTCCCGCAGATGAAGCCTGAGAAGAAAATCCCGCAGAGCACCATCAAGGAGTGGGAGGCTATCGGCGTTCCCGAAAACTGGGTATATGTTCTCCGCAAGGCTGGCTTCAACCTCATCTCCGACATCAAGGACGAGAAGGCCCAGGGCTTGCAGCAGAAGGTCGGCGAGATAAACAAGAAGTATAAGCTTGGTTACGACAAACCTTCTGTTGACGACATCCAGGCATGGATAGACAAGGCCAACGCCTAACCATTTTTTTTAAATTCATAATCCATAACCCATCGTCAGCAAATGGCTTGCACAACCGGCAAACGGCTTGCACAACCGGCAAACGGCTTGCATAGCGGATGATGAGTTATGGATATGACTTATGAGTTCTAATTTCGAATTGAAAAGATATGGCTTTTGACTTCGGAAAAATTGCAATTATAGGAGGCGGAAGCTGGGCTACCGCCATAGCCAAAATTGTCATTGGGCACACGCACCACATCGGATGGTACATGCGCCGTGACGACCGTATAGAGGAATTCAAGCGCATAAGCCATAACCCCACCTATCTCACAAGTGTGCATTTCAACACCAATGAGATTTATTTCTCCAGCGACATAAACAAGATTGTTGAGGCCTACGACACCCTCGTGTTCGTCATTCCTTCACCTTATCTTAAAAACCACCTGAAGAAATTGCGCACACGCATACGCGACAAGTACATCATAACAGCAATCAAAGGTCTGGTGCCCGACGAGAACCTCGCGTGCTCCGAATATTTTCATCAGGTCTATGACGTGCCGTTTGAGAACCTTGCCTGCATTGGTGGACCGTCACATGCTGAGGAGGTGGCTCTTGAACGCCTGTCTTACCTCACCGTGGGATGCGAGGACTATGAGAAGGCGCAAGCCTTTGCCGATGTTATGGCGTCCGACTATATAAAGACCAAGACCAGCGACGACGTTATAGGCATAGAATATTCGTCGGTGCTGAAAAACGTCTATGCCATTGCCGCAGGCATGTGTAGCGGACTGGGATATGGCGACAACTTTCAGGCGGTGCTCATGTCGAACGCTGTGCAAGAGATGTCGCGACTACTCGATGCCGTGAACCCGCTCAACCGCAACGTCTACGACTCGGCTTATCTTGGCGACCTCCTCGTCACAGGCTATTCAAAGTTCTCCCGTAACCGAACCTTCGGTTCCATGATAGGAAAAGGCTACAGCGTGAAGAGCGCACAGATAGAGATGGAGATGATCGCTGAGGGCTATTTCGGCACTAAGTGTATGAAGGAGATCAACCGTCACCTGCATGTCAACATGCCGATCCTCGATGCCGTCTACAACGTGCTCTATGAGCGCATCTCGCCACAGATAGAGATAAAACTTCTTACTGACAGCTTCAGGTAAAGGCGCTCTCATGCCCTGACACCATGCAGACACCTAAAGGTTAAAGGAGGGTCTTGCCCAGATTCGACATAAAGCAAAAACAGGAATAACAGTATTAAACAAAAATACAGATCAAAATGAAAAGTATCAGCTTAGACATTACAAAGGCTGCCCAGTTCCTTTCAGAGGGCGCCGTGAAAGCTTATGAACCTCAGGTTGTAGCCGCTCACGAGGCACTCGAGAACGGCACATGCCCCGGTAACGATTTCCTTGGATGGCTCCATCTGCCGTCTTCAATCACCCCCGAGTTTATTGCAGAGCTGCAGAGCGTGGCCAACACACTGCGTGAGAAGTGTGAGGTGGTGGTTGTAGCAGGTATTGGCGGAAGCTACCTTGGCGCACGCGCCGTCATTGAGGCTCTTGGCAACTCGTTCGCATGGCTTGTTGGCGACAAGAAGAACCCTACAGTGGTGTTCGCCGGCAACAACATCGGCGAGGATTATCTTGCTGAACTCACCTCTTATCTTAAGGACAAGAAATTTGGTGTTATCAACATCTCAAAGTCGGGCACCACTACCGAGACCGCTCTCGCCTTCCGTCTGCTCAAGAAGCAGTGTGAGGACCAGCGTGGCAAGGAGGAGGCTAAGGACGTGATCGTAGCCATCACCGACGCTCACAAGGGTGCTGCACGCGCTGCCGCTACAAAGGAGGGTTACAAGACATTCGTCATTCCCGACAATGTGGGTGGACGTTTCTCTGTGCTCACACCCGTAGGCTTGCTGCCTATCGCTGTTGCCGGCTTCGACATCGCTGCTCTCGTCAAGGGTGCTGCCGACATGGAGAAGGCCACAGGCAAGGACGTGCCTTTCGATGAGAACCCCGCTGCTGTTTACGCTGCTGTGCGTAACGCTCTCTATGCAGAGGCAGGCAAGAAAATTGAGATTCTTGTCAACTTCCAGCCCAAGCTCCACTTCATGAGCGAGTGGTGGAAGCAGCTCTACGGCGAGTCTGAGGGCAAGGACGGAAAAGGCATCTTCCCCGCTTCTTGCGACTTCACAACCGACCTCCACTCTATGGGTCAGTGGATCCAGGAGGGCGAGCGTTCTATCTTCGAGACCGTTATCAGCATAGAGACTCCTGAGAAGACTCTCCTCTTCCCCCACGACGACGAGAACCTCGACGGTCTCAACTTCCTTGAGGGCAAGCGCGTTGATGAGGTTAACAAGATGGCTGAGCTCGGCACACGTCTGGCTCACGTCGATGGCGGCGTGCCTAACATCCGCGTGTCGGTTCCCCAGCTCAACGAGTATTACCTCGGACAAGTTATCTACTTCTTCGAGATTGCTTGCGGTATCAGTGGCAACATCCTTGGGGTCAACCCCTTCAACCAGCCTGGTGTTGAGGCTTACAAGAAGAACATGTTTGCGCTGCTCAACAAGCCTGGATATGAGGCTGAGAGCGAGGCCATACAGAAGCGTCTGGCTGACGAGAAATAATTTTGTCTGATAATGTTCGAGAACGAAATTAAACAATACATGCAAAAGCACGGCTTTGAGCGGTTTGCGCCCCAAGCCGTGCTTTTTGATATGGACGGCGTGCTCTACAACTCTATGCCCAGTCATGCTGTGGCATGGCAACAGTCGATGGCGCAGTTTGGCATACGCATGACGGCTGCCGACTCTTACGCCACCGAAGGTGCGCGGGGTGTCGACACCATCGTGAGGTTTGTCAAGGAGCAGCAGGGTAGGGACATAACGCTCGACGAGGCTCAACGCATGTACGAGGTCAAAGCCGACATCTTTCACCACATGCCGACGGCTCCTGTCTTCGATGGGGTGTTCGACATCATGCGCAAGATAAAGGAGGCTGGCATGAGCATCTGCATCGTTACGGGCAGCGGACAGCGTCCGCTTCTTGAGCGTCTGGTCGACGACTTCGGTCAGTTTATCGATGAGCAGCACATCGTCTCGGCCTATGATGTGGAGCGCGGCAAACCGGCTCCCGATCCTTATCTTATGGGCATGCGCAAGACAGGCTGCACCGAACCGTGGCAAGCCGTTGTGGTGGAGAACGCTCCCCTTGGTGTGGCTGCCGGCTCTGCTGCCCGTTGCTTCACCGTGGGCATAAACAGCGGACCGTTGCCCGACGAGGCTCTCTCTGCCAATGGTGCCGACATCGTGTTGCCCGACATGAGGACGTTTGTTGACCATTGGGAGCAGCTTCTTGCCCAACGCCGTTAATGACGGTTCTCCGTTTTGGAGAGACATAAGCGGGAAAAAGAAAACGTCTTTGCGTGCTGCAAAGAGGTTACATATATAAAGCCGCAAAGAGGTTGCATATATAATAAGGTGTGCCGAGCAAATTTGCTTGACACACCTTATTAAGTTTGTTTTCGTTTAGGCAAAAATGTTTTTCCGTTGTCGTTTGACATTAATGCTGAAAAACATCTTAAATTTATGTTATAAAATTTGCCTTTTATTATATTTTTTCTTACTTTTGCATTGTGCTTTGTTTATTTGTATGTGCCACATGTGGCGCTTCCTTATGCTCAAAGCTAAAACCTAATGAAAAGTCTATTAAAATGGTTTCCTAAAAAAACATTTTTTAGCTTGTTCATTACGATTTTTTTCATCTTACGACAATGGTTTAGTGTCGTTATAACGACTCTTTATGTCATCTTTGCATGATGGCCTAAGGGTTGTCTGCATGACACAAACATAAGACTCTCGTTCCACAGCCGCGCCTGAGTGATTCAGCCGCACTCGGCTCTGAAATAGAAGCTCTGGATTAAAGGTAAGATTGAAGTAGGGATAGCAACTTCTGTGAGCCGAGAGGCTGTGGAGCGTTTTTATATATATAACCTTTCGACAAATCATTTCTTTTTTTTCATCTCACCTCACCCTTGTCAAAACTCATAAGCTTTGGCCAGACCTCCCTCGCTTGTCTCCTTATATAATGAAGGCAAGTCATGCCCCGTTTGTTTCATGACGTTCACCACGCGGTCAAACGACACACGGTGTCGGCCGTCGCTCATGGCGGCATAAAGGTTTGAGTCGAGGGCGCGTGTGGCAGCAAAGGCGTTGCGCTCGATACACGGAATCTGCACCAATCCGCACACAGGGTCGCAGGTCATGCCAAGGTGGTGCTCAAGACCCATCTCGGCAGCATATTCTATCTGTGAAGGCGTGCCGCCAAACAGCTGACAGGCAGCGGCTGAGGCCATGGCGCAAGCCACGCCAACCTCGCCCTGACAACCCACCTCGGCACCGGAGATCGAGGCGTTCTTCTTAACCACGTTGCCGAAGATGCCGGCTGTGGCAAGGGCGTGGAGGATGCGGGTGTCGCTGAAGTGGTGGGCACGCGACATGTGATAGAGCACAGCGGGCAACACGCCGCAAGAGCCGCAGGTAGGGGCGGTGACGATGATGCCGCCTGAGGCGTTCTCCTCGCTTACGGCAAGAGCATAGGCTGTCACCAGACCGCGCGAGGCAAGCGACTGCTTGTAGCCTTGCGATTTTACATAATAGGTGGCTGCCTTGCGGGGCAAGTTAAGCGGACCGGGCAACGCGCCCTCATGGTCAAGACCACGCTCCACGCTGTCCTGCATGACCTGCCACACCTGTTGCAGATAGTCCCAGATATCGGCGTCCTCACACTCGTCCACATACTCCCAATAGCTGCGTCCGTGGTTGTCGCACCAGTTGAGAATCTCCTTAAGGGTGTTCTTTTTGTACACGTCCTTTACATCGGTGAGCCAACGGGTCTCGCCACCCTCCGACAGCGCACCGCCGCCCACGCTGAACACCAGCCAGCTGTCTGTCTCCTTGCCGTCGGCATCATACGACAGCAGGCGCATGCCGTTAGGGTGGAAGGGCAGAAACACCGATGGCTCCCAGGTGATCGTTACCGGAGCAATGGGTTCAAGCACCTCTGTTATCGCTATGTCGGTCATGTGGCCCTTGCCCGTAGCTGCCAAGCTGCCATAGAGAATGGCCTTAAACGCTTTCGCTTCTGGGTGATGGTCTGCAAAAATCTGTGCTGCTTTTTGCGGACCCATCGTGTGGCTGCTCGATGGGCCTTTTCCTATTCTGTATAATTCTTTTAGTGATTCCATGTCGTTTTATACCTTTTGTAGGGTTGGTTTTGGCTTTATCTTTTGTTTCTCACAAAATTACACATTTTTTTCTTGTTCTACAAATATCCGCCAATCATTATTTTTCTTTCCATCGGGAAGAAAACGAGCAGGGAGCATTTCGTTAAGCCAGTGTTCTTAGTCCATCAAGTCTTCACCCAGGTGTGTGGTCTGTTCGCGTTCCATACGCTCCACCACCTCGCGCGGTTTTGTGGCGTAGGTGATCATGCGTATAGAGTCGTTGTAGCTCACATATTTCCACAACCAGTTGAGCAGCACCATCATCTTGTTCTTTACACCGAGGATGGAGCGAAGGTGAACGACGAGCCAAAGAATCCAGGCGAAGAAACCTTGGCTGCGCAACTTGCCAATCTCCACCACCGCCTTGTTGCGGCCAATGGTTGCCATGGAGCCGAGGTTGTTATATTTAAAAGGTGTGAGAGCACTTTCGTCCTTACCGTCGTTGATGAGCTTCAGGTTCTTGGCAAGGTTCTTGGCCTGCTGTATGGCGACCTGGGCCACCTGTGGGTGTCCGTTGGGATAAGCCTCGTCGGTGGTCTGCAGACACTGGTCGCCGATGGCAAACACGCCGTCCAAGCCGTCGATGCGGTTATACCGGTCTACCTTAAAGCGGAAGCCGCGACCCTGGTGACTCTCGTCAATGCCGGGCATGGCGTTGGCTCTGATGCCCGATACCCAGAGGAAGGTGCGTGTAGGAATCTCCGACCCGTCTTTCATGATGACCTTATGGTCGCGATAGTCGGTCACCATCTTGCCAAACTGAATGTCCACGCCCATGCCCTTAAGAAAGTCGTATGCCTTCTTCGACGAGTCTTGCGACATTCCGGCAAGCAGACGGTCGCCTGCTTCTATAAGATAGATGTGCATCAGTGACGAGTCCATGTCGGGATAGTCGTAAGGAATGACGTAGCGTTTCATCTCCGACAGCGCTCCTGCAATCTCCACGCCTGTGGCACCGCCGCCCACAATGACGATGTTGAGCAGCTCCTGTCGCTCCTCCTCGGTGGCGCAGGTCAGGGCGCGTTCCAGGTTAGAGAGCAAGGCGTTGCGCAGGCCCATTGCCTCAGGCACGGTCTTCATGGGCATGGCCCAGTCTTCAATGTTCTTGTTTCCAAAGAAGTTGGTTGTTGCACCGGCTGCCAGCACAAGATAGTCGTAGTCGATCTTGCCTATTGATGTTTGCAGGATCTTCTTCTCGGTGTCCACCATACGGGCCTCTGCCATGCGGAAATAGAAGTCTTTGCGCTTGCGGAAGATCTGACGGAAGGGGAACGAGATGCTGCTCGGGTCGATACCTGCCGATGCTATCTGGTAGATAAGCGGCGGAAACTGGTGAAAATTGTTCTTGTCGATAAGCACAACCTGCATGCCTGCCCCGTAGAGGTCTTCTGCAAGGCGCAGGCCACCGAGTCCGCCACCGACAATTACTACTCTCTTCTTCTGATTTCTTAGGATATTGATGCTCATAATAAAAAATAAAAAAAGGATTATTCAGTTACTCTTTCCGACGGCTAAGTTAGCCATTATAGAGCAAACTGTTCGTTTTCTTTTATGGATTTCTTTCTGCAAACGATTGCGGTAACGTTCCCATTTTCCGCAAACGATTGCAATGTGTGTTGCAGGGTTATCCTGTTTTTTTGCAGGGATGTTCTTGTTGTGTTGCTATTCTTGATTGTTATGCAAAGTTACAATTTTTTTTTGAAATATTTATTACGTTTCCCCACAGCTCTCGATTTTATGTTTTATGTCAAGCTAATTTCAATTGATTTTTGTGTTTTTTTTGCAAAATATAAAAATGTCGAACAATCAAAAACACCCTATCTAAAATTGCATATTTATGCAATTTTCGGCTCTTTTTTAGAGCCATTTTAAAAGGGCCCAACTTACGATTTGAAAGTGCCCATTTGACGTCCTCAAAGAGGCTCTTTGACGAGCTCATTAAGGCCCTTTGACAGCCTCAAAGAGGCCCTTTGACAAAACAACCCCTATTTTAAGAGTTGTTAACAAAAACAATAAATAAAACCCTGCTTATTTTTGAAAACAGAAAGTAAAACCCTTGGTTTTGCTTACAACCGCTGTTTTGGATATTTATACATTTCCTCCTCTTGTTTTGCATAAATATTCATTTCTGCGCATAAAAATACCATCGGTTTTCCACGAAAAAGTTTGGTTTATAAATATTCTTTTCATCTCGTCAATCCTCCCTTACATTAAAAAATCAGTGAGAGTGAAATTCGTGTTCAAAAAAAATAAAATTCGTGTTCGTAAAAAATAAAATAAGTGTTCTAGAAGATAAAATCCGTGTTCCATGCACCGCGTCACCTGCCATACATGTAATCTGTGTGTATGTGCACGCACACACTCACGCGCCCGCATGCGTATATTTTATAAGGTAAATTAAGTGTTTTACCCGTGTTAATTGTAAACAGATGTTAAAAAGATATGTTTTTAAGCAACTTTTTTGCGAAAAGATTTGGTTCGTAAGCCAAAAAACTATACCTTTGCATCCGCTTTCAAGAACGAACGATATCTGAAGCTAAGGCCAATGAGGAGTAGGTTTGAGGGAGCAATAAAGAAAGAGTTCTTTGAAAAAGATTTACATAAAACAGAGAAGTAGTACAAGAAGCAAGAGTGTTAGTCTTAAGACGATCACTTTTGGGTAAAAAAAAGAAACCAGTCAATTTGCTTCATAAAAAGGATACTCATCTTGAACAGAGACAATTCACTTTCACCTTATATTATATAGGGTGTTAGTAAAAAGATATTTTTACAGTGGAGAGTTTGATCCTGGCTCAGGATGAACGCTAGCTACAGGCTTAACACATGCAAGT
>UQTI01000005.1 GCA_900543975.1 uncultured Prevotella sp. | reverse complement strand
TTGAGCGATATTTTTTTGACGTGTATCTACTAGCATCGCGGATACGCTTACGCCATTGGCTAAGACCGTTACCACCAAAAAGATTAAGCTACCTCTGAACAAGGAGGTTTTCACCCAGACAATGTTGATGACAAGGTATCAGAAAATAGCAAAACTCTTTGATGAAGATTTTTGGGTGACGTAATGACGAAGTCAGGAAAAAGACGGCGTTTATGTGGTTCCATTGGATGCTTGAAAGATTAAAAACCGTCGAAGAAACAGAACTTTGGGATGGGCCATAATCTAAAGACATCGACAAAAACTAAAAATAAGTTCATACAAGAAAGCCGAATATTTAATGATTATAAAAAAAAACAACAAGAAAAGTTTTGCAAATAGCAAAAAATTCGATAAATTTGCCGTGATGATTGCTACCAGAGGGTTGTATGATTCATTTTCGAGGATTAAAAAATTAGCGTTTGCTATTCGTCATGCGCGTTGGAACGTAGGAAATTTCAAAAGATGCATAGAATACGAATCAATAGCGAACGTCCGCGATATCGTGGACGTCACTTGTCGTATTCTCAGCATTTCCTACGGCTGCAACGCGGACAGGTTTCGTCCACGTTTTGTATCCGTAGGGGCATGAAAACAGTGGCGGCGCATTTTAAAATAACACATTGTTCAACTTTAAAATGCTTTTATTATGACACAACGAAGATTTGACAAAAGCGTTAGAGTGCGATTTGTACTTAACGGAGTGCCGCAAGAAGCAAATTTGCCTTGCGATGAAAGACCTAAAGGGCTTCATTATGAAGAATTATGCGACTTTGCCAAGGATGGATTATGGTCCGCCCTTAAACTTAACCGCAACGAGGACACACTGAGCGACATCCAAGTACTCGGTTTTAACGATTAAGAAAGGAGCTACTATGCAAAAGAAATTTTTCTCTTTAGTGTTGATGCTCATTACAGCCATTAACATTTTTGCCTATGACTTTGAATCAAACGGCATTTACTACAAGATCCTGTCTAAAGAAAATCGCACCTGTACAGTTACAAGCCAGCCTAATACTACTGGTAAAAAATATACAGGTAGTATCGTTATCCCATCAACAGTGCAAGATAATAACGGTGAAGAATACACAGTGACAGGAATTTACCATTATGCTTTCATGGATTGTGTAAAGCTCCAAAACATTGTTCTTCCTAATACAATTCAGGAAGTAGGTGTTAGTGCTTTTCAAGGTTGTATTTTACTTAAAAATATTACTTTACCACAAAGTGTTGTTAAAGTAGGAAGTAATGGTTTTAAAGGATGCATAAGTTTGGAATCAATCGAGTTCGGAAATATAGAAAAAATAGAAAATCACTGTCTTGACGGATGTTCAAGTATTGAAAATCTATTAATTCCCAATACTGTGAAAGAAATTGGATATGATGCTTTTGCGGGTTGTAATTTTCTTTCTAACATAACATTTCAGAGTGGGCATAAAAAACTATACTTAGCAGATCACAATATATATGGTTCATTATTCGCAGAATGCAGTTTAGATTCGGTTTTTATAGGAAGAAATTTAACCTATAAATCCAATGAGTCATATACGCCAGAAAGTTACCGAAGTTTTTCTCCGTTTTCAAAATCAAAAAAATTGCGTAGCGTATATGTATCTGACAGCGTTACAAACATTGGCACGCATATGTTTTACAATTGTGAAAATTTGGAGAACATCTATGGAATGAATAATGTTGACTCCATTGGAGAATACTGCTTTGCTGGTACAAAAATCAAGAAGTTCTGTGCACCTAGTCTGAGAACATTTGGAGGATATGGGTATGCATTTGACAAATGCCAGAATCTTGAAGAACTGGTTCTTGGGAAAATAGAAAATGTGACAGGCTACTCTATTGGCGATTGTCCTAATCTAAGAAACATATATATAGGTACAGAATTAAAGACAATAGGTAGTACGAGATTTTTTGAAAAATTCCGAGGTAAACTCTACATTTTCTCCAATAAATTATCTACGGTTTTATACCAAGAAGCTTACGATAAGACTTACACCGAATATGGACAAACTAAGACATGGCATTATCCTGCACAATATGGAATACCTCCTTCGGTAGAAGCCATTTATGTTGCAAGTCCCGAAAGATACCAATCACTTTTAGGTAAATTCTACAATATGAAACCGATGCTTTCTTTCAAAGAATCAACAGTAGAATATTCTGGCAAGACACCAGAACTCACTTTTGTCAATAATGTTGACGGCTATGACGTAACATTTGACAAAAGTACTACACCTAAAGATGCAGGAACATACAAGACGAATTTAGATGTTACTTTCTCTAATAAAGATTGGACTGTTTCCGTAAGTATTCCGTGTTCATATACAATAAACAAAGCACCTCTTACAATAATTCCCAACAGTATAAAACAAAATTATGGGGAGGAAATCCCAGAGTTTTCTTGTACTTACATTGGCTTCAAGAACAAAGAAACATCTGAAGTATTGATAAAAAAGCCAAATGTATATACAATAGCTACAAGTACAAGTGATGCTGGTAGCTATCCCATATATTGTTCTGATGCGGAAGCAAAAAATTACACTTTAGACTATAAACAAGGAATACTAACAATAAGCAAAGCAAAACAGGAGATTACATGGGAACAGGAATTTGAAAATGCTAAAATAGGGGATGCTATAGAACTGACAGCAACATCAAGTTCTGGACTTCCCGTAAAATACCGCTCAACAGACCTGTCTACTGTTATGATATCCTCAAAAAAAGGTAAACAATATGCTTATGTTCTCAAAACAGGAACGGCTGTTCTAACAGCATACCAAAACGGAGATACCAATCATGAGGAGGCAGATGAGGTGAATAAGATTATAAACATACAAAATACTGGCATTGAAGATGTTAAGAATGGAGTGGACAAGATAGCCGTAGAAAATGGTTCTATTACCATCAGTCAAATTAAGCATAACAAAAAAGTTTCCGTCACAAATATGTCGGGAAAAACAATGCTTGTTATTCATGCCAAAGCAGGGCAAACCTTGAAAACACCAACTTTGCCAAAAGGAATATACATTTTGAGCGTAGGAAATCAAAACTACAAGTTGGCAATTCCATAAGAAAAGAAGCCATTGTGTATGAGCATAAAGTATATTCTTTTCACACTTGCATCAATAATAATAGCAATTTGGTGTTGGTGTAGCTACAATAGTGGAACAGGAGGTCCATTAGGTTCGTTTAAGAAGAGAACGATTTTGGGCATATGCGTTGTCATGTCAGTATTAGCAATGACCTTCATTAATGTCGCCCTTGGAAAGATATGGAAAGAAGCTTTTTTGGAAATAATAAACAATATAGGTTTTGCTTTCATTGTTGCCTTCTTCCTGTTCATATTCAAGAATAATTTGTTTGGAAATCATAATAAAGATAACATTGACCAATAAAGTTTAAAGAGCTTTTGATGTGCATCAAGCTGCATCAAAAGCTCTTTATTTCATAAGATATAATACATCAAAAAAACTATTCCCTCCACACCCTTCGCTTCAGCCACAGGGCAAGGATGGGGTCGCTTAGCTCAAGATGTTTGGGAGCAGAAAGGCTGACGAGGTCTTTTTCTATCAGGGCTTTCTTCAACCTTGTTATATTGGCGGCTGTGCCTAAGCGGTAAGTTTTTAGGATCTCTGATTGCGTGAAGCCAGTGTGTATGCCGTTCACCAGGGCGTGCAGGAAGTTCATCTGATAGGCAGACAGGTCTTCGGTTTGCTGGATAAACAACGGCTCACAGGCATCGAGCAAGCGGTCAATGCCATATTGCACGTCGCTCTCCGTTGCCTCATGTTGCGTTTTCAGCCATACCAGCCAAGCCAACTGCTGCACATAAGACGAATAGCGGTCGGTCACGGTGCATATCTCGCGGGACAGTTCTTCAGAAATATGTTTACCCGTCACCTCGAAACGCTCGCAGATGTAAGCCACCCAGTCGGCCTCACTAATTTTGTTAAGATAGAACAAATCGCCAAAACGGTAGAACGGATAGCTCTGGTCCTGAAACATTTGTTCCATCATGTATTTCTTGCTACCATAAAGACAATAAGAGACATGCGTCTGCAACTGCCATATACCACGCAGCTTCTTTTGAAAGGTTAGCGAATCGGCAAAGTCGCCTATCTGCTGAAACTCATCAATGCAGACCACTATCCGGAATCCTTTCTCTTTGGCTATCAGTTCTGGCAGTTGCAACACGTCTTCAGTTGTGCTGTTGCTTGCATTATATTCTAACGAGATGGAAAAATCGTTCAACGGGTCTTGTCCAAAGCTTATCTTTGGCACAAACCTACTTAGAAACACTTTTGCGTTCTCCATCCACTCCTCCCAACGGCTCGAGGTGGCGCGCACCACAGCCGTGGCAAAGGCATTTACGAAATCGTTTTCAGAACGACAGCCGAAAGCATCGATACGAGCTATCCTGATGTTATCGCTCTCCACAAGCGAGCACACCCTGTCTACGAGCGATGTTTTACCCATACGGCGCGGAGATATAAGAATCGTGTTCACGCCATACATGAAATTAGCCTTTAAACGTTCTGTTTCTTCCTTACGGTCAGTTAAGGTATCGCCTTCACCACGAACGCCAAACACAAACGGGGCTTCAAAATTGTTTGCCATAACCTTGAAATTTTAGGGATGAAGATTAATTCAAACCTCTGCAGAGATGCAAGCTTGCTTGCAATCTTTGCAGAGGTGCAGCCTATCTTTTGCAAAGATAGTGCAAACCGAGAGCAGAGATGCAAGCTTGCTTGCAATCTTTGCAGAGGTGCAGCCTATCTTATGCAAAGTTAAGAAAAAATATCCTTTTAAACAAAGTTGTTTTAAACAAGAGTGTTAAAAATGTGATATTGCAAAGGTATTGGTTTATGATTATAAGAGCAAGGAATATCTTGAAAGCGCTTTTTGTCTCATAAGATTCTCTGTTTTATCAATAAAAACGCATTAAAATCATTGTCTTTTCGTTAATTTATTCTATCTTTGCAACAGAAAGTCGCTTGAAAAAGTGGCAGAGCCATACAAAAAGTCGCTTGAAAAACGTGCACAAGTTAAACAAAAGTCGCTTGAAAAACGTGCACAGATTTCTTTACAATTATCACAAACCATTAAATATCAAATGTTTAAACGAAAAATCGAAAAATATCTTAAAGAATCATGAAAAATATCATGTAGAAAAGCCATCAAATTAGGCGATGTTGTTATTTCTTCCCACCCGTTTTCACTATCGGCACGATGACCTCTTCACGTTTCACCTCCACACGGTCAAAGCCATCGGCAGACGGAACAAAATGGAGAGGGATGATGCGGGTGAGACGCGGCGAGACGGCATGGTCAGAATGATGAACATGATAAACATAAAAGATGTTGCCCTTGCTGTCGTCAAACACATCGCCATGTCCTGATCCGTTCTCGCCTACGGTGGAACGGTGAATTATGCGATTGTCGTTGGGCTTCTTCCACGGACCGAGGGGCGAGTCGGCAACGGCATAGCCCACGGCGTAGTCGCGGCTCATAAAATGGTTGGCCGAATAGAAAAGATAATACTTGCCCTTGTGCTTGATGACCGTTGGACCTTCCATGATCGGTGCCGACGGATAATCGGTCGTGTTCTCCCATGCCTGCGTGTTGTCAAGACAGCGCTGGAGAGTGTTATGGTCTATGGTCTGGGTGTTCTTGTCGTATGCGGCTACCCAGATGAAGTTGCCATTATTGAACCTCACATGGAAGAGATACGACTTGCCGTCGTCATCGGTAAAGACAAAGGGGTCTATGTTCTTGGCAGACGCATCGACGGGCTTGACCTGCTTCTGGGTGTATGGTCCCGTGAGTTTTGGCGCCTCAGCCACCGCCACCTGCTCGTTTGCAGTATAGGCCAGCTGCCATGTCTTGCCGTTTTTGTAAAACTGTGGAGCCCAGAACCCCTTGTCGCCATACACCTGCTTGCCCTCTGTGAGGAGCCGTCCCACGGGAGTCCATGTCTTCAGGTCCTTCGATTTGAGCACCGAAAATCCTTGAAGTCTTTCGTAGGCCGTACCCGTGAGATAGAAGGTTGAACCTACTCGCACGATGGTCGGGTCGGCATAGGCTATCTGCTTTTCATGGGTTATGGGGGCAAGAGAAGAGCCATGACGGGCTGTCATAGAAGCACCGAGGAACGGTGTCAAAGGTTGCGCGACAGCCGTTGACGAAAAGACGAAAGATAGAAAGAATGCAGTAATGAGTTTCATAATTGTACGTTTTTTAAGTTTTTAATTGTCGGCAAAATTAAGCATAAAAGCCAGTAACGGCTAACACAAACAAGCCAAAAGATGTAAGAAACAGGTCAAAAGCATTAAACCCGATGTTTTTTGTAAGATAAAGAAAAAAGATTTTCTCATTGTTTATTAACTTTGCATAGCTAAACACAACCACAAAAAATCATTTTCACAATCATGAGAACAATAAAATTAATTTTCTTAATGCTTCTCTTGTTTGGTTTGCACACATCAGCTGCCGACAAGACGCACTATAAGACCGTAGAAAACATTGCCTACAAGACATCGACAGACCAGTATGTCGCTGAGCGTTGCCGTCTGGATGTCTACTATAACGACACAGCACGCACGGCGCCCGTGGTGGTATGGTTTCATGGAGGCGGACTGACAGGCGGCTCAAAATATGTTCCCGATGAGCTGAAGGAGAAGGGGCTGACCGTTGTGGCAGTAAACTATCGTCTGCTGCCACGGGTAAAGATTGACGAGTGTCTGGACGATTGTGCGGCCGCCGTGGCATGGGTGTTCAAGAACGTGGCACACTATGGTGGCGACATCCGGCGCATCTATGTGTCGGGCCATTCGGCCGGTGGCTACATCACAACGATGCTTGGCCTCGACAAACAATGGCTCACACGCTATGGTGTCGATGCAGACAGCATAAAAGCCCTTGTGCCCTTCAGCGGACAGATGATCAGTCATTTCGCCTATCGCGACATGAACGGCATCGGCAATCTGCAACCACTCGTCGACCGCTTCGCACCTCTCTACCATGTGCGCCCCAACTGTCCTCCACTCGTACTTATAACGGGCGATGCCGAAACCGAGCTGTTCGGACGCTATGAAGAGAACGCTTATATGTGGCGCATGATGAAGCTCTGTGGGCACAAAGCCACAAGCCTGTACAAGATTGACGGCCACAACCATGTCGACATGTGCCATCCTGCCTTCCACATCCTGTTGCAAACAATAAAGAACAAGTAAGGATTCTGCGGTTCTAAACCTTTCAAAACAGCCAAAAGAGCTTTTGATGTCGTAAGCCAACGCATCAAAAGCTCTTTTTTCTTTCACTAAACTGTTAAGTGACGCTAAAAATCACCTACTTTCAGCCATGAAAAGCCCACTTGTTTCTGCTTGGTAATACCCAAATATAGGTAAACGAAGAGCCTTTTGACACTCATTTAACCGAAATATCTTTAAAATTTCATAAAAAGTGAGTATTGCGTTACTTTTCAAAACTTTATACTTTTGCAACGTAAAAAAAGACGCTTCTTTTCGTTAAGCCAGATGAGCAGAAAAAACTATCTTTGGTTCTGCCATGGCGAGAAAAGGATCTATGAAACAGAAGCATTTTAGAAAGGCAAATGTTGATTTCAGGAACAATAGCAAAGACACCGAAATAAAAGCAAAAACAAGATATGAACAAGAATTTATTGTTATTAGGTCTCCTTTCTTGCGCACTCACAACGCCAGCCTTGGCAGAAGATGTTGAGGACGCTGACAAGGCAAAGACCAGCGTTGCAGAAAACGGAGCTAAGGTAAAAGAGAATCTTAAGACAGAGAGCAAGAGCGACAACGACGACCGTCAGGCACAGGTTGCCAAAGCCCTGTCGCGCCTTTCGATCGGCGGATATGGCGAGGCGGTGACAAGCCGAAACTTCTACAGTCAGCATTTCAACCGCTACCGCGACCCCGACACCTACAAGAACGACCCCAGCCACGGACGCTTCGACCTGCCACACGTTACCCTGAACCTCGGCTACGACTTCGGCCACGGATGGACGATGGGCATGGAGATAGAGTTTGAGCACGGCGGCACAGAGAGCGCCGTAGAGATTGATGCCGACGAAAGCGGCGAATATGAGGCAGAGACAGAACGTGGCGGCGAGGTTGCGCTGGAGCAGTTCTGGATAAACAAAGCCTTTGCCGGCGGCAAGTTTAACATCAAGGCCGGCGAAATTATCATTCCCGTAGGCGAGATCAACGCCTACCACATGCCTAACAATTTCTTCTCAGTATATCGTTCAGAAGGCGAAGCCAAGATGTTGCCCAACACATGGCATCAAGTTGGTGTGTCGCTGTGGGGCCGTGTGAGCGACTGGCGCTACGAGGCCATCTTTACATCTGGCCTTGATGCCGAGCGCTTCGGCCACAACTGCTATGTTCATTATGGCGCAACCAGTCCTTACGAATATAAGCTCGGCAACGTGTATGCAGGCGCTGCACGCATCGACAACTATTCAATCCCCGGCGTGCGCCTCAGCCTCAGCGGCTATTACGGCTACACCTTCAAGAACACCGAGCGCAAGGCAAGCGCCTCATACGACAAGGTGCATGGCGCGTTGGCCATAGGAAGCTTCGGTTTTGAGATGAACCGCTGGAACTGGATTGTTCGAGGCAACGCCACCTACTCGCATCTTGACGATGCAGCCAAGATGACGACCTTCATGAACGCCTTCCCCAAGCACACACAGCAAGACGGCTCTCCTTCAAAACACTCGCCCATAGCAAGCAACGCTTACGCCGTGGGTCTTGAGGCAGGCTATAACATCTTCTCACAGATAAGCAGCCTGTGCGACAAGCAGAAGCTCTATCTCTTCGGCCGCTATGAAGACTATAACACCTATGCTGCCGGCAACAAAAAGGTGGCTTACAAATATGACCACGTGAAGAGAATGGCTGTGGGTGTGAACTATTCGCCCATAAAGCAGATTATCATCAAGGGCGAATATGGCAAGCGTTTCCTCAGCCACGGCTTTAACGATGAGCCGAGCGTGTCGTTGGGCATCACCTACTACGGATGGTTTCTGAAGTAACGGCAGATGAAAGGGAAAAATAGGAAAGAAAGAGAACAAATACTTAGTAATAAAAATAAAAACAGAAGAAAAAAAATGAACAAGATCTTTAAGTATTCGATGATGTTTGCAGCCGCATTGACTTTCACAATGGGCTTCACAAGCTGTAGCAGCGACAATGGCGGCGACGATGACGACGCAGGAACCTTCAACACAAGCGTGCTGAAGGAGGTTAACTCAAGCTATGTTGACAACACCATTGTAGCAACATACCGCAACCTCGCCGACTATAACAAGCAGCTTGTAGCCGACATCAACGCCATGAGCAACGATGCTGGCGTACAGAAGGCTTGCGAAACATGGAAGCTGTCGCGCAAATGGTGGGAGTTTTCTGAGGCATTCCTCTTTGGTGCTGCCGGCGACTATGCCATCGACCCCCATACCGACACATGGCCGTTTGACAAGAAGCAGTTTGAGAGCTACATGAAGCTCTACAAAGACCTGCAGCTGGGCGGCGAAGGTGAAGACAACGAGCTGGCAACAAACAACATTAACGATGCCATCACTAACGGTCAGAACCTTACAGGTTTCCACGCTGTAGAGTATCTTATCTTCCGCGACGGCAAGGCACGCCACTTTGCCGACCTGACAAGCAACGAGATCTACTTTGCCAAGGCAGCCGCACAAGACCTTTACCTCAGCTCGCTGAAGCTTGTTTCGGCTTGGGGTGGTAAGGTTTCTGCCGACGAGCAGAAACTGCTTGACGAGGTAGAGTTTGAGTCGGCCATCAACTACGGCAACAACTTCAAGAACGCAGGCAACGCCGGTTCAACCTATTCTACCGTGGTGCTTGCTTCAAAAGAGATAATCGCTGGCGCTAACGACATCATTGGTGAGGTGCGCGACTCAAAGATCGGTGCTCCTGCAACAGGCGAGGACATCAACTACATCGAGTCGCCTCACGCCCATAACTCAATTCAAGACTTCTACGACAACATCATGTCTGTAAAGCACGCCCTTTATGGCGGCTGCACCGTTGACGGCAAAACACCTAACGCCAAGTCGCTCATCGGCATCTGCCTGAACAACAGCAAGACCAAGGCTGCCGCTGAGAACGTGATGACCAACCTTGAGAACGCGCTGAGCAAGATTGCCGGCATGAAGAAGCCCTTTGTGTCCTTCTATAGCGATCAGACCGCTAAGGATGCTATGGAGGCTCTTGACGGACTGGAGGAGTCGTTGAACGCTCTTAACGATCTGCTCGACTAACCGTAAGCACCATACGTTCACATTTGGAAAAGAACCAATAAAAAAAGAAAAACCGTTGGCGGTTTGCCCTAAAAGCATCCGCCAACTTTTCATGTCTAATAAAAAAACATTATGAAACACGTTTATTTTATTCCTGCGCTCCTGTCGGCATTGGCATTCACGGCTTGTTCCGACAACGACACCCTCGACACCAACCTTCCCGAGGCAGAGTATGGCTCACCCAGCGAGTGGTATTATGCTGGCGGAAAGCTTGGAACAACAAACATTAAGTCGGCCTACGCTTACCGTCAGGCAACAGCTGCCGTTGACGAAGCTGGCTTGTCGCTCAACTTCCAGATTGGCGAGTCGCTCTTCGAGAAAGACTATAACACATCAACCGATGCATTTGCCGGACTGGGTCCTGTTTATGTGCGCCGCGGATGTCTTTACTGTCACCCCAACTACGGCCATGGCAAACGCCAGAATGCCTATCGCGCCGACCAAGACGGCAACGGCTACTTGCTCGTGGTGTATGACAAGAAGACCAATGCCTACATCTATTCTGTTGCAGGCATGCCTCAGACCAAGGCAGTAAAGCCGTTCAAGCCACAGATTGACGAGAGCAAGATCGTTATTACATGGAAGGACTATACCGACGAATGGGGCAACAAGTTCCCCGATGGAGAGAGCTATTCGCTCAGCTATCCTGAGGTAACCATTCCTGCCGATGCCTACTATTCGCCCGTAACGGTTAAGCGCGACGGAAAGATGGTGGTTATACCCTCTGACCAGGTGGCCAGCGAGATTGGCGTGCGTCTGGAGTCGACCATCGGCATCTATGGCACAGGTCTGACCGATGCCATTCCTGACGACTCGATCACAGCCGAATGGAAGCGTCAGAGCGCCTACTTCAACTCTGTAGGCAAGACCAACGCCCTGAACCCCGCTTATTGGGACCAGAACACGAACGAGTGGGTAAGCTACTATGTGAACAACGCTGGCGACAAGAAGAAATATGTGCGCCGCTACACCTACGCCATGAGCCGCGGACCAATCCTCGACGCAGCAGGTGCCAACGCCATCTGGAACATCACGAACGTGACACGTCCCGACCGCCGTTACCACTACCTGAGCCTTGACGGCACCATCTACGCCAAGTCGTCAATGGAAGATCCCGACGTTCAGGCAGGCTTCCCCGAATATATCAAGAGCATAGACCCGAACAACGCGCATCCCTCATGGCACACAGCCGATGTGAAGCAGAACATCTACAACTATCTGATGGCGAAAGATCTGGACCCCGAGATGTCGAGCTCGCAGTATAAGAACTTCATGATCTGGCACCGCGGACTGGCTGTACCTGCTGCCCGCAACACCACCACCGACCGCTTTAAGCAGGGCATGAAACTCTTTAAGGAGATTGGTTGCGCCAACTGTCACCGCCCGTCATGGACCACTGGCGACGACAACATTCAGGACCCGAACGGCATCTTCACCAACAGCGACATGCCTCGCTATCCGCACCAGAAGATATGGCCCTACACCGACTTTGTGCAGCATCGTCTGTTCATGGAGAACGACATACGCACAGGATGGTGTCGCACCACACCGCTCTGGGGCCGTGGCCTGTCAAAGCTCTGCACAGGTGCCGAAGACCGTCTGCACGACTGCCGCGCACGCAACACCATGGAGGCAATCATGTGGCATGGCAACGCCAAGAGCGACGCCCGCTTCGCCATTGAGAAATTCCGCAAGCTGACCAAGGAAGAGCGCAACAACATCATCTTCTTTGTTGAGTCAATTTAATGGTCGGTTCTGTCGATTAATATATTGAAAAAATCAGCCGCACACGGCCTTGTGTTAAACCCACAAGGCTGTGTGCGACTTTTACAATTTCAGACAAGCAACATAAAAGGAAGCTACACACCCTTTTTCAACCCTCAAGAAAAATGAAACATCTGAAGAACTTGATTCTCGTTGTGGCAACGGCAATCATTCTTATTCTTATTACAGCAACAATAGTGGAAAGCAGCAAAGGCACGGCCTTTGTCAGGCAACACATCTACACCTCGGCGTGGTTTGTTGTGCTATGGGCAGCCCTTGCCGTGGTCGCCGCTGTCTACATAGTGCTGCGCAAAAACAAAAACAAAAGCAACATCAGCACCAGCGTGCTGATGGTACACGCATCGTTTCTGGTCATTCTGCTCGGCGCCTTTACCTCATGGAACATGGCTGAAAGCGGAACCATACATCTGCGCCAAAACGAAACGACAAGCACAATGAAAGATGAAGAGGGAAAAACAAAAGAACTCGGATTCGAGGTATCGCTCAAAAACTTCAATGTGGTAAACTATCCTGGCACAGATGCGCCGATGGACTATGTAACCATGCTCACAGCCAACACCCAAGAAATAAAAGTATCGATGAACAACATTGGCAGCTTCAACGGCTACCGCTTCATACAGTCGGGCTACGACAGCGACATGCAAGGCACCACGCTCGGCGTCTATCATGACCCGTGGGGCATAGGCATAACATACACGGGCTACGCCCTGCTCTTCATATCGCTCATCGCAACAATGGTCAGCAAGAAAACAAGAATACGCCATCTCTACCGTAAAGCGCTCTCTCTGCAAGGCGCAAAGGCATGGGCTGTAACAGCGCTCCTTGCCGTTTCGTCGTTCGCAACATCGGCTAACGCACAGGAGATGGTGAAGATTGATGGCGACATTGCCGACGACTTCGGCAAGATATGCGTGCTTTACAACAGCCGCATCACCCCCATAAACACCGTTGCCACAAGCTTCGTAACAAAGCTCTGCGGCAAGCCTACATGGGATGGTCTCTCCTCAAACCAGGTGTTTGCAGGATGGATCTTCGACGTGCCCTACTGGGAAACGGTGAAGATGATAGAGATAAAAGAAAAGAAAGCACAAGAGCTTCTCGGCATCAACGGCAAATGGGCTTCGTTTGACGATTTCTGGGACAACTACAACAATTATAAACTCGATGCCCCGCTGAAGAAAGCCTATAAAGACGGCGACACAAAGCTACAGAAGCAGCTGCGCGATGCCGACGAGAAGTTTAACATCATACGCATGCTTTATGGCGGCGAGATGCTTAAGATGTTTCCTTATGCCGGCAAGCAGGGTCACATGCAATGGTTTGCGCCGGGTCAGCCGCTCGGCAACCTAAAGCTCGACGAAAAGGAACTGGTGTTTATAAAAAAGTCGATGGACTATCTTGCCGAGAGCATCATAACGGGCGACAAAGCCCGTGCCGAGGAGATAGCAAAGAAAATTTACAGCTACCAGCATGTTAGGGGCAAGGCGGTCGTGCCGACAAAGTTTCGCATCTACACCGAAACCTTTTACAACAAGACAAACGCCCAACGCCTACCCGTCATGCTTTATCTAACCCTCTCGCTGGTGCTTGCCATCGTGTCGACGCTTAGCCTCAACAACGGGAAACAGAAGAAGACGCGCCTCGTGAGCAGCGTGCTCACATGGGTTATGCTCATACACACCACCCTGTTGCTTGCCCTGCGCTGGTTTGTGTCGGGCCATCTGCCCATGTCAAACGGTTACGAGACCATGCAGTTTATGGCGTGGGCAACGCTCATCGTCACCCTCGTCATGCAGAAACGTTTCCTGCCCGTCAAGCAGTTCGGTCCGTTGCTCTCCTCGTTTGCCTTGCTCGTGGCAATGATAACCGACGGCAATCCGCAAATAACGCAACTCATGCCTGTGTTGCAGTCGCCGCTTCTCTCGGTCCACGTCATGGTCATCATGTTCTCCTATGCCCTGTTCGGACTGACGGCACTCATCGGTCTGCAAGGTCTCATTGCCCACCACCGCAAGCAGGAGGAGAAGGAGCAACAGCTTGCCGCCCTCTCACAGTTTCTGCTCTACCCTGCCGTGGCGCTCATTGCCATCGGCATCTTCATCGGCGCCATCTGGGCAAACGTAAGTTGGGGACGCTACTGGAGCTGGGACTCGAAAGAAACCTGGGCTCTTATAACGATGCTTATCTATTCTGCCCCTCTTCATGCCGACATAAAATGGCTGAGGAAGGCGCAGCACATGCACATCTACATATTACTGGCCTTCCTCAGCGTGTTGATGACCTATTTCGGTGTAAACTATTTTCTCAGCGGCATGCACTCGTATGCTTAACGAAGCGCCGCCTTGCGCTTCACACCAATGGCCTCAACAAAACAGAGGCCTTGGTATGGAGAGCGGTGACATTACAGTGCCTCAAGCATACGCTTGATTACCACCTCGGCAGAGATCTCGCGGTTGGCGGCTTCGGGTATGACGAGCGAGTTGGGGCTTTCTATCACGTCGTCAGTAACGATGAGACCGCGGCGCACAGGCAGACAGTGCATGAACTTGCCGTTGTTTGTCACAGCCATGTGAGCAGCATCGATGGTCCACGACATGTCTTTGCTCAAGATCTTTCCATAGTCGGCAGCGTTGGTCACGCCTGGGCAACTCCAGTTCTTGGCATACACAAAGTCGGCACCCTCAAGCGCCTTCATCTGGTCATACTCAACGCGAGCATTGCCCACAAACTTGGGGTCAAGCTCATAGCCGTGGGGATGTGTCACCACAAAGTCGACATCGGCAGCATTCATCCATTCGGCAAACGAGTTAGGCACAGCCTGAGGCAACGCGCGGCAATGGGGAGCCCATGACAGCACCACCTTAGGACGCGCTACGGTCTTGTGCTCCTCAATGGTTATGAGGTCAGCGAAAGCCTGAAGCGGATGCACGGTAGCCGTCTCCATGGCAAAGACTGGGCGGCCGCTGTATTTTACAAACTGGTTGACGATGGTCTCGGCATAGTCGAACCCACGGTCTGTAAGCCCGGCAAATGAGCGTATGCCGATAAGGTCGCAATAGCTGCCCATCACGGGAATGGCCTCAAGCAGATGCTCGCTCTTGTCGCCATCCATGATGACGCCGCGTTCTGTCTCCAGTTTCCACGCACCGGCGTTCACGTCGAGCACGATAACATTCATGCCGAGGTTCATGGCCGCCTTCTGTGTTGAGAGGCGTGTGCGCAACGAGTTGTTAAAGAAAATCATGAGCAAGGTCTTGTTCTTGCCCAGATGTTGGAAGCCGAAACGGTTGTTCTTCACTTCCTGTGCCTCAGCCAATGCCTGCTGCAGGTTGCCGAGGTCGTTGACGTTGAAAAATGTTTTCATCTTTTTTTTATTTTATAGTTCTTGCTGAAGCAAGCGGCAAAGCCGAGCGGACGAGTGGACAAGGAGACAAGAAGACGAGTAGACAAGGAGATTTGACTTACTACTTAAAAGCCGTTCTCTACATCTCTTCTCTACATTTCCATTAACATCCCCACTCTTTTCTTAATTATATTGTTTTCACTTAAAAAGCAAAGCAAAAGGATTTTTCACTCTTCACTCTTCACTTAACTCCTCACCTGTCCTTCACCCTCAATCAGCCACTTATAAGTAGTGATTTCTTCAAGCCCCATTGGACCGCGTGGGCCAAGCTTTTGCGTGCTTATGCCTATCTCGGCACCAAGCCCGAACTGCGCACCATCGGTAAAGCTGGTAGGAGCGTTCCAATAGACACAGGCTGCGTCAGCCACCTGTTGGAAGTGGTGAGCGGCATCGGCATCGGCGGTTATTATGCACTCGCTGTGTCCAGAGCCAAAGCGTGCGATATGGGCAAGCGCCTCATCGAGCGAGTCGACCGTCTTCACACCCATCTTATAATCCATAAACTCGGTGCTGAAGACGCTGTCCTCCTCGTCTGCTTTCACCTCTTTTATATAAGGATAGTCTTTAAGAGCTGCGGCAGCCCGTCTGTCGGCAAATATCTCAACATGCTTTCCAGCCATGTCAGCAACAAGGGCAGGCAGATCAGCGAGTCGGCTGCTATGGATGACGAGCGTGTCGAGAGCGTTGCACACACTCACGCGGCGTGTCTTGGCATTGGTGATGATGCGGCGCCCCATGTCGAGGTCGCCATCCTTGTCAAAGTAGGCATGTACCACGCCGGCACCCGTCTCGATGACCGGCACGCGAGCCGTGTCGCGCACAAAGCTGATGAGCTTTTTTCCTCCACGCGGAATGCAGAGGTCAACATATCCCACAGCGTTCAGCATGTCTGCCGTTGCCTCATGTGTGGCGGGCAACAGGCGCACCACATCGGTGCTTATTCCTTGCTGGCGCAGCACCTTATGAATGACGTCGATGATGGCTCTATTGCTGCTGTCGGCATCCTTGCCGCCCTTGAGCACACAGGCGTTGCCGCTCTTGAAACAAAGCGAGAACACATCGAAGCTAACGTTAGGGCGTGCCTCATAGATTATGCCGATCACACCGAACGGCACACTCACCTTGCGCAGACGCAGGCCGTTAGGCAACGTGCGCTGAGAGAGCGTATGGCCGAGGGGCGATGGCAACGTTGCCACATGACGCATGTCGGCAGCAATGCCTTCAAGGCGCTCAGGGGTGAGCATCAGTCGGTCATACAGAGGGTTCGCCTTGTCCATGCGTTCCAGATCGTTGGCGTTGGCATCGAGCAAGGCGTGTGCGTTGTCGGCAATGGCATCGGCCACAGCCAGCAGCACCTTGTTTTTTGTGTCGTCATCAATGGCAGCAAGCGTGGTGCTTGCCGCCTTCACCTGTTCAAATATCTTTATGTTTTCTGCGTCCATCTTCTTATATTTCGTTAGTTTGTCCGCTCGGCTTTGCCGCTTGCTTCAGCAAGAACTCGTAAACTTGTCAACTCGTTAACTTATCAACTCGTCAACTCGTTAACTATCAAATAATCGTAATGCACAATAGGCTTCACGTCGTGCTTGCCCACCAGAGCCGTTGCCTCGGTGTTGCTGTAGGCGCTACGTCCCAAACCAATCTTTCGTCCGTCAGGAGCAATGATGTTCACAATGTCGCCCTCTTCAAAGTCGCCTTCAACGGCAGTGACGCCCACCATAAGCAGACTCACCGCCCGGCTGCCCGTCAGCGCCTCGGCAGCCTTGGCGTTGACGCGCACTATGCCTTTAGCAAAGCTCTCGCTGTGAGCGATCCATTTCTTCACGCCCGACGCCGCCTGTTTGTTTGCCACAAAAGTGGTGTGCGGCGTGTCTTCTGCGTTCTCGACCAACAGGCGCAAGATGTTGTCGCGCTTGCCGTTGGCAATTATCACCTCAATGCCTTCATCAGCCACCTTGCGGGCAATGTTACATTTGGTCGTCATGCCGCCGCGTCCGAAGCCGCTCTTCTCCTGCTGTATATATTCGCTAAGGTCGCGACCAGGCTCCACCTTTGTGATGAGCTTCGACTGCGGGTCTGCTGGACTGCCCGTGTAGATGCCGTCGATGTTGCTTAAGATGACAAGACGCTCAGCCCCCATCATCGTGGCAATAAGTCCTGACAGCTCGTCGTTGTCGGTAAACATCAGCTCGGTCACGCTCACCGTGTCGTTCTCGTTGACCACAGGGATGACGCCGTTCTCAAGCATAACCCCCATACATGCGCGCTGGTTCAGATATTCACGTCGCGACGCAAAGTTCTCCTTCATGGTGAGCACCTGACCTATGCGGACACCATACTCGCGGAAGAGGTCATAATAAAGCCCCGTGAGCTTCACCTGACCGATGGCAGAAAACAGCTGTCGTTGCTCCACGCTGTCGAGCTTATGACCCACATGCAGCTCTGCGCGTCCGGCTGCCACGGCACCCGACGACACGAGTATGACCTCATAGCCATGCTTTCTCAGCCACACCACCTGGTCTACGATTGCCGACATGCGGGTGACATCTAATTTTCCGTCGTTGCGGGTCAGCACATTGCTGCCCACCTTTATAACTATTCTGTTCAAATGTGGAATGTTTATTTCTTGTCTTTTTCCCTAATCTCCACTCTTCTGATCTTGCCGCTGATGGTCTTTGGCAGTTCGTCCACAAACTCGATGATGCGCGGATACTTATAAGGTGCTGTCTCATGCTTAACATGATTTTGCAGCTCCTTAACAAGCTCATCGCCAGCCTTGTCTTTCCACTCCTTGCCCAGCACCACGGTGGCCTTGACCACCATGCCACGGATTTCGTCGGGCACACCTGTGATGGCACACTCGACCACGGCGGGGTGTGTCATCAGCGCACTCTCCACCTCAAACGGTCCGATGCGGTAGCCGCTGCTCTTTATCACGTCGTCAATGCGCCCCACAAACCAGTAGTAGCCATCCTCATCGCGCCATGCCATGTCGCCAGTATAATAGATGCCGTCGTGCCATGCCTGACGTGTGAGCTTGTCATCGCGATAGTAGCCCTTGAACAGTCCGAGGGGTTTCACGTCGCCCACACGCACCACGATCTGTCCCTTCTCACCATCCTCACACGGTGTGCCATCGGGCTTCAAGAGGTCGATGTCATACTGAGCGTTGGGCTTGCCCATAGATCCTGGCTTGGGCGTCATCCACGGCATTGTTCCGAGCGTCATGCAGGTCTCTGTCTGGCCGAAGCCCTCCATCAGGCGTATGCCCGTCAGCTCGTAGAACTTGTCATAGACAGCAGCGTTAAGCGCCTCGCCCGCCGTGCAGCAGTAGCGCAGCGACGAGAGGTCATATTGAGAGAAATCCTCACGAATCATGAAACGGTAGACCGTTGGTGGCGCACAGAACGAGGTGATGTGGTATTGCTCTACCTTACGCAATATTTTCTCTGCCGTAAACTTCTCATGATCGAACACAAACACGGCGGCGCCAGCAAACCACTGTCCGTAAAACTTACCCCACACGGCCTTGCCCCATCCCGTGTCGGCCACGGTGAGGTGTATGCTGTCTTCGCTGAGGTTATGCCAGTACACACCCGTGGTGAGATGTCCGAGAGCATAGAGAAAATCGTGAGCCACCATCTTTGGCTCGCCACTGGTTCCGCTGGTAAAATACATCAGCATGGTGTCGTCGTTGGTGTTGACGTGGTTGGGGCGCACAAAGGCAGGAGCGTTCTGCCACTCCTTATGCCAGTCGTGGAACCCGTCGGGCACCTCGGGACCAACAGAGATAAGAGTGTGCACCGTCGGACTCTCGCTCATGGCCTCGCTCACCTGTGTGAGCACATACTCCTCACCCACACACACTATAGCCCTCACGCTTGCGCGGTTGTTGCGATACACGATGTCATGCTTTGTGAGCATGTGCGTGGCGGGTATGGCGATGGCACCGAGCTTATGCAGGGCAAGCATTGTAAGCCACCACTCATAACGGCGTTTGAGGATAATCATGACCATGTCGCCATGTCCAATGCCGAGCGAGGCAAAGTAGGCTGCCGTCTGGTCGCTTTCGCGTTTGATGTCGGCAAACGTAAAAATCTTTTCCTCACCTTCGTCGTTGGTCCAGATGAGCGCCACCTTGTCGGGTTGCTCCTCTGCCCACACATCCATCACGTCGTAGGCGAAATTAAAATTCTCGGGTATGTTAAAATGCAGATTTTTCCTATAATCCTCTTCAGAGGTAAAATGGGTCTGCGTCAGGAATCGTTCTATCATCTTTAACGTTAAATCGTCTAAATCGTTCAATGGTCTTTTTAAATGACCACACACACAAATGTCACCTTGCTCTCTCCTATCGCACGCATGCAGTGTTGCTGCGAGGCATCAAAATAGATGCTGTCGCCTTCGTGCAGAACCATGACCTTATCGCCGATGGTGATCTCGAGCTCTCCTCTCAAGACAAAGTCAAACTCCTGTCCTGCGTGCGAGTTCTTATTGTGGTTCGCATCGCCAGGCAACGGGTCAACGGTCACAAGGAAAGGATCAACCTCACGTCCTTGAAATCCGCTTGCAAGACTCTGATACTTATAGTCTTTGCTTCGTTCAACGCCCAGACCCTTGCCCCGACGTGTAAGGAAATAGCCTTTCATGCGTGGCTCCTCGCCGAAGAGCAGCACGTCAAGGGCAATGCCATAGCGTTTCGATATTTTTGAGAGACGATAGACCGAGGGATCTGCCTTGCCCTCCTCCATCTTAAGGTAATGTTCGAGCGACACGCCACACACCTCTGCCACTTCTTCAGCAGGGATGTCGAGCACCTCGCGGAGGCCCTTCAGGCGTTGTCCAATTTGCTTTATTGAGTCTTCCATAACTGACAATATTATTATTTTGAGCCAAAGTTAGTAATAATTTCCCAAATATAAGACATAAAGGTCTACATTTTGGCAGATATTAAGCAATAACCTTTTTTTATAAGATCCATATATGCGATTAATTTTGAGCATCTATTATAAAAAAAGGAAATTGTCGGGAGGTTTCTACCTTTGCCTCCCGACAATTTCCTTGTTCCGTCATCTCATGTCAAACAGTTCTGTTATGTTGGTTATGGTGAGAAAACGGAGTATGAGTTTCAAACCAATCACTTGAACAGTTTCTGCGCAAACTCGGTGAGATACAGGCGCCAGTTGCGCCAGATGTGTCCTCCCTCGGTCTCCACATAGGTGTAGGGATAGTTGTGATCCGTAAGGAAGTGGCGCAGGTCGGCATTCATGTCATACAAGAAGTCGGTCTTGCCTATGCCAATCCAGTAGAGCTTTGGTTTGCCTGCAAACAGCTTCGCCATTTGTGCACCAAACTCCTTGTTGGAACACATTCTTTCGTATAAGCTGGAGCGGTCTCCACCGCCCACGTTAAAGCCGGCAGAGAACAGGCCTATATAATCGAACTTGTCGGGGAAACGGCGTGAGATGTCGAACGAGTGGCCGCCACCCATCGACAGACCGCAGATGGCGCGTTTCGATTTTTCCTTGCTCACCTTATAGTGGCTCTCTATATAGTTCATCACGTCAGGAAAGCTCTCGTCCATCGTGGCAGCAGGCTTAACCCCCTTTATGCCCATAGCCGACGGCACATACATGCCAGCTGACCACTCGCCGGGAGCTGCCTGACAGGTAGGGTTGCCATTGGTCATCACCACCACCATAGGCTTTGCCTTGCCAGCGGCAATGAGGTTATCCATGATCTGAGCGGCACGGCCCAACTCGCTCCAGGCGTTCTCGTCGCCACCGGCGCCGTGCAGCAGATACATCACGGGATAGTTCTTTCCCTTATCATATCCTGCCGGCGTATACACCGTCATGCGGCGCTGCATCTTCAGTGTGGGTGACGGATACCACACCTTTTCAAGGTTTCCGTGAGGCACCTCGTTCACGCTGTACAGGTCGCCACAGTCGCCTTTCTTCTCTGTTATGATGAAAATGTTTGTTTCTGAGGTGATGTCGCGCTGAATATAGACGCTTGACGGGTCAATAATCTTCAATCCGTCCACAATAAGGTTATACGAGTAAAGCTCAGGCGAGAGCTTGTCGCTGGTAAAGGTCCACACGCCCCTCTCGTCTTTCTTCAGATCCACGATGCCGGCCTGTTCGAACTTGCCATGAGAGTTTTCCACTATACGCGGTGGAAGGAAATCGCCCGTTACCTGCACCTTGCGGGCCTCGGGAGCACTTAGACGTATGGTAACGGTTTTGTTGTCGTTAACCTCGGGCGAGAGCACAGACACATGGTCAAACAAAGCCTGCTGTGCGAAACAGCCCAAATGGAAGAGCAGCGCTGCTGCCAGAATTTGTAGTTTTTTCATAATAAAAATTATTAGATGTATCTTAAGTTTAAGAAATATAAATGGCGTTTGTAAATGGTTCCATTTCATGGCACCTTTTCTCGCCATGGCAAAGCTCAAGCAAGCTTGGCTCTGCTCATCTGGCTTAACGAAAACGTTATTTCAAGTGAGTACAAATTTACTCGTTTTATTTTTATTATGTGTAAACCATTAATCTTTTTTAACTCAAGATTGGCCTAATGACCGATTTGGGATAATTAGCCCTAACGACCGATTAAGGTTAAAATAAAAATTAGGAGCTAAGAAGCCTCCTCGTTTGAACATCGCGAAAAGCATCTTAGCTCCTAATCCTATACTTATGCCGTCGTAGACAAGCACTCCTTTATCTCTTACAAATACCCCAGCCAGCGCAAGATGTCGTTGAGGTTTGCCACGATCATGAGAAGCATGAGGACGCCAATGCCCACATATTCGGCACGGATCATAAAGTTCTCACTGGGCTTGCGGCGCGTGATCATCTCATAGAGCAAGAAGAGCACATGACCGCCATCGAGCGCGGGTATGGGCAAGATGTTCATGAACGCAAGGATGATGCTCAGGAAAGCCGTCATAAGCCAGAACATGTGCCAGTCCCACACGGGCGGGAACAAGCTGCCGATGGCTCCAAAGCCGCCAAGCGACTTGGCACCGTCGGCAGAGAACACATACTTCATGTCGCCCACATAACCTGCAAGCACGTCCCATCCATATTTCACACCTGCGGGGAACGATTCGAAGAAGCCATAGCCCACATGGGTGAGCTTATAATAGTCGATGAGGGGCTTTACGGCGAATCCAAACTCCATCTTCTCAGTGAGCGTGGGCTTGGCCGTGAGCGTGTCGTTGGCTGACGCGGCACCGTTGGCTGTACGCACAAAGCTTATCTGCACGGTGCGTGCCTTGATGCTGTCCTTGTGGGTCTGCGCTGCTGCGAGCATGTCGCGGCTTCGTCCCACCTCGTTGGTGAACTCGTTGTACGAGTCGATCGTCTTGCCGTTGACAGCTATGATGCGGTCACCCTTCTGCAAGCCGATCTTCTGCGCAATGCTTCCTGCCACAATGCTATCTACAAGTGCGGGAATCATGGGACGCGCAAACTGAGGCGTGCTCTTCAGCATGCCCAACAGGTTGATGTCGCCAGGCAGCGCCACCGACATGGCCTTGCCGTCGCGTATGATGTCGGCACGCTTGGCCTCAGACAGGTCGCGGAACATGTCGGCACCAAAATCCTTGAACTGGCCTTTCTCTGTGCCAACCATGATGTCGCCGTCCTTGAAGCCCATGGCCTTGGCCTCGTCGTTAAACTTCATTCCCATCGTCATGTCCTTCGTTGAGATGTAGTTGTCACCCCAATAGAACAGACACATAGAGTAGATGAAGAGTGCAAGTACAAAATTTACGAGCACGCCGCCCACCATGATGAGCAGTCGCTGCCATGCCGGCTTCGACCTGAACTCCCACGGTTCAGCGGGCTTCTTCATCTGTTCGGTGTCAAACGACTCGTCTATCATGCCCGAGATCTTGCAGTAGCCGCCCAGCGGAAGCCAACCCACGCCATAGGTGGTGTCGCTCTTCTTGGGTTTGAACTCGAAGAGGTGGAACCAAGGGTCAAAGAACAAATAAAATTTCTCCACCCTTACGCCGAAGAGCTTTGAGAAGAAAAAGTGGCCACCCTCATGGAGCAGCACCAAGATGGAGATTGCCAGCATGAACTGTAGCAATCTGATCAGAAATATTTCCATGTGTTGAAAAGCGGTTGCCTTAAGCAATTGAATGCAAGGCCATTATTACTTGTTTTTTATTTTTTATCCTCTTTTTTATCTTTGAGAAACAGGGGCATAGCGCAAGCCTGTCTATGCCTGAGCCATCAGCTCGGCAGCAATGCGGCGTGCCTCAGCATCAGTCGCTATGTAGGTGTCATAGTCGGGTGTGGCAGAGAATGTGGCCTTGGCCATGGTCTTCTCAATGATCTCGCCCATGCCGAGGAACGAACAGCGGCCCTTGCGGAAGCCCTCGTTCACCACCTCGTTGGCTGCGTTGACGATGCACGGCATGTTGCCGCCGCGCTTTATCGACTCGAAGGCGAGAGCCAGACAGCGGAACTTCTCCAGGTCAGGTTCAAAAAACTCGAGAGGCTGCTTGAACAGGTCCAGACGGTCGCCGTTGAGCGGCAAGCGGTCGGGGAACGAGAAGGCATACTGTATGGGCAGACGCATGTCGGGCACGCCGAGCTGCGCCTTCACCGCACCGTCGCAAAACTGCACAGCGCTGTGGACGATACTCTGCGGGTGGACGAGCACCTGTATCTTGTCGGCAGGCACGCCAAAGAGCCATTTTGCCTCTATGACCTCAAAGCCCTTGTTCATCATCGATGCCGAGTCGATCGTGATCTTTGCACCCATGGCCCATGTAGGGTGCTTGAGAGCGTCGGCGGCTGTAACGTCGCGCATCTGGTCGAGCGTAAACTTGCGGAACGGTCCTCCCGATGCTGTAAGCAGAATTTTCTCTATCGGGTTATCACCCTCGCCCACGATGCTCTGGAAGATTGCCGAGTGCTCGCTGTCCACGGGCAAGATAGGCACACGGTTCTCTGCTGCCAGACGGCACACCAGCTCGCCTGCCACCACCAGCGTCTCCTTGTTGGCAAGACAGATCTTCTTACGCGCCTTGATGGCATGGATGGTGGGTGCCAGACCTGAGAAGCCCACCATGGCGGTGAGCACCATGTCGATGGGTCCTGCCTCTACAATCTGGCACAGCGCATCGGCTCCAGCATACACCTTGATGTCGGGCATGTCGGCAAGCAGTTCCTTCAGGCGGTCATAATGTGCCTCGTTGGCAATGACCACGGCTGCGGGGTTAAACTTTCTCGCCTGTGCTGCCAACTCGTCCACGCGGTTGTTGGCAGTGAGACAGTAGGCCTCATAGCGGTCGGAATGCTGTTCAATAACGTCGAGGGCCTGGGTGCCTATGGAACCTGTTGAGCCCAAGATGCATATCTGTTGTTTCTTCATTGTTTTATCTTTGTTTAAGGAACGTGGTCAAGCCTTGTCTTACAGGTCGAGCAGACCTTCGGGCAGCTCAAGCTCCATCCGTCGCTCTTCGGTGTCGATATTTCTTATCAGCTCTTCGTGAGCAGGCACGAGCACCTCGTCGCCGTCGGCTGTGCGCACCTGGAAGAGGAGGTTCATCGTCGAGTCGTCCACGCTCTCTATCTCTCCCACCACACGTCCTGTGGCGGCATCGACGAGCGTGTAGCCCACAATCTGCGCCCATGAGAGGTGCCCCTCGTCTTCATCGGCGAGATGCCGCGGGAAGAACACGTCGCAGCCAGTCAGCTCGCGGGCCTCATCCTGTGTGTCGACATCGCAAAACTTCACCAGCGCCGTCTCGTTGCTCTTGAAGCGATATTCTTCGAGAAAGAACGGCACCAGGATGCCGTCCACCAACAACATGAGCCAGTCGGCATCCGTGCGGTCAAACACGTCGTCATCAAACATGAAGCTCACCTCGCCTTTCACGCCGTGAGGCTTGCCGATCTTTCCTATTTTGTAGAAATCGTTATAGTCCACTGCTGCTTTTTCTTTTGCTGTTCAATTATTTTCTTCTTCCTCGTCTGCGCTCCTGCTCCTTCACCTCGACCTTGTCAAACTTAAAGGTGTCGAGGTCGAGCTGCACCTTGCCGTCGGTGAAGTTGGCAAGATCCGATGCCACCTTCTCGTCGTCCGACGAGCCGTGTCCCCAGAGCACGAGGTCGCGCTTCATCTGGTTGGCAGCCAAGCGTATCAGCTCCTCACGCTCATTTCCGTCGGGCAGCTCCTTCAGCTTCTCAAAAATCTCGAACATCATGCTGCCATAATGGCGCACGGGTATGCGCTTCATGGGATAAGGCATGGGCGATGGTTTCGACTGGATGGTTCTTGCCTCTTCAATGTCGTAGGGATAGTCGATGTCGAGCTTAAAGTCGCTCATCAGAGCGAGATGATCCCACAGCTTGCGCTCATAGCCCTCTGTCTCTGCGGGTTGCGGAAACATGCGCTTCATGATGGCAACGATGGCGTTGGCGCAACGCTGTCTGTCGGCACGGTTCGTCAGCGCCACAGCATAGTCGACCATGCTCTGCACCTCGCGGCCATACTCTGGTAGAACGAGCTTCTCGCGTTGTGTGTTATAATCGAGTCCTTCGATATTCATATCTTAAAAAATTTTTGCTTGTAACAAATCAGAGCAAGCTCTTTGGCTTCTTGCTCACAAAGTCTTTGAGATAGTGGGGCACGAAATAAGCCACATCCTCAAACTGCTCTTGCATGATGCGCCTCTCTGCCAAGGGGAACATCCACCTTGCCTCGGGTTCAATGCCCTCGATAAGGTGAGCGTTGGGATGGTTTATTACCTCCATACACTTTGCCGCACCGTTGCCGAAGAAATAGACGGGGCCGCGGTCAAGAAACTCCTTGTATGTGTCGGCTGTCACCACGTCGGCACCGGTCTCGCGCACCTCGCGCAGCGAGCGGTCATAGACGGCAGCATACACCTCCATGCGGCGTGCGTCGATCATCGGACACAGCAGGGCGTTCTCCTCCAGGTCGTCGTGGCGCAGCAGCACAGGCACGCAGAGCAGCTCGAGCGTAGGCACCGAGACAAGCTTCAGGTCCCGACCCACGCAGATGCCCTTAGCCATGGACACGCCGATGCGCAGACCGGTGTAAGAACCTGGTCCGCTGCTCACAGCCACCGCGTCAAACGGTATGGCGTGACTATCGGTAAACGACATTGCCTGATCAACAAACACTCCCAGTTTTTCGGCGTGGTTGGGGCCGGTCTTGTCCTCATCGTGATAGATGCAGGCGCCGTTCTCACTCACAGCCACGGAGCACACATTTGTGCTCGTATCAATACTCAAAATACATGACATCTTTAAAAAAGCTTTTTTCAGAATGTGCAAAGTTACGGTTTTTATCGCCAAACAATGGCCATTTATAAGAAATTAACTAAGCAAAGGCCATTAATATGCTCTATGAGCGAAAATATGCCATTAATGATGATCAGCCTAATACTCCGTTTTCTTGTCGTTCTCTTCCCACATGCGGAAAGCCTTCAGTGCCTCCTCGCGCAGCAGCGGCAGCATGGGTTTGTGGCGGTCGGCGGGCTTGAGCGGTATCTCGTTGTAGATAAAGTCATCATCGAAGCCAATGGTGGCGGCATCCTTGCGGTCGTTGGCATAATAGATCTTGTCGAGGCGTGCCCAATAGATGGCACCCAGACACATGGGGCATGGCTCGCAAGAGGTGTAGATCTCGCAGCCCGAGAGGTCGAACGTGCGCAGACGCTCGGCGGCGCGGCGTATGCAGTTGACCTCAGCATGTGCTGTGGGGTCGTTGTCTATGGTCACGCTGTTTGACGCTTCTGCCACGATGACGCCTTGACGTGCTATGACGGCACCGAAGGGTCCTCCTCCGTTGCGCACACTCTCCTCTGACAGGGCTATGGCCCTGCGCATCAGTTGTTCGTTGTTCATATTTCTTGTTTTTTATTTTTCTTTGTTTCTGTTCTTTTACGCCGCTAAGATACGAAATTATCCTCAACCACACAAATTGAGCGTCAAAAACAATTTGGGCACAGCCTCCGACATGTGAAGACTGTGCCCAAACGTCAATGCTTTTTTAAAGCTCCTCCCTTACATGGTGATGTCAGGAATGCCTGATGTTCCCTCGCCACATGTCACGACCTTAGAGATCATGCTCTCGGCGTTCAGACCCCTGGTGAGAGCCGTCACGAAGTAGTTGCCGTTCTCGGGCACCTCAACCTCGGTGTCGTAGGTAATCTTCACAAGCGTAGCCACGTTGCCGTCGCCGTTGTTGCGATAAACGGCATAATAACAGTCGGGCACAGCGTCCCACGAGAGCATCTTGCCATCGGCCTTGACGTTCTCGGGCGCAGCAGGCTGCACCATCGTCTCAACACCGAGATAAGGGGGCAGCTCCAGCTTGTCAAACTGCTCCTTTATCACCTCGTTAGTCTTTACGGGATTGCTCAGCATCCATTTGGCGCTGAAGAATATTGCACCCTTCACCTTCTTGTTGGCGTAGGCAATGCCAAGCTGCTTCTTAAAGTCGGCATTGGTCTGGTAATAAGGATCGGTTGCCTGACCGCTGAAACGGTAGAGACCGTAGCCCACCATAAAATTAGACTTGGTGCAGAAGTCAGCGAACTGCTTCAGGCGCGGTCCGAAATACGTCTGGGTGCTCCAATAGATCTGCGGTATAAGCACGTCGATCATTCCGTTCTGCGACCATTTCTTCACGTCACAATACATCGAGTTATAGTCGTTGTCGTAGTTGCCCTGTGGCGACACCGAGAACAGACAGTTGGGGCGCACGGCATGTATGGTCTCCCTCACTTTGTTAATCATGGCGTCTACGTTGGCACGACGGAAGTTGGCAATTCCCTGACCGCTGCCATACTTCTTATATTCAGCATTATCGTTCATCGACTCACCCGAGGTGAGCGACGGATAGAAGTAGTCGTCAAAGTGTATGCCGTCGACATCAAATTTCTGCAACAGGTCTGCCACGATGTCGGCAATGCGTTGGCGCACCTCTGGCAGGGCAGGGTTATAGATGCGCACCTTGTTATAGTCTTTCACCCATTCTGCAGGGATGGTCTCTTCCAGTTTAGGGAACTCGCTCGAAGCACCCGAGCGTGTAGCAATGCGGTAAGGGTTCATCCAAGCATGAAACTGCATGCCGCGCTTATGTGTTTCGTTGATGAGCCATGGCAACGGGTCATATAACGGCTTCTTTCCACGGCGACCTGTGATATACTTCGACCACGGCTCGTAGGGCGAGTCGTAGAAAGCATCGGCCATGGGGCGCACCTGAAACATCACGGCGTTAATATTGAGAGCTTGCAGAGAGTCAAGGTAACGCAGATAATATTTTTTCTGACTTTCTGCCACTCTAGAAGTGCCACCCATGCTGTTTGGCCAGTCAATGTGATCGACGGTAGCCATCCATACCGCACGAAAATCTTTCTCGGGCAGAACGGGGGTAACGTTCTCACCGGGTTTGGGGTTCTTCGACACAGAAGGGGGAGGTGTGACGGTTGAATCGGTCAACGTGTCATCGTCACCGCTACAGGCAGCCAACAGAGCTATTCCTACAATGGCGGCAAAAAACTTCAGCAGTTTTATAGGTCTTTTTTGCATAAGGATTATAAATATTTAGGTTGAATATTAGCAAGAATTTCTTTTTCTAACTTTGGTCAGAAGTCATTCAGCGAGCAAAGATACAAAAAACATTTAATAACATATCTAAATAGCCACAAATTAACAAATCTTAAGTATCATCTTTCCCATCACCGTTCCCGTAACACGGCATCGTTACGAGAGTAAGAGAAATGGGCTTCTGCACAGTTTTATTAAAATTCATTAATTTTCATAAACAAAATTTGCGTCCAATTCTTATTTTATTTATTTTTGTGGACAATCTAAAGAAAAATCTTTTACTATTATTTATTCTCACACAATTTAAACAATTCCACTATGAGAAAACCTTTATTTATGCTTGCTATGTTCCTACCACTCTCCGTGATGGCACAAGTGTTTAGCGTTCAGAGTGTGGAGCAAGTCACATTGCCTGACGGCTGTGAGATGGTTGCCGACATCAGTCCCGACGGCAACCGCCTGTTGCTGACAACAGGAGCCCACGAAGGACTGAAGAGTTTTGAACCGTCTTCTGGCAAGACCGTTGTGCTGACCAACAGCGAGGGCGCGGGCTATGAGGCCCGTTTCTCTGCCGACGGCAACACGGTGCTGTATCGTGAAACGACCTTCACGCCGAAGCGTCTGCGCATGACATCGCTCAACACCGTCGACCTGAACACGGGCAGCAAGCTCGTGCTTCAAGACGCTACGCGCGACCTTCAGGGTGTGCGTCTGAGCGGCAGCAACGCGATGATCGTGAACAAGGGCAAGCTCAAAGCCAAGTCGTTCAACGGCAAAAAGGCAGAGAAGCAGCCCGTGCTGAGTATCAACAACCGCCAGCTCATGCTCACCAAGAACGGCAAGACAGCGGTGTTCTCGCCCAACGGCACAGGCCACAGCTACATCTGGCCGTCGCTCTCACCCGACGGACAGAAGGTCCTTTATTATGTTTGCGGCGTAGGCGCCTTTGTGTGCGACCTTAACGGCAAGAACATCAAGAGCCTCGGCACGTTGCGTGCTCCCAAATGGTACGACGACAACATCGTTATAGGCATGAACGACCAAGACAACGGCGAAGTGGTGGTGTCGTCTGCAATCGTTGCAACAACGCTCGACGGCACACAGCAAACGCTCACCGACAACTCTGTGATAGCCCAATATCCCAAGCCCGCGCCTAAGGCAGGAAAGATCGCGTTCACCACGCCCGCAGGCCAAGCTTACATCATTAACGTTTCTAAATAGCCATTACCATGAAAAGATTGTTACTCTTGTGTGCGGCAATGGCTGCAACAGTAATGACAGCCAGCGTATCGCTGGCTCAGAGCAAGAAGACAGCTGAACAGCTGCGTGTCTACATCAACCCCGGTCACGGCTCATGGGGTCCCAACGACCGACCCATGGCAACCATACCCTACCCCGCTCTCGAAACGGGACGTCCCGACACCTGCGGCTTCTACGAGTCGAACACTAACCTGTGGAAGTGTCTCGAGCTGGGCCGCACGCTCGAACGCATGGGCGTGAAGCATAAGAACATCCTCTTCTCGCGCACGCTGAACGGCCCGTTCCCCTATGTCAAGGGAGCAGCCGACGAGGACAAATATAACCGCAGCCTGTCAGAGATCTGCGAGGAGGTGGATGCCAACAACATGGACATGTTCATCTCTATACACTCTAACGCAGCCTCTGAAGGCTCTAACACCAACTATCCCGTCTACATCTATCGTGGCACCGATACTGAAGACTATGCTCCTGGTAGCAAAGCGATGGCCACAACCAACTGGAAACATCACTGGGAAAGTGTGCTCGACCCACAGAGCTACTACTCTCCAAACAATTCCAACGTTCGTGGCGACATATCGTTCTACGGTAGTTCAAGCACACGCCACGGCACCTACGGCAACTATACAGGCTATCTGGGCGTGTTGAAACATGGCGTACCAGGCTTCTTGCTCGAGGGCTTCTTCCACACCTATCAGCCAGCACGTCACCGTGCACTCAACAAAGACTGGTGCGGACAGGAGGGTGTGCGCGTGGCTCGCGGCGTGTGCGACTATTACGGCCTCACACCCGAGACCACTGGCTACATCATGGGTACCGTGAAAGACCTGCACGAGAAGATTGTGCATAACCTCTACCATTACGCTCCAAACACCGATGACCAGTGGTTGCCGATCAACGGCGCGAAGGTGAACCTCATGCAGAACGGTGCCGTGGTGAAGACCTATCAGGTCGACGACAACTATAACGGCGTGTTCGTGTTCAGCGGACTGAAGCCCGGCAAATACGCCTTCCAGGTGGAGAAAGAGGGCTACAAGCCCCTGTTTGGCGACGACGACATCACCGTTGAGGTGAAAGCCAACGAGACCTCTTATGCCAAGCTGCATGTAGAGGCTACCGACTATGAGCCGCCAGTGGTGCTCTACCACAACTACATGGAGCCTACCCTCGACGGCATGACGCTCGCACCCACACAGCTCGAGTTTGCACAGGCTTCAAGCGACCTCATGCTCGAAGGCACAGTGAAGCGCATGCTCGTGCGTGGCGATTCGACTGTTGTGCTCACCAACGATGCAAAGACGCCACACCTCTACCTTATTAATAACAAGAAGCGCGTAATAGAGAAAGAGCTGTCTGTAGAAGGACTGGTTGAAGGCAGCGCTGACGACTTGGGCTTCTACTCAAGCCTCAACGACATCGCCTTCACTGCCGACGGCAAGCTGGTTGGCGTAAACAGCGTGCGCACACAATTTAACGACAATCAGGTTGAAGATGGCTACAAGCGCGGACAGCTGAACGTGTATATCTGGAACTCGTTCGACGAGGCACCCAAGACATGGTTCACCACAGAACACTCGTGCAACTTCTACCGTGCCGACATGGGGCGTGGTCTGACCGTGAACGGCGACTCTGACGACTGTCAGGTGGTCACAACAGGCACAACGTCTGGTTCAAGCAAGGCCCTGCGCTACCTCATCATGACCGTGGTTGAAGGCAAGCTCTCTACCACCAGTTTCCGTGGCTCTTCAAAGGGCGCAACGTTTGGCGAGAAGTGTCAAGGCAACGCCATGCAGCTGACCGTTTCTCCACGCACCGACGACAACTTCGTCATTGACGGCGAGGCAGGTCTACCTATTGAGTTTAGCATGACAGAGGGAGCACAAGCTGCCGATGCCAACGTTGTAAGCAAGTGTGCCGCCGATGCTGTCGATGCAGCAGCTCACGGCATACAGTTCTTCAAGTATGCCGGCCACCAGTTTATGGTGACACCGTTCTTGCAGGACGAGAAGGTGGGTGGCGTGCATCTGTTCGACATCACCGAGGGTCTCGACAAAGCCACACTGGTCAAGTCGGAGACTACAAGTCTGGCTGAAGCCGACGCCACAACAACCATGGCTGCCGGCGCAAAGGCCGACGCCGACGGCATAACGCTCAGTCTCCTCCACGGCAAGACGCTCACCACCTTCACAACAGAGGGTGTGGCTCAGCCCATCGTGAAGAACATCTACGCTTACGACCTGCGCAGCGTGCGCGAAAGCGATGGCTCTTACACCCTTACCTTCAAGGCCAACGACAACGCTACAGACGCAGCCATCGTCTTCACTGATGCCGAGGGCAACGAGAAGGGCAGCAAGACCGTCGATGTGAAAGAAGGCGACAACAAGTTCTGCATCTCTCAGGACGAGCTGCCGGGCAACGTCGGCACAACGCTCAACTGGGCAGTACGTCTGCGTGGCGAGGCTGTGACAAAGATAACAAAGGTATATGCCGACAAAGATGCATACAGCGGCTTCTTAAGCGGAAACGCTGTCATTACAACACCCGAGTCGCCTTACTTTGGCTACATCTACATCAATAACCGCGTAGGCAAAGGCAATGCCGCCAACGGCATCTATGCCTATGACCAGGCCTTCAACCGCGTAAACAATACGCCCTACCGTGGCTACAACGCACCGTCAAGCAACTATCGTATGGCTGCCGACCCCGAGGGCAAGGTTTGGATGACCGAATGGGCTGACGGCCCTTCAGGCGTTTACATTGCCGATCCCGCCAAGATGGCCGACGAGGGTTACCAGTATCAGCAGTTCTTCATTGGCACACGCCAGAGCAACGGCTTGTTCACCAACGACGGTGCCAACGTGGGCTCTTCAGCCGTGGGCATCGCCTTCGGCGGAACAGGTGCCAACACCAAGGTATATGTTGCCAACGAAGACTGGACTCCTGAAAACGAGGTTTGTGTTTACAACATCGGTCAGGAAGACGGCACACTGCTGAACGAGTGGAACAAGGCACCTTCTTACACCTTAGGCGTAGGCGGATACATGATCAATGGAAACATACACATCGTGGCTGGTCGCGACGGCGGTGCATGGGTATCGCAGATTCGTGGCAGCGGCAACAACAGCAAGGGCGTGCCATCATTGGTTTATGTTACACGCGAAGGAAAGATCACCTTCAATAGCGGCGAGGGCGACAACGTCGAACTGTTCGACGCCACTGGCGGCGCGGGCTTCGCTGTAAGCAACGACGGCAAGATGCTGGTTGTCAACGACGCGAAGGGTGTGCTTCAGTTCTTCGACGTGACATGGAAGTCGGAAACCGAGCCCGTGCTCAAGCACCGTGGTTCGTTCAAGTCGGGCGTAGCCAACACCAATAGTTACATCTATCAGATGCACTTCGACTATGCCGGCAACCTCGTATGCACAGGCAACCGCCTCGGCGTGCTTGCCATACCGACAACAAACAACGAGACCATCACTCCTGCTGCAAAAGCGCTCACCATCGTCAAGGACATCGAGACAGGCATTGGCAGCGTAGAGGCTGAGGAAGACAACCTGCAGATCCGTTTCGAGGGCGACAAGCTCGTTATCGACGCTCCAGAGACCGTGACCGACGTCAAGGTGTTTGCCGTCAACGGCTCTCTCGTGACACGCGCCCATGCTGCTGTGGTTGATGCCTCACAGCTTGGTAGCGGCGTCTATCTCGTCAAGGTCAATAAGCTTAACGCCAAGAAGGTGATGAAGCAATAAGCATGACAAAACGTAACGCTGATGTTAACGTTATAACATTTTAAAAAACGCCTCCTCTGCCTTGTGCAGGGGAGGCGTTTTTTGATGTTTGTAAAGACAAAAAATTTATGTTTCTGGCTTGCGGTTGTTTTAAAGACAATAGAGACAATAGGGACAATTATTTTTTTGCCTATTTTTAAACAAATTTTTAGCGTAAGAAAATTAAAGATTGTCCCTATTGTCTCTATTGTCTTTAAAACTACCGCAAGAAGAAGCGCAAGAATGAATAACAAAACAAAGGCTTATTGTCTTAATACGAACAGCAAGAAAGCCCATAAATCTGGTTTTAGTTATGAGCCATAAAGAAAAGGAGATTCTTTATAAAATATTAACTCAAAGATATTGGAAAATTTAAAGATATTTACTAACTTTGTGGAATTGAAAACCATTTCTTAATTATTATCTAAAACTAACTTAAATTTATGAAGAAATTTTTACTTTTTACAGCCTTAATGGCTGGAGCAATGACAGTTAATGCTCAAAGTGATTTCCAGGTAAAGGAACTCGCTAAACTGTCCGTAACAAACATTACCAACTATGACAAAGGTGTTTGCCGTTCTGGTTTTGGCTTTGGCGACAAGTTTTTCATGACGGACCGCACAGCACAGCAGCTACGCGTTTTCGACCTCGCAACAGGCAAAGAAATTGCCCAGAAAGAGATTCAAAAAGATGTTCAGACTTTAGGTCACGATGAAGTAGGTAACATTATTCTTGGCAATTGGACGTTCCCTACAACCAAACAACCAGAAAAGACAACATTCACCCTCATCAGCGCCGACCTCACAAAAGAGGTTACAACCAACGAGGTTGGAACAATCAGTGGTCGTGGCGACTTTTTAGGCAAAGCCAAAGGTAACGTGTTTGGTGACGAAGGTGCTACACTGCTTGCAAGTGGCGGCGAGCAAGACCTCGAGAACAAAGGTATCGTCTGCTATACCTTCACAGGTGGAGAAAATCCAACAGTACAGTTCAGCAATGTATTCGACCCTGACCAGAAGTGCGTCAACAGCACATGGGCCACTTACAACTATTATAAAGATGTTGATGGAACTGACCGTTTCGTATATGTAAACCGCAGTACCCCGATTACAGACTTTACTTTCTCTGAAGGCGAAATATTTACAGACGCAACACGCGAGTACAGCCCCGCAGACCGTCTTTGCAACAAGGGCGTTTGCAACGGTGGCGAAATCTTCGTTTTGGGCAGCCGCAAGTTTGTTGTTTACGGCAACTTATCAACCCCCACCTATCTTAATGGCTTCACCATCGCAGAGATTGGTGCCGACAACAAAACTCTGACCACAGTTTACACTAAAGAGGCTGACACATCATTGAGTAGAGAACTGACCACACAAGGCAACTGGCTGAACGTAGAGGTTCTCAACGACAAGCAGGCTAAGCTCTATCAGTATTTCATCGGTGGTTATGCTGCTGAGTATGGCATCACAATTGATGGTGCTGACATGCCTACAGGTATCACAGGCGTAGAGAACGCTGCTGCCAAGGCTATTTCTACAACTTACTACACTCCCGCTGGCGTAGCAAGCAAGACAGCTGTCAAGGGCCTCAACATCGTTGTTACAAAGTATGCTGACGGTTCACAGAAGGTTGTGAAGGTTATCAAGTAAAAGACGATCAACGCCCACACCATTGGTGTGAAAACGATATAAAAACAAGACAGGAGGTAGATTCCATCGCAGGAATTTACCTCCTGTTTTTTTGTGCTTAACAGGCGTGGGAAGGAGCGAAAAGGAAGAGCCGCTTTTTGCATATTTATTCATTTTTGCCCCTGTTTTTAGCGGCATTTTAAAAGGGCCCAACTTACGATTTGAAAGTGCCCAAATGACGTCCTCAAAGAGGCTCTTTGAGGAGCTCATTAAGGCCCTTTGACGAGCTCAAAGAGGCCCTTTGACAAAACCGCCCCTATTTTAAGAGTTGTTAACAAAAATAATAAGTTAAACCCGCAGTATTTTTCAAAATAGAAAGCAAAACACCCGTTTTTGCTTACAACCGCGATTTTGGATATTTATTCACTTTAAGCTCTCGTTTTGCATAAATATGCAAAACGTCAACCTTTATGCAACCTCCATTTTTCATCCTTTTCACGCGGTTTCCGGCTAAGACAACAAACATGTTTTTTGCTTGCGGTTGTTTTAAAGACAATAGAGACAATAGGGACAATTTTTTAATTTGCTATAAGCTCACGCTATAAAACATGCTAAAAAAATAAGCAAAAAATAATGCAATAATATCACGCGAAAAAATGAATTGTCCCTATTGTCTCTATTGTCTTTAAAACAACCGCAAGCAAAGATTCAAAATGCAAAAAATGAATTGTCCCTATTGTCTCTATTGTCTTTAAAACAACCGCAAGCAAAGATTTCTATTGTCGTAAAAAACAACCGTAAGCAAGAAACAGATATATTGCATTAAAAACAAAAAAGCGTCCTCAAAAAGAGCATACAAACCAAGCGTGGTTGTAAACCCTCTTTGAGGACGCAAGCTATAAAACAGTGATTAAATCACCACACCTTAATCGTCGTCTTCCTTAGCAGCGGGGAACTTCATGATAGCGAAGCCAGTCTCTGTACGTCCCACATACAGCCACAGCACGCTATCGTTGCCGTCAGCATCCTTCTCAACATAATAGTTGGTATTGATGCCCGGAGAGATCAAACCGCTACCGCCAATGAGGAAGCTGTATGCAGCAGCATGGCTTTCAGCATCGTTGAAGAGTTGGAACGCCTCCTGTGTGTTGCCGCCCTTTGTCAGGTCGTAGACATGCATGCCAGGAGTAGCCGAACTTGTACTACCGAATTGAACAGGAGCTGTGAGCAGATAACGAGCGCCGTTGAACGTGAAGAGGCGAGCGTCGTCGCTCTCTGCAGCCACGGTGTTGGTGTTAAGACGAATCTTAGAGTTCAGACCCTCGTCGCAGAGAGCGAGGTTCATGCCGCTAAGCTTGCCTGTGCTGCCCAAGAGGTTTACACGAGCACCGCTGAGGATGTAATCGTCTGTGCCCTCAATGCGGTTGATGTGCATACACATACCAGCCTTGTTGTCGCTCTGAAGCTCAATAGAGGCAGGTGTGCCCACATTCTTGAAGTTGGAGATAGGTATGCGCAGTGTCTCAGAATAGTCGTTGGCAGGGAAGAACACGAAGCCGTTGCCGTCCTTGTCGAGGTTCAGCGACATAACGTCGCCGTGACGGTTGGCAGCACCGGCAATTTGGCTAACGTCGATGTTGGCGATGCACTCGGGCTGTGAAGAGGGATCCTCATAATAGTAGATCTTCAGAGGCGATGCAGGAGCGCCAGAGAGGCTTGCGAGGTAGATATGACCGCCAGCCAGTGCGCCAGCGTTGTAGGGGAAGGTACCACCACTCACGCCCTCAAGCGAGAGGCTTATAGGATTGACCGTGCCCTGCTCCAGGTCAGACACCTTAAGGAGGTGTGCGCCGGGTGCTGACGGATCATCGGCTGTGGGGTTGCGGTAGCAGATGAGCACATACTTGCCATCGAAGGCTGTGCAACGTGTCTGTGCGCTCGCGATATACTTGTAGATGCTTGTGCCTGTGAAGTTGCAGATCTCGGTGCCTTGCTCGAAGTTGGCTCCGAACACTGGCACGCGCTTGCGGACGGTCATGAAATAGTCTTTATAGCGGTTATGGTTCTTGACGCGCAAGAGCTTTGTGACCTGTGTGGTTGCTTCGTCCATAGAGAAGTCGAGCACGTCGGTTGCGGGATCAAGAGAGGCACCGTCTGACATGGTGGCACTGATCTTCAGATTGGCGAAATCAGACTCCTTGTCGAGTTTGGGGAACTTGATGGTTTTGGCATCTTCATCGATGGTACCTTCCACCTCGATGTTGCCCTCAGCACCAGAATTCAGAATTTTGATGCTTAACAGATCGTTGGCATAAGGATTCTCCGTTGCCGATGGATAGTCGTCGGAGCAGCCAGCGAGCATGCATCCGGCAGCGAGGGCCGTCAGCATGAATAAGTGATTTATCTTTAGCATAATATCATTCTTTTATTTACAGAACTTTCTCAAATTTACAACATACGCGGAGCGTTTTGTTTTGAACATTCTTGCGCTCCATAGGTGCTCAGGCGCTTCGCGGAGTATGAACATCAATTTTTCGCGCGAAGCGCGCATTAATGACAATTAATGGGTCATTAACGGAAATTATTGTCTTTAAAAACACGAGCGCGAAGCGCGATGTAAATGTCAATTTTGTTTGTGAAAGCTCAATTATTTATTTAAAACGTTGCCTTTCCACTAATTGTTCGTTGATGGCCAACCCGGTGTCTGTGTCAGCGTGTAACCGTGGATCTGGTAGTCGTTGATCTGGTTTGTGCCGATAGGACAGAGGTAGGGGTTCACGTTTGTGATGTTGAGGAACGGCTGACGCGGCTCGGTCGTTTCGGCCTGGAACCAGCCCTTGACCTGACGTTTGTTGTTGCCGTCATAGACCACGAAATCGCCATTTGACTTCTGAACGCGAAGCTTGCCCACATAGTTTTTCATGTCGCCAAGCATGCTGTTCTTGCCGCTGCGGCTGATGTCGACGTATGCACCGAAGAGGATGTCAGGGTTCTCGGTGGTGTCCATGTAGTTGAGCTTGTGCCAACGGCGCAGGTCGATGATACGTCCTTGCTCGAAAGCAAACTCCATGCGGCGCTCACGACGGATCTCCCACAAGAGCTGTGGCACGTCGGCATCGCGGTCGGGGTCGTCAGACAGGGTGGCAAGCTCCATGTGGGCAGTCTTCTGCACACCGAGAGCCTCCTGGCCGGCGTCGAGAGGACGGTCACGGATGGCGTTGATAGAGATGTCGATGTCGTCCTGGGTCACAGCAGCGCCGCCAAGGGTCTCAAGCTCTGCCTTTGCCTCGATCCAGTTGAGGAGCACCTCCGAGTAGCGAAGCACGGGGAAGCCTGTTGTGTTGTTGGTTCCTGTCCACGCTGTGGCAGGTGTGCCGCCCGGCTCCGACAGATAGTTGAGAGCAGCGCGAGGAATGAACTTGACAACATAGAGCATGCTTGAACGAGAGCTGTTGGTCAGCGAATCGTAGAAGGTAGCCTCGAAACGGGGGTCGCGGGTTTTGATAAGCTTCTCCAGACGGAAGTCGGTGGCGCTTGTCACGGTCGACTCCTTATAGCTCTTGCCGTCAACACAGCAGAACGACTTGATAAGGTCGGCGGTGGGGCCTTGTGCCAATGCCTCGTTCACGTTGCAATAAGAAGCCACACAGTGGGTCTTGCCCAGCGAGCTGTCATACTTGCGATAGAGGAGCACGTCCTTGGCCTTGGTGAGGTCTGTAGAGCAGAACAGGTCGCGGAACGGGGTGACGATGGCATATCTGCCACTGTTGATCACCACGTCGCCAGCGGTCTTTGCAAGCTCGAAGAACTTCTTTGCGCGCTCGTTGTTGTTGTAATAATATTTCTGCCAGCTACCCTCGTAGAGAGCGTAACGGCAAACGAGAGCGGCTGCCATGTAGCGGTTGATGTTGCCCTCGCCATCGCTCTTGCGGATGTTGTTAAGGGCAAAATCGAAGTCTTCATAGACCTTGTCCATGACCTCGTCGCGCGGTGTACGGTCTTTGTAGACCTCGTCGCGGTCGAGGTTGGAGAGCTCGTGCTCATAATAAGGCACATCGCCGAAGACGTTGACCAGGCGAGCATACTCGATGCCGTGGAACAGACGGGCGAAGCCCATCCAGTGGTTGTAAGCCTCATCGCTGAGCGAGCCTTTCAGACGGTCTTCCAGACGGTCGCGCATGATGTTGATCTTGCGGATGAAGGCGAAGTTCCAGGTCGGACCCTGATATTCGCTCTGGTAGTTGCTCGTGGTGGTCGTGATGGCACCCTTAGAGAGGGGCACCTGACGTGTGAAGTTGCTCTGTGACGAGTTTGACAGCGCGTCGTCGCTGAAGCCGGTGTTGTTGACACCGGGAGCATAATAGACTGTCCAGCCTGTGCCGTAGCCAGGGAAGAAATAGTCGTAGAAGCTGTTGGCGTAGAGACGCACCTTGGCTTCATTGTCCCAATAGTTGTCGTCCTCCTTCTCTGTCTTTGAAGGACGGTCAAGCACATCGCTACAGCTGGTGAAGCCCATGAGACCTATCAGGGCGATGGCTATTATAGAAAATATATTGCGTTTCATGATTACTAATCTTGATTAGAATGAAAGTTGTAAACCGAAAGAAAGCGACTTGAAGACAGGTGTACCTGTACCTGTGCGTCCGAGGTTATAGTTGTCAGAGAACATTGAGTAGCCTGAGATAGCCTCGGGGTCGATGGGCAGACCGCGCAGATGGTCGAAGGTGAAGAAGTTTTCAAGCGACATGTACACGCGCAGGTTGTTGATGTAAGCCTTCTTCATCCACTTCTGCGGGAAGGTGTAGCCGAAGTTGATGTTCTTCACACGCAGGTAAGCCATGTTGAGCAGATACTTGCTCTGTCTCTGCATGGTGAAGCCTGTGTTGCTGCCGCCGAGGTCCCAAGCACGGGGATAGTAGGCGTCGGTGTTGTCTTCTGTCCAGTAGTCCTTACAGAAGGTCTCAGGCATGGCGCCTTCCTTGGCGTTCCAGCCGGGGATGGCGAGCTGACCGGCACCCCAGATCTTGCGCTTGCCGATGCCCTGGCAGTAGATCGAGAAGTCGAAGCCCTTGTAGTCGGCACCCAGACGGAAGCTGTACTCGTAGCGCGGTGTAGAGTTGCCGATAACCTTGAGGTCGCCGTGGTCGCCGTTGGTGTTGTTGCCGTTGTCGATGTAGCCGTCGCCGTTGAGGTCAACAAACTTGACGTCGCCGGGAGAGCAGATGAGCTTGTTGTTGTCCTCGAAGGCCACCTGATAAACAGGATACGGGGTGTTCTGCACATGTGTGGTGCGGGCGGTTCCCTTGTAGATGACGGTTGTCTTCTTGATCTGGCCGTTCTCGTCGTAAACGAAGTCGCCCTTCTGGTACAGACGGTCGGTAACGTAGCCATAGATGTCGCCATAACGACGGCCGGTAGAGAACGTGGTGCTCAAAGAACGGTTTTCCCACGGTGTGAGGTAGTCGGCACCACGAACGGTCTTTGTGGTGGCATCAGAGATCTGGAAGTTGGCTGTGATGCCAAGACCGTTAGAGAAGCGGTGACGATAGTCGATAGAGAACTCCCATCCGCGTGTCTCCAGCTCGCCGTAGTTGCCGTTTGGCACACTTGCGCCAAGGGTCTCAGGCATGCTCTCGCCTGGGATAATCATGTCTTTTGTGCGGCGTGTGTACCAGTCGAACGATGCACCCAGCTCGTTGTTGAGGAAGCGGAGGTCGACACCAAGGTTGAGGGTCTCGATGCGCTGCCATCCGATGTTGGCATCGACGAGTGACGGGGTTCCGAAGTAAGTGTACTGCTTGCCATCGTAGCCAATCCAGTTGGTCTGACCGCTTGTAAGGATAGAGTTGTAGAGGTTGTTAGCTACCGACTGGTCGCCGATAGAACCCCAAGAGGCACGCAGCTTACCGAACGAGAGCACCTTCTCAAGAGGCTTCATGAACTTCTCGTTGGTGAACACCCATCCTGCCGAGAATGAGGGGAACCATGTCCAACGCAGATCCTTCGGGAACTTGGATGAACCGTCGCGACGGAGGTTGGCCTCGAAGAGATACTTGTCCATGAAGGCATAGTTGATACGACCGAAATAGCCAAGCTGGCTGTCCCAGTTGCGGCCGGCGCTGATGAACTGGTCACCCGATGCCAAGGCAAACTGTGGGTTGGTGGGGTCTATGAGGTCGGTCTTCTTGCCTGTGTATGAGCTCCAGTCGCTGCTTACGAGGTTCATACCGAGCATGAACTTGAAGGCATGCTCTTTCTCCTTGCCGAGGTAGAGACGGTAGGTGGTGTAAGCATTGAGGGTGTTCTGGTTGCGCTTATACGAATAGTTTGAAACCGAGCTGATGGTGTTGTTTGAATAATAATTCTGGTAGGGGAAGCGGAAACCGGGCATTGCGCCCTCGGTTCCTGCCGGTACCTGGTTGCCATTGGCGTCTACATAAACCTGCTGGCCGTTCTCGTCGATCCACTCGGAAGGAGTGTACCATGTCTGGCCGCCGCTATACTCTATTACAGAGGTGTTCTTGTCGGTGGTCTGGTGGTCGTAGATGTAGTCGACCTGAACGTCCCAATCTTTTGTGATGTTAAAGGTGGCGCCGAGGTTTACGTTGAAATATTTGTTTTGCAGGTTGTCGGTGTTGCTCTGTGCAACCTCCGATACCGGCTCACGCAGGTTGTTGCCAAACTGGTCGTTCACACCCTCGGGCATGAGGCGGCTCCAACGGTAGATGTAAAGCCATGGGTCGGCAACGGTGGTTCCTACGCCTGGGTAACGCTTGTTACGGTCAGAGTAGAGAGCGCCGCCACGCACGGTTACATACTTGTTGATTTCTGACGAGACGTTGACCTTTGCGTTGTAACGGCGGAAGTCGTCGTGCTTGGCGGCACGCATCATGCCGTCCTGGTTGAGCAGACCGAGACCGATGTTGTAAGAGGTCTTGCCGCTCTTGCCGTTTACAGAGAGGTTGTGCTGTGATGAGGGAGCCCAATCGCGGATCATGGCCTTCACACCGTCGAAGAGACGATAGCCAAACTTGTTGGTGCCGTCAAAGTACCAGTCGCGGCCGTAAACAATGGGATCGTTGTATTTCACCTTGCCGCCATACTTCTCCTGCCATTCCACGGCCTTGGCATAGCTGTCCTCGTCAATGCGCCAGAAACCGCCCGCAGGCATGGCGCCGCCACGGTTGATCTGCGCGTCGAGGGTGTAACGCAATCCTTCAAGGCCTGCCATCTTGATGTCGTTGGCAAGGTGCTGGAACGAGAAGTTGTTGGTGTAGGTAACCTCAAATTTCTCGGTGTTGGCACCCTTCTTCGAGGTGATAAGCACAACGCCGAAGGCTGCCTTGGCACCGTAGATTGATGAGGCAGCGGCATCTTTCAACACAGAGATCGACTCGATGTCGTTGGGGTTAACCATCTGGATGCTGGGAATCTCTACGTTGTCGAGAAGGATGAGCGGGTTGTTGTTGCCGTTGATAGAGGCCACCTGACCACGGATCTTGATGAGAGGGTCAGAGCCGACCTCACCTGTAGGTACAACAACGTTCATGCCGGGAACAACGCCCTGAAGACCACGGCCGGCGTCGGCGATAGGACGGCTTCCAAGACTCTTGTTCACGTCGACAGAGGTAACGGCACCTGTGAGGTTGGCTTTCTTCTGGGTGCCATAGCCCACAACCACGACCTCGTTGAGCTCCTTGCCGTCCTCAACCATCTTGATGGTCATGTTGGGCTTGGCCTGAACGGTTGTTGGGACGAAGCCGATGTAGCTCAGCTCCAATTGTGATTTGGGCTTTACAGTTATTGAGAAATTGCCGTCGATGTCGGTGATAACAGTGCTCTTGCCACCTTTCTCTGTGACGGTGACACCTACAAGCGAATCACCATTGGGGTCGGTCACATGGCCTTTCACCGTGATGGTGGCTTGCTGCACTACATCTAAGGCATACGCTGTACTGGCCGCGCTTCTGACCAGGCTTCCATCGGCAGCCATGACATTGGCTGAAGACAGCAAACCGAGCATCAGACATGCGCAAGCTGTTTTCCGAACAGAGTGGCACTGTGTGTGGAAACAATGTCCCCTTTGCTTAACGAAATAAGTAACTATACTCATGTTAGGTTGGATAAATAGGTTAATATAATTTTTTTATTTGAGTTATTTGCGATTCGGTTTTATCATGGGCAAAGTTAACAAAAATTTATGAAAGCAACGGTAAAAGCGCCGTCTTTTTTTCAAAAATATTAAAAAAGGTGTTAAAGAACAGCATTAAGCCCAAAGAAGACACCATGAAAAAAAAGAAACAAAAAAAACGGGGCTTATAAAACTTTCAAAAAGCCTTATAAGCCCCGTCTATCTAAATATCTAAAACAAGCCTCATTTAAAAACAAGGCCTGTCTGTCTAAAACTAACCCTATTTATCTAAGAACAAAGCCCATCTGTCTAAAAATGAATTTTCACATCAACGCCTCCCATCACAGGACAGCCGCGCTGGGCAAAGCAGCGGGTGGTGCCTGTGGCAGCGCTGCTCAGAGCGAAGGTGTTGTAGCGGGTGTCGGTGAGGTTGCGGCCCCACAGGCTGACGGTGGCTACGCCGAGCTTCACGTCGGCATGGGCACCAAGCAGGGCATACATCTTCTGCTTATACTGGTTGGCCTCATCCCAATAGATGCTTCCCTGGGCCGAGAAGTCGAGACCGAAGCGCACCCACTGGCATATGCCCTTGCTGAACGGCACGGTGTAAGAAGCGGCGGCACCGACGGTGTGCATGGGCACGAAGGGCACGCGCTTACCCTTATAGCTTATCGGCTCATACTGGCCGTTGACCTTCAGGCTGTCGGTGTAGTCGGTAAAGGTGGCATGGGTCATACCGTAGCTCGCACGCCACTCAAGACGGTTGTTGAGGGCAGAACCGCGCAAGGCGGCCTCGATGCCACAGCTGCGACTCTTGCCGGCGTTCACCATCATACGACCGAAGCCGTAGGTGCCTGCCATGACAGACAGCTGCTGGTTGCGCACCTGCATGTAATAGGCGGCGAGGTCGAGGTGCAGGGAGCCAGAGAAGAGGTTGAGGTGGGCGCCAAGCTCATAGTTCCAGCTCGTCTCGGGCTTATAGGCGATGGTCTTGTTCACGCGGTCATAGTCGGCCTCGGTGTGCGGCACGTCATAGTCGCCCTGCTGTGCGCGACGGGCGTTGGCCATGAGCTCGGTCTGAAGGATGTCAGAGAACATCTGTATGTTGAAGCCGCCTGAGCGGTAGCCCTTGCTCACGGTGGCGTAGACGTTGCTGCCGCGTTCGTCGGTGGTGAGCGTCAGACCCACCTTTGGCAGGAGCTGGTTATAGGCTTTATGGGCACCATGGTTAAGGGCTGAGGTGACGAGGCGTGTTGCTGACGTGCCCATGACAGTGGAGTTGAGGGCCATTATGGCTTTCGTGTCGTAGTTGATGTCTACGCGGTTGAGGTCGTAACGCAGTCCGAGGGTTGCGGTGAGGCGGTCGGTGAGATGAACGTTCGACTCATGGAACACGCCGACATTGAACTGTGGCGTGCGGAACACGCCAGGCACCTTCATGTCGGCAGACATGCTCACACCACCGGCAGCATTGACAGCGGCTTGGGCGCGTGTCATGGCAACCTCTTGCGGCATGCCTTGCGCCATCATCCTTTGAGCCATGGCCGACACGATGCCGTTATAGGTCACGCGCTGCAAGGCGGTGGAGATGGGCTGTGTGATGCCGGGACCGAAGAACACGGGGCCGTCGGTCTTGAGCCATTGGTATGAGAGGAAGGCACCGCTGGTCCAACGCCAGATGCCTGCGGTGGTGCTCTTGACGGTGAGCTCCTCGGTCAGGGCGTTCTGTAGCTGGCGCTGCGTGAGGTGCATATAATCGGTTGAGGTGTAGTCTTGATCCATGAGCATGTCGTCGCGCAGCAACTGGTACGACGTGGTCGAATGGAGCTCGAAGCCTTCGGCACGGTAGCCAAGCTTCAACGCCGTGAGGAGCATGTTACGCTTGTAAGAGCCGGGATAGTTGGTCGACGGCTGCTCGGTGGCACCGTCAGCGGGGTTGAACTGACCATAGGCAAAACCTTTCTGGCGCGTAAACTGATAGTCGGCGATGAGGTCGGCAGAGAATCGCGAGGTGGGACGAAGCATGAAGCGCAGACGTGCGCCTGCCTCATCGCTGTTGTCGGCACGCTTGCCTGTGAAGGTGTTGCGCAGGAAGCCGTTCTGACCATTATAGAAAGCTGCCAGCGAAAGGGCGGCACGGTCGCTAAACTTGGCATAATGTGCCAGCTCTGCATTGCGCCACAGACGGGTGCCGATGCCAAGATGCAGGTCGGTGCCTTGATGTGAGAACGGGTCTTTGGTGTAGATCTTTACCAGTCCGCCCTCGGCGTTCTGGCCGTAGATGGTGCCTTGGGGTCCGCGAAGCACGTCCACACGGTCGGCTTGGTAGAAGTGCATATTGAAAGCGGCTTTGTTGATGACGGGCATGCCATCGACATATATTCCCACAGCAGGGTTGTTTATGCGCGAGCCGATGCCACGAACATACATGGCTGAGGTGTAACGCGAACCATACTCGGGCATGACGAACGACGGCACGAACGCTGACAGCTGTCGAAGGTCGGTGGCGTGGAGGCTCGTGAGCTGACGGGCACCAAGCGAGGTGGAACTAAGGGGCTGCATGCGCAGCCTGTACTGTTCTTTAGGCTGCGCTGCCACTACAACCTCGTCGATGTCGAACACTCGTGAACTGTCAGCAAAGAGGCCGTTGCCCGAAGATGTTATCCTATTATCCTTTGCCTTGGTTCCTATTACCTTATTATTTTTAAAAGCATTCTTTTCTGTTGTCTTATTTAAGGAAGCATTGTTTGCAGCAACCTCTTTCTCAGCGACCTTGCTTGCAGCAGCCTCTTTCTCAGCAACCATGCTTTCAGTTATCCCTTCTTCTGTAACCTTTGTGCCTGTAATCTCTTCCATGCCGTTGTTACCCGTCACCCCACAGTTTGTCGCTGCAAAAGCGGCATTGGGAGCGAGGGCCATCAGCAAAAGAGCGGCAATCGTTTCATTTGTCTTTTTCATATCGGCTGCAAAATTACACATTATTCCCCACCCTCACAATCCTAAAATGTTATGATTTTGGCGTTTCATGGTGACATAAAGCAATTGGAGTTTTGCGATTGTTTCGATATTTTTTCGTAAATTTGCAAGCATTTCAACATGTTTAAAAAGATTTCGACATAACTTCAAAAAGAACGAAAGAAAAAAAGAATGAATGATAAACTGATAGCTGTAAGTCTTTTTTCATCTTCTGGCATAGGCGATCTTGGACTTCAAGCCAACGGCATAGACACGGTTATAGCCAATGAGCTGTTACCGCAGCGTATGCAATTGTTCTTACACAATCACCACGAAACAAAGGGGTTCTGCGGAGATATATGGAAGATGAAGGATGAAATTGTCAGCTATTATAAAGACACATTCGAAACAAGCCCGTTTCTACTCATAGCCACCCCGCCCTGCCAAGGCATGTCGTCAAACGGAATGGGAACCATTCTTAACAATCTGAAGAAAGGCATACGACCACAGTTTGACCCTCGCAACCGGCTTATCATACCAGCCATAGAAATAATAAAAAAGTTGCAACCCGAATGGGTCATTCTTGAGAATGTGCCCAACATGACAAACACCGTTATTGAAGACGGAGAAGGGGTTATAAACATCATTGACTTTGTATTTCGAGAGCTGGGCGACGCTTATGTGGGCAAGCCTTATGTTGTCAACGTTGCAGACTATGGTGTTCCACAAAACCGACAACGCCTTATAACGATATTAACAAGAACAGAAAAGGGCAAAAAACATTTTAAAAAGTATGCCACGTTCTTGCCAGCACCTACACACTCAGAAAAGCCAACTCTCTTCACACACCAATGGTTAACGGTGAGAGACGCTATCGGCAATTTGCCGCCAATAAGCTCACGCAAAGGTTGCAATGTCTGCCAATCTAATCCGCTACACAAGGTGCCTTTGCTTGACGATGTCAAACTGTCGTGGGTCACGAACACGCCTGAAGGTCAAACAGCCATGAACAACCAGTGCATAAATCCCAGCTGTATGTACCAAGGAAACGCCCTGCATGGAGCACGTCATAACTCGGAAGGGGTAAACAAGGCAAACACCGACACTCCTCTCTATTGTGAGAAATGTGGGGCTTTGCTGCCGCGACCTTACACCATAGACAAAGCGACAGGACAGAAACGCATAATGAAAGGGTTCGTCAGCGCATATAAACGCATGTCATGGGACAAGCCTGCAAGCACGCTCACCCAAAACTTTCAATATGCATGCAGCGACAACAAGCTTCATCCATCGCAAGACAGGGTGCTCTCTCTTTATGAAGGCATGATCCTACAAACCATTGCGCAATATCCTTATTCGTTTGAAATAAACGGCAAGCTTGTGGCGGATGGACTAATAAGAGACACCATCGGTGAGAGTGTGCCTCCATTGCTGATAGACAAGATTGTGAAGAACATTCTTAAAATAAGCAAAAAAAGCTGAGAGCCAATAAGGGAGCGTTAAAGCTTCCACCAAAAGAGGGTGTGTCATCATCAGCGGCACATTCTCTTTTTTTTTATTTCACTTCTTATTTCACTTCTTTATTTCACTTCGTAACCAATCCATTTTTGCCTTGATAACAATTCGATGTATTGTGGAGAATCGATTACAGCTACCCAATGGTCACACATCTTCCTTATGCCTTTCGAATTCATTATTGACACGCTGGTAGTACGTCCGCCATCCTCTTTGGGCTGAACAACCTTTCCCCAATCGTCAACGCAAAGACGGTCACAATAGAACGCTGCAACATAAACGGGAAGACCGTCAATGAAATCCCACAACACACCTAACAGATGGTTGGTCTCGCGATGATGGGCTTTCCAATTGAACGACACGATGTGGTTCACGCGCTGCTCGCCGATGAGCGGTTTTGTAATGTTTTTAGCTTTCGATGCTGACGGTGTGCTTCCACAGGTCGCCTTCACTTCGATGCCGCCATACTTGAACGGGCTGAAATGTTCTTTGTCGACAGGATATTTTTTGCCTTCTTTGACGGTGTATAAGCTTTCAAGATATCTTTTCTTCACAGGCGTGTCCACAAGCAAAAGGTCGGGATAACCGTCTTGATGTAAATTTGAGACAAGCTTACCGTCAGAAATCTTTGCCACACTTCTTGCAAAATATTCGCCTATCATGCCGCTGAGATTCCTCATGCCAAGGGTCTCAAAAATGTTGATGTCAAATTTCATCGTCGTGTCGCTCAACTCCTTCAAAGCTCTGTTGGCATAATTCATTGCTTCAACAATGTCAGCAGAAGAAAGCACAAAACGATTTTTATATAAAATGTTGACCTTGGGATTTGTTACATACACCTTATTCATAGTTCATAAGTTCTGATTTGGAAATGTCAAGAGCCTTGGCTATCTTGGCTATAACAAGCAAAGAAGGACTCTTTTCACCACGCTCAATCTCTCCCATGTAAGTGCGGTTTATGTTACATCGGAAAGAAAATTGTTCTTGTGAAAGGCCTTTTGCCCGTCGCAATGCGGCGACTTGTTTGCCAAACTTTATGTTCTCGATCTCTTTTGTCATTTTTTATAATCGTTTGATTGTTCAAAATTAAGAATAAAGCAGCATTTAATCAACCGCCAATAGACGGTGAAAGGAAAATTTATTATTGGGAAACTGTTGGTTGTCGTAAATAAAATGTTTAACTTTGCAAGGATATGAGATGTAAGCTGATTTTTTAAAGACATAAAGTTTTTTAAAAGACATAAAGTTTTGAAAGACATAAAGTTTTAAAAGATCTCTGTTAAAAAAATCTGAGATTTAAAGGTCTGGCTTTCAAAAGCATGCATCTCACATTAAAAAAACAATCTACCCATAAATAACAAAACTTCAAATTATGACTACACGACACACTGGCAAGAACATCAAGATTTTTCTCAGCAGCACGTTCAGAGACATGGATGCCGAACGCGATGCAATAATGAACCGCGTCTATCCAGCGGTAGCGCAACAGTTGGCACCACATAACATTCATGTCGACTTCATTGACCTGCGTTGGGGCGTGAGCACAAGCGACGTGGACGAAGCAGAACGTGAGAACCATGTGCTGCGCGAGTGTATTGACGGCATACAGAGCTCACGACCGTTCTTCATCGGTCTGCTCGGCGACAGATACGGATGGGTGCCGTCTCAAGAGAGTTGGGACGCCATTGTGGGCGGCATGACCAACGACGAGATGCAGTTTATAAACAGCGACACGGCACAGGCACGAAGCGTGACGGAGCTGGAGATACTCTTCGGTTCGCTCATGGACACCGACAACCTGCACCGCAGCTTCTTCTGCTTCCGCTCGCCAGAGGCTTATAAGGACATGGACAACGCACACCGCGCCCTCTACTGCGAACAGGGTGACGAGGCGACACGACGTCTGAAGCTCCTGAAGGAAAAAATCACAAGCACCATGCACGCCCACTCGCTCGACCGCAACATCTGCCAGTATGGCTGCCGATGGAACGGACAGCACCTCACACAGCTCGACACGCTGGTGGAGTTTCTGACCACGGCGCTCGTACAGGAAATAATGCTCTACGAGTGTGAGGACGCCACGGCAAACCCCGACAACGCTTACGAGGCAATCTACGACAAAGCTCAAGAGCAGATGGCACAGAGCAACCAGCTGTTCTGCGGACGCGAGGGCTGGCTGCAATGGCTGACCAACTATATAGACGACGAAAACAACAAAGGCAAGGTGCTGCTGATGACGGGTATGTATGGCTTCGGAAAGACCGCCTTGCTTTGCAAGCTATATGAAGAGCTTGACCAGAAAGAAGGTTACGAGCCTTACATCTACTTTGCCGACCGCCGCAACACCAACTGCCGGCCAGAGATGCCGCTGAAGTGTTGGTTGGCAGACCAACGCACCGAATCGGACCACCGGTGCGGCATTGAGACAGACGAAGATTTCGGACTGCTCGCCCATCTGCTCGCAAAGGCGTTTGAGACGAACAGCAAGAAGAAGGTGCTGATGGTGGACGAGGTGTGTCTGCTCGACAACTGCAACACGCTGCTCGACAACAGTTGGGTGCCTGACGATGCGGTGGTGATATGCACATCGGAGATCAGCCAGACGGAAGGCATTGACATCTGCGACAAGATACAGATCACAGCTCTCAACGAAGAAGAGGTGCAGCAGCTCGTTGACAAACGTCTGACCAAGGTGGGCAAGCATCTGCAACCTGCCGTCATGAAGGCTTTGCTCGAGAAGACCGAAGGAAAGATCAAGCCAAGTGCCATTCCGCTGTGGTCGGTAATGATGGCCCGACATCTCACGCTGCTTAACGCCTCCTACTTTGACGCACAACGCCAACGCACCGAGGCTGACGATGAGATGAAGATACAAAACTCGCTGATCGAGATCATTGAACAAGCAAACGGATATCCCGAGACGCTCTTCATGTCGATCGTGGCAGGAGCCGACCTGTTCGTTGACCTTGATTTCTGCATAGACGTGTTGCGACTGCTCGCCGTGAGCGAGTTTGGTCTGCGTGAGAGCGACCTGCACAACCTGCTCGGACAGAAGTGGGACGCGCTGAAATGGGCTGAGACGAGACGATACCTCGGACCGCTGCTCAACGTTCACGATGAGAACGGAATAATAGATTTCACCTATCCCAACTTCCGCAGCGAACTGTGCATACAGGCTGGCGACAACTTAGGCCCTTACCTTGTGGCGCTCGCCGACTATATGCACCACATTGTCGCCAACAACTCGCTGGACCTCGTGGCAAACCGCGAACTGCCTTACATTGCCCTCAAGACGCAAAGCACCGAGCTGCTCGACCTTGTGGTGATGAGCCGTGGACACATGTTCAGACGTTCCGTGGTCTATGCCCTCGCCGACGTGGCTGTGAGAAGACCAAAGTTTTTGGAGCAATGGGTAACGAAAGCAACCGCCCGACGACCCATCCAGACGGCATGGCTCTTGCTTGACGTAATGAAGCAATTGGCCAACAGCGGCAACACATCAGCGGCTGCAAGCATTGGCTCAGCTGTAATAAAGATATACAGAGAGAACGAGGAGACATGGAAGAACGGCGGCGAACAGCCGCAAGACAGCAATGACCTGCAAGCACAAAAAGGCGAAGACCTTCAAGCACAAAAGGGCGAAGACCTGCAAGCACAGGCTGACGAACGGCATCTCGTTGAAGGCTGCCTAACGGCGTTCTTTGCCGTGTGTCTGTACAAGACCGGAGACAAGAAGAACGCTGAGCAATGGGCCAACCATCTTATTAACGCCTACATGCCACACATTGAAGACGACAGATACATGGAGGTGTTCGCATGGGCCATATATGTGGCGACATGCGTGTGGAGAGACAACGTGGTCGACGGACATGAAGAGGAAAACGCCACAAGCGCTGACATCATCGTGGCGTGGGCTGATCACGGCCTGAACTTCCTGCAACGCCTGGCGACCGACTGCCAGCGCCTTGAGTTCCTGGAACCAGAGCGCGAGATGGCACAGTTCTATCGTGCCATGACGCATCAGGAGGACGAGAACCTACCCACCAATCTGCTCGTTGCCAATGAGCTGAACGAACAGCCGTGGATGTATCGTGCCTATTTCAAGACAGCGCCCATGATGAAGATGGCGGGCATGATGAAGTATGCTGACAGATTTGTTGCCGACACGCTGACGGCTGAAGCCAAACGTCTGGCAGCAACAATACAAGAGGCGGCACCCGACAACCTGCTGTTTATGGATGCCTGCCAGCCTTTCACGGAGCAACTGGAGGAGGACGACTATAACAACGAGGCGCTTGTGGTAGACATGGCAGAGAAGCTGCTGTTCCTCAACGCCGACCAGGCACAATGTGCCGCTACCCTCAGCCGCTGTCCGTCGCTGTTCGATGACAATCGCACAGACGCCATCGGCGTGAGAGCCAACCTGCTGATGTTCTGCATGGAGCTGCAACCAAACGACGGAAGCACACGGGAGACGGCAGAGGTGAAAGCGAAGCTCAACGACATGGTGGCTTATGCCAACAAGGTGATCGACGCGTTCTTCAAGACTAAAGACCAGGACGAGAAGAAAGCTATTGCCAACTTCTTGTGGATGTTTATCTCGGTGATGATAAAAATAGAAGGATTGCCCGCTTCTATGCTGTCAAACTTTGCCGCGCATGTGTTCAACTCTGAATATGGCATCTACATGGACCACTATGAGCACCCGACGGTGGAGCAGACGCTGCGTCTGCAGGTGGCGTTCTACATGATGAGCAGCATGACCGAGTTTGCGTTTAGAGACATTAAGAACGTCGGCTCAAACGATGAGCAGGAGAAGGGAACACAACGCGCGTTCAGCAACATGAGTTTGATGAAGAGCCTCAACCTGTCGGGCACGCTCGTGGTTGAAGGCTTCTCGCTCATCTACAATTGCATGGCTTACATCTGCGAGCAGAAGCACGACATAAAAAACATGATGTTCTACAACAAGCAGCATGAGTATGCCACATGCGAGGCTTGGCGACTGAACCCAGACGACTTTGAGACAGCCCGACGTTATGCTGCCGCCGTGGACGAGACGGGACGACGCTTCTACACCGTGGTGGGCAACTTCAAAGAAGCTGTTCTGTGCTTCGAGAAGGCTAACGAGATGTTCGTGGAGCTGTTCAAGCAAGAGAAGCACAGCACCATTCTTAACGACATGCTCCTGAGCTCATATAACATTATCAACATCCTCAACGCGGAGCATCTCTACGACCTGCTCTGCATGAAGGCAGAAGAAACCCTTGCATTGGTGACCGACCGCATGGACGACCCCGACACTGATCTGGGCCTTGTAGCTGCGATATGCGAGAGCAAGGGTCATGCCTTGATGATGCTCAAACAGTTTGACGAGGCATGGGTGTGGCTCAACAAAGCACAGAAGGTGTACGAGGACAACCTCAACAAGAATCCTGAGGATGAGAAATGCATGCGCGACCTCGCCATCATAAAATGTCGCATTGCCGATTATCTTATGGCAAAGGGCAGCGATGCCGACAACATTATAGCGATCGTCAACGAAGCCGAGGGCCTGCTAAAGAAGGCTCTTGACATCGTGCCCGACTCGCCAAAGGTGGCAAAAAACTATATCGGATTGCTCAGCACGAAGATGAAAGTGTATCTGTTGAAACGCGACATCAACGCCGCCGACGAGACCTTGGCACAGTTTGAGAAGTTAACGCTTAAACACATCCTCAACACTCGCGATACATCTCTCATACAGCTTATGTTCGCCGTCTACGATTCATTCATCGACACAGCCGTTCAAAGCGACTGGACGCAGATGGCCAACGCCCTGCTTCAGGTGAAACAAAATGCCGAGAAACAGCTTGTGGAGAACAGACTGATGAAGGGATGAGGTGTTTAGACATTTAAACGTTATAAAAAAAAGAAGAAGAAAAAAGAAAAAGAAAGAAAGAAAGCGTTGCAAGGTTATCAGCAGAAGGCCAATAGCTGTTGATAACTTTGCAACGCTTTCTTTATAAGCCAATTACCGGCTGTGCGCAGCATCATTGTTTTAGAAGCTGCATCGTTTTAACTGCAACATCGTTTTAGAAGCTGCATTGTTTTAGCTGCAACATCGTTTTAGCTGCATCATTTCACGACAATCTTCTTTGAAGATCCGTCAGAATAGCGCACGATGTTGAGACCTTTCACGGGGGTGGCGGTCTTTATGCCGTCTGCGGTGAAATAGGCCGTGACGGTTCGTGGCTGGTTGTCAGAGACATTGGCCACGCCTGTTGTGCCTTGAGGCACACCACGCGACACGGCAAAGACGTAAGCGTTGCCACCCGACTTGCGTGTGAGGGTCAAGCCAGTAAGTTTCTTTATGGGGTTGGCAGCGATGGCGTTCTCAAACAGGCAATAACGGAAGCGGTCGCTCAGCTCTTCATTCTCTATAGAGATGAAACCGAGGCCAGTGTAAGCCTCATCGCCTTGCAGGTCAGGCACAGACCAGTCGCGCACAGAAACGATGCTTTCTTCTGACGAGGTGCCGTCCTCATAGTTGAGAACCACGCCGAGCGTGCTGACACCAGCCGTACTTGTGGCCAACAGATAAACGGTATTGGCGGCTACGGGTTGCGCAAAGTTGATGCGATGTTGATCGTTTGAGGTCATCGCCACAACGTTGTTTTTGGCATAATGGCCAAGCTGATAAGCCACCTTGCTGGCCGACACAAGCTTGCCGTCGGCAGGCAGGCCACCTGTTGAGCGCACATCTTGGCTGTAGAACGTGCGCCATGAGTCGATGGGCGAGGTGATGTGGCTTGTTGAAGGTGTAGCCTCAACCACGACATCGGCGTTGCAGGCATCGGCAGAGAGCGTGAGAGGTTCTGTCGAAGCATCGGCCTCGCGCACGAGGAGCTTTGAGTCGAGGAACGTCAGGCGCTTGCTTATCCACTGCTTGAGATAGTTGATCTCGTCGGCATAGCTATTGCCCACATAATAGTTTGGCCACACCGCACGCCCAAACATCTTCCATGCCTGCTCGTTGCGGTCTATGGCACCGCCGCTTGTCAGCTCGCCCGTGAGACGGTTTATCGTTGCCTCAATGTTGGCATCAGAGTAAGCGCCCAGACGATATTCCTTCCAACGCGCCTGCATCTCCTTCACGAAGGAAGGGTCATCGAGCAGTTTCTTCCACCAGAACGGCACCTGCTGGTCATCGCCACTTCGGCTGTTGAAGTCGTACTGCCAGAGATCCGTGCGCTCGCCATAATTGTAGTTGGCGTTGCCGTAAGCGATGTTAAAGTCCCAGAGTGTTGCTTGCCAACGGTTGTCAAGCCCCTCGTTAGCGGCACGCGTGTCGCTATATTTGTAAAGGTGGGTGCTCAGACGATAGCCGTCGATGTTGAACGAGAACTCAGTGCTGAGAAGATAGTCAATGAACGACGTGGTGTTTATATACTTGCGATAGCCCACGGCGGGGTCTGTATAATTGTCGAGCGTGAACGATTTCTCCATGTCGTTGATCGCCTTGTCTATTGCTTCGCGGTTGGCAGAAGGCATCTCCAACAGGTCGTCGCCGTCGGGATCATCATACTGGTATGTGATCTTCTTGCTGTAGTTGGGCTGTCCGTCCCATCCTAACGGACGGTAAGGCGAGGTGTAATAGATCGTCTCGTCGTCGCGGTCGATCTCCACATGATAATCGCCTGTGAGGTCGCCGTTATCGGAGCCTGGGTCGTTGAGGTTCAGACGACTCTTGCCTTTGCCCGGGCGCTCTGTCAGGATATACACGCCATAATAGGTGCCGTCGAGAACAATCTCCACGAAGCGCGAATGGGGCGTATAGCCAAAATAAGGACGTCCAAGCTCAAAGGTGAGCACGTCACGGATCATCGACTTGTCCGAAAACGGAGCGAGAAACGCCCAGTCGTTGTCCTTGCCCATGCCCAAGAGTTTCACCTTCTGCTTCTTGCCACCCTCTTCAAGCGTCTGCGAGAGGGTCTTGAAGCCGTAGGGTTTCTTGTCAGAACTGTTGAACGAAGAATTGCCGCGATACTTGAGGCTGATGTAACCGTCATAGTCGGCTTTCTGGTTTGGATGGGCAATGGTGTCGCCATAGTTTTTGCCATCCTTGTTGTCGATAATCTTCATTCGTGCCGTTATGCGTTCATTTCGTTGAATGGTCTTGCCCTTGACATTAATAAAAGCGATTGGCAGATTCGTTTCTGTAAGTTTTACGTTACGGTCGTTTGTCGGCACATAGTTGTCGGCACGTTGAGCGAAAGAGGCTGTGGCCCCTACGGCGACAACACATAAGAGAGAAAATAAGTGTTTATACATGTTACAAATGAAATTGGTTTTTTAGGAATTTTACAAAAAAAAGGCACACGCAACAGATATCATTGCATGGCCTTCGTCTTTTTTATTATTTTAAGCTAATGGTCTTCACGACCTTGCCTTTGTACGAATTTATCACTATCGATGCCGAATCGGCATCTTGCATCTGTGCCACGGCAAGCGAGGCATACTGACGCGAAGAGTAATATTGAGGCACGTTGCCCTGGTCGTGACAGAACGTTATGTGTGCTGTCAGCGTGCCGTCGGCGTTGCGCGTCATGTCGGTAAGCACAGCTCCTATGCTCTGTCCGTCGGCATCGCTGCCGCTGCTTCCTGTCTTCACGTCAAACGTGATGTTCACATATTTACGGTTTGCCGACAGCCAAAGGGCAACAAAGCTTACCGGGTCGGTCTTAGGAGGAGCTGAGGTTTGCAGCCTCTTTATCTTGGGACACAGCACGTTGTTCACGATAAACACCTTGACAGGCGCTGATGCGAGGTTTTGTGCTGACCGCTCTGTAAAAGATGCAGAGGAAGAAGAGGAGCTTGAAGGGCCTGAGGCTGATGATGGACCTGAGGCAGAAGATGAGCCTGAGGCTGATGATGAGCCTAAAGCTGATGATGAGCCTAAAGCTGATGATGGGCTTGGGGCTGATGATGAGCTTGGGGCTGCATAATAGACCAATGCGCGATAGGTAGAATCGGGCGTTGTCATCCACGACACCTTCGGCGTACCCTCCACCTGCAACGACAGCTGCTCGTCGGTGGTAAAGCTGCTCATGCGCGACTGCGCGTCGGTGCACGCCTCAACAAAATCGGAGCGCAGGTAAGACAACTTACCGTCACCCGAGTCATATTGCTCCGTGGTGCACGACGCGAACAAGGCGACAGCCACCACGGCAGCAGAGGCCACAACCTTTGCAGCGGCGCATGAGAAAGCTTTGTTTGACATATAATCTTTTTTCTGTTTATCTTAGTTCTTGAGAAGCTGTTCCTGGTTGCGTGCCGGGTTGGCATACATTGTGAGCAAGCGCTCACGCAGGAACGCCTCGTCCTTGTCGGGCAACTGGATCTTGGCCATCTGCTGAGCAATGTAGCCATCAAACTGTGCCTTCTGCTCAGCCGTGTAACGGTCGGCATGAGCCGTGGTGCCTTCAAGCTCGTCAAGCGCCACATAGTTGGACGGATAAAGACGGTAACGACGGAACACCTCCTCGTCGATGTGTGTGGCAACAGCCTTGAAGAAGTCGGCCTTCGGCATGTCGGGATCGAGCGTGTCGAGCCATGCGTCGATGCAGGGTGCCGCATCATAGTGGATATGTCCCTTATAGCCCATGATGCCCGTCTGCATGCTCACGACATCGTCCATGGGACCTTTCTTCCAGTCGGCAATGTCGCGCTTGAGCTGAAACTCCTGCGCCTTGAGGAAGTCGCAAGGGTCATACTCGTAACTGATGGCCAGCGGCACGATGTGCAGACCCTTCAAGCGCTCAACGAGCGATCCCTCGCCGCCCATGACCATCATCTTGATGATCGACTCTTGCGTGCGGTCGTTTGAGTCCTTGGCACGTCCCTCGCGCTGCGCTATCCACACGTTGTCGTGCTTCTGAGCTATGACGAGGTGCATATAATCAGACAGTCGCTTGCTTGACAGCAGCATCTGTCGCAGCGACACGCTACGCTCCACGATGAACGACTTGTTTATGCGCACAAGATCCTTGACCCACGGCAGCGAGAGCAGGTTGTCGCCGATAGCGATCTCACATGTGGTCTTGCAACCGGCGTCGACGAGCAGCACGTCAAGCAAAGCCGAGTCGAGCACAATGTCGCGGTGGTTGCTTACAAAGGTGTAACGCTTCTCCATGTCTATGGCATCGACATTCATGTCGCAGCCGAGACTGGCCTTCTGCAACAACCCCTTTATGAAAGGATAGCAGAAAGCGACCTGAAACTCAAGGTTGGTCTTGCATGCCCGCATCTTCTGTGCCAGCATGTCGAAAGGCACGTCCTTGAACACATAAGCCACGACCTGTGCAAACTGTGCATTGCCGAGCAGACGCTCAAACACCTCGGGCAGCTCTTCGGGCTCGAAGGGTCTGATGGCGTCGAAGGGCTTCAATAATTCTTTATCCATAGCTCAATGTCTTTTATAAAAGTCAGAACTGGTTCTCCACGATGTCGGTGAGCACGTCCTTGATGTCAAGACCTGCGGCACGCACCTGCTGGGGAATGAAGCTGGTAGCTGTCATGCCGGGTGTGGTGTTGATCTCAAGCATGTTGATCTTGTCGTTGCCGTCGGCATCCTTGGAAATGATGTAGTCGATACGGATGATGCCGTTGCAATGCAAGATGTCGTAGATGCGGCTTGTCTCCTCCTCCACACGCTTTGTGGTCTCGGGTGAGAGACGGGCGGGAGTGATCTCCTGCACCTGACCGTTATACTTGGCATCGTAGTCGAAGAACTCGTTGCTGGTCACCACCTCTGTGGCGGGGAACACCACCGCCTTGTCTCTGGTCTTGTAGCAACCGATGCTTATCTCTGTGCCTTTCATGAAGCTCTCCACCATCACCTCGTCGCTCTCCATGAACGCCACGCGCAGGGCTGGAGCGAGCTGGTCGGCGTTCTTCACTTTCGACACGCCGAAGCTGCTGCCGTCGGCTGCCGGTTTCACGAAGCAAGGCATGCCGATGCGCTTCTCTATCTCATCGTCGCTATATTTCTCTTCCTCGCCGCGACGCAGGAGCACACTCTCTGCCACGTTCACGCCGAAGCCGCGAAGATAGTTGTTGAGCACATACTTGTCGAAGGTCATAGCCTCAACGAGCACGCCGCTGGTGCTGTAAGGGATGTGCAGCAGCTCGAAATAGCCCTGCATCAGACCGTTCTCTCCCGGTGTGCCGTGGATGGTGATGTAAGCATAATCGAAGGTCACGGTCTTGCCGTCCATCTTGAACGAGAAGTCGTTCTTGTCAATTTTGGCAGTGTCGCCGTTCTGCAGGTCGACGTGCCAGTCTTGTCCTTTCACGTCCACCACATATATGTTGTAGCGTTCTTTGTCGAAGAAAGAGTAGAGTCCCTGTGCCGAGCGCATGGACACATCGTGCTCTGACGAGTCGCCACCACAGACGATGGCAATGTTTCTTTTTTGCGTTTCCATTTTTTTATTTGAATACTTTCTTTATGTTCGATAATCTAATTCAAGCCGGTGTGTTGCAAAGAAGCGCACCTTAGGCAAACGTGTCGTTGGTTGTTCCCTTGACGTAGGCACGCCATTTCTCTATGAGCGCCTCAAGGTCAGCGGGGAGGTCAGACGTGAAGTCCATCTGCTGCTTGGTTGTGGGGTGTATGAAGCCGAGCGTGCGGGCGTGTAGTGCCTGCCGGTTGCAGAGCTTGAAGCAGTTTTGTATGAACGCCTTGTAGGTTGTGGAGCGGTTGCCGCGCAACACCTCGCAGCCGCCATAGCGTTCATCGCCGAAGAGCGGATGACCAATATGCTTCATGTGTGCACGGATCTGGTGCGTGCGGCCTGTCTCGAGAATACACTCAATGAGCGTCACATAGCCATAACGTTCTATCACGCGCCAATGGGTGACGGCAGGCTTGCCTATGCCCGAGTCGGGCGACATGACCGTCATGCGCAGGCGGTCTTTCGGGTCGCGTGCAATGTTGCCTTCAATGCGTCCCTCGTCTTCGGTGAAATTGCCCCACACCAGCGCGTTGTAGCTACGGTGTGTGGTCTTGTTGAAGAACTGCAATCCGAGACTGGTCTTCGCCTGCGGGGTCTTTGCCACGACGAGCAGACCGCTGGTGTCTTTGTCTATGCGGTGAACGAGTCCCACCTCCGGGTCGTTAGGGTCATAGCTCTTCAGGTCTCTCAGATGCCACGCCACAGCGTTGACGAGCGTGCCATGAAAGTTGCCTGCGCCGGGATGAACCACCAGTCCTGCGGGTTTGTTCACCACCATCAGCTCCGCATCTTCATAGACCACGTTGAGGGGAATGTCTTCTGCCTCAATCTTCGACTCATGACGTGGGCGGTCGAGCATCAGCGTCACCACATCGCCAGGGCGCACCTTATAGTTGCTCTTCACCGGCTTGTCGTTGACGTGTATGAATCCGGCATCGGCAGCCTTCTGTATGCGGTTACGCGACGAGTGTTGCAGCTTCTCACACATGAACTTGTCCACGCGCATGGGCTGCTGACCGGGGTCTGCCTCGAAGCGGAAATGCTCGTATAGCTGCTGGTCTTCGTCTTCACCGAGCTGGTCGTCTTCACCTGGCTGGCTTGTTAAAAGCTGGCTTTCACCACCTTGCAAGCCTGCACCGAGCTGGCCTTCACCGAGCAGATCGTCAATCTCTTCTATGTCGTTTGTATAATGTGTCATGTTTCCCTTTTCTTCTCTCTCTTTTGCTTGTTATATCATTCCACGATCTTCTCATGCTCACCCTCACCTGTGACCTCGTGGAAATCGTCCACATCGCCACCTTCCTCAATGAAGTCTTCGCTGTCGATGGCGTTGTCGATAAAGTTGATGCTGTCATCGGCGCTGAGCTGTCCGTTACCCACCTGAATGGTGATGGGCGTGTCCACGGCCACCTTGTCGCCAGCTTGCAGTTGGCGTGTGCCTGCCACAACACCCACGACCCAGTCTTTCTCGCCAGGCACAAACTGAGGTTGCGTGAGCTTGAAGCCCATGGCTGTAAGCTTTGCCATCGCCTCGCGCAGCGAACTGTTGTCTATGATGTCGGGTAAGGATATTTCGGGTGAGCGCGATGCGTTGACGATGACATAGATAACATGTCCCGTCTTCACATGCGAGCCAGCCGCTGGCGACTGCTCCAAGATGCAGTCGGGCGGCAACGATTTCACATAGCCCGTGTCGCTGACCACAACAGACAGACCGGCGTCGGCAAGAATGCGCTCGGCGTCGGCAAACGACTTTTGCTTGATATTTGGAATGGCCACCGACTCGCCATGATGGGTGTAGATGTCGATGGCGAAGCTCGTACCCCAGCACACACCCGCCACCACTATTATCATGGCGAGGATGTTGCCCCAGAAATACGTGCTCTTCAGCTTTCCGAAAAACTCTGATGTCTTCATCAATTATTTTCTTAAAGATAGGTTTTTAAAAGTAACCTTTCATTTTTGTTAATGTTATGTCGGCTATTTTTAGCCCACCTTAATAAGTGTGGATGCAAAGGTACAGTAAAAATCCGATTGAACGAAAGAAAACACCTTTTTTCTAAATTTTCATCCTAAACACCGTCTTGCGGGCCTTCGCATCTTGCACCAGTTCGAGCGTTCCACCACTCACGCGCATGATCTGTCGAGAGAGAGGCAGACCGATGCCGCTGCCTCCTTGTTTTGTTGTGAAGAACGGCACAAAGACTTGTTGAGCCACGTCGGGAGCAATGAGGGCGGCATCGTCGCAGATGTCTATAACGACCGAGTCGTCGTCGCCTGTGTAGGCTTCAATCCACACCTTGCCGTCGCGCTGTGGGCTGCCGTCGCGCTGTGAGCTGCCGTCGCCGCTACCCTCTTCGTCTTGCGCACAAGCCACAGCCTCCTTTGCGTTCTTCAGCAGGTTGGTGACAACACGTCCCATCAGACCTTCATCGGCATAGACGAGCAGGTCGGCAGGCTTTACGCTGACGCCCACCCTGCCGTCGGCATCGGCAAGCGTCGCCATGCGCTCAAGAAAGGGCTTGGCGTAGAACAGCCGTGGCTGCGGTTGCGGCACATGGGTGAACCGCCTGTAGTTTTCGACAAAAGCCATCAGTTCGGTGCCTGTCTTGTTGATGACCTCCAACCCTTCGCGCTGCTCGCCTTTCGCCTGTTGAAGCAGCGACTGGCTGAGCGATGTTATGGGCGTTATGGTGTTCATGATCTCATGGGTGAGCACGCGGATGAGCTTTATCCATGAGTCGACCTCACGGTTTGCCAGCTCGCCGTTGATGTCGCTGAACGCCACTATGCGCACCCGCTTGTTGCGCAGCGTGGTGTAGGTCTCCCGCACCGAGAGCGACCCGTCCGCAAACTGTTGCCTTACCTGCTCCATGTGGGTGAGAACGGAGCGGTGCAGCAGACGTGTTGCCGCTACGTTATGCTGCAAGATGTGTCCTGCCTCATCGACCACCAGCAGACCTGTGCCTGCGGTGTCCATGATCTGTTCATAATATTTCTCTCGCTCCACAGCCTCGTCACGGGCGTTGACAAGAATCTGCTTTATGCGGTTTAGCGATTTGTTGAGCATGGCATCGCTGCCGCTCACCCCTTGGGTTGAGAACGAGAAGGTGAAGTCGGAAGCATCGATGGCATCAAACATGAACGCCACCTTGCTAATGTTGCGGCGGTAGCTCAGATAGAGATGCACATAGCCCAAGACCATAACGGCAACGACGAGCACAAGGCACCAGATGAAAGATGTCGTTGTCATAGGCCGTAACGTTTTATCTTGTTATACAGAGTCTGTCGCGAGATGCCGAGCCTTGCTGCCACCGCCGACATGTTGCCTCCACACGACGCCATGGCGCGTTCAATCATTTGCCGCTCCATGTCGTCGAGCGTCTGCATGCTCTCCACCTGAAGCGGCGGTTGCTGCGTGTCAGCGGCACCCACCGTGCCGTCATCAATGTCGTCGGGAGCGATGGTGTTGCCGTCGGCCATGATGACGGCACGTTCCATGGCGTGTTGCAGCTGTCTTATGTTGCCGTGCCATGACAGCCTCTCCATCTTGCGTTCAGCCTCTGGCGAGAGCCTCATCTCTACCTTATTATATATGTCGGCATAACGCTTCACGAAGATGCGTGCCAGCGGCACGATGTCCTCACGTCGCTCACGCAGCGGCGGCAGATGCAGCCGGATGGTGTTTATGCGGTAGAGCAGGTCCTCGCGAAACTGTCCGTCAAGGACCATGCGGTCGAGGTCGCGGTTGGTGGCACACACGAGGCGCACGTCAATGGCTATGGGTTTGCTGCCACCCACGCGCACGACGGTGCGGCGTTGCAGGGCTGTGAGGAGCTTTGCCTGGAGCGCATAGGAGAGGTTTCCTATCTCGTCGAGAAAGAGCGTGCCGCCCTCTGCCATCTCAAACTTGCCCGGTTTGTCGGCCTTGGCATCGGTAAAAGCGCCTTTCACATGACCGAACAGTTCGCTCTCAAAGAGGGTCTCGCTCACCGCTCCCATGTCGATGGGCATCATGGGTGCCGAGGCGCGGTGCGACAGACGGTGGATCTCGCGTGCCAGCACCTCCTTGCCCGTGCCGTTCTCACCTGTTATGAGGATATTGGCATCGGTCACCGCCACCTTTTCCACCATCATGCGCAGCTGGCGCATGGCCTCGCTCTCGCCCCACACCATGTTTCCTGTCTGCGGCGCGGGTTGAGCGTCATGACTCTTGGACTGGTGTTTGTCGCGTGCGGCACACAGCGTGTCGAGCATGCGCTGGTTGTCGAAAGGCTTCACGATAAAGTCGGCAGCCCCTTCTTTTATTCCTCTCACCGCAAGGTCTATGTCAGCGTAGGCCGTAAACAGCACCACCTCCGCTTGCGGACAGCAGCGTTTGGTCTCGCCAAGCCAAAACAGGCCCTCACCACCGTTGTTGACGCCACTGCGGAAATTCATGTCGAGCAGCACCACGTCGGGCTTCATCTCGCGCAACCTTGCAGGCAAGGCGGCGGGGGTGGCTATGGTTTCGATAGAAGCAAACTGTGCCTCTGCCAGCATCTTAACGGCTGTCAGTAAGGCGCGGTTGTCGTCAACGACGAGTAGTGATCCTTTCTTTGTCATGTCTTGAAAACTTTTCTGTTACGGCAAAATTAAAAAAATATTGCCGATGGAGCAAACCGATTGGATGTTTTTATGAAAGAAATTGAGATGTGGGAGTGAAGACCTTGCAACGCCGTTTTCCCTTTTTCTCACACCTTTGTAAAGTTTCTTGACACCACTGTCCAATAATTTTACACTCCCAACTTCCGCATCTTGAGCTAACTATCTGATAATCAACTACAGTGTCGTTTTGGCACACATTTGGCACGTTTAAAAGCGTATGATAACATGCAAAAAAAAAGAACAAGACAGGAAAAAAATATGAACAAGAAGACAATTCTTCCACTCGCCATCACGCTGGCTCTCGCGCTGAACACATCGGCACAGACACCTGCCGACACACGCCACACAGCAGCATGGAGCATGGACAGCTGCATGAGCTACGCCGTGAAGCACAGCACCGACGTGCAGCTACAGCTGGTAGAGCGCCGACAGGCACGCGCCGACTACCGTTGGGCAAAGGCTGGCTTCCTGCCCCAGGTGGGAGCGAACGTGAGCACACAGTGGAGCTGGGGACGAGGCATCAACCCCGAAACAAACGTCTACACCGATGTCACGACCTTCAACAACTATTATAACCTCTACGCATCGCTCACCGTGTTCGACGGCATGCGCACCATCAACGCGTTCCGACAGGCCCGTCTGCTGCGCCGCTCCTCTGATGCTGCCGTGGCTAAAGCCCGCGATGCCAAGGCTATAGAGGTGATGCAACTCTATGCGGAGGCTGCTTACGCTCAGGCAAGCATAGAGCTGGCAGCACAGAAGCTCAACGAAAGCCGACAGCTGCTCACACGCACACAGCGCATGATGGAACTGGGAACGAAGAGCCGCCCCGACGTGGCACAAGTGGAGGCACAGGTGGCAGAAGACGACTACGCCCTCACTCACCAACGCAACGAGGCCACGCGCACACTCCTGGCGCTGAAGACGGCGATGAACTATCCGGCAGACAGCACGCTGGCCATCATCACGGATCCGTCATTGCTGTTTAGCTCATCGGCTACAAACGCGACAAAAGGAGGATACACAACAAAAGATGCCGCCGCCATAAGCGCCTCGTTTCAGGCCATCTCTCCCGAGGTGGCCACGGCTGTGGCAGAGGAGCGTTCAGCCCGTTACACATGGCTTCAACAGCGTGGCGCTCTCCTTCCCACCATCTCGCTGGAGGGTGGCATCAGCACCAACTATTACAAGAATCTCTCTCAGAAGGGCTCTGTTGACGCGTTTGCCACGCAGATAAAAAACAACCGCGGCGAATATTTCGGCATCAGCCTTTCTATCCCTATTTTTAACGCTTCATCATGGAAGGCTGCGCGACGCGCCAAGAGCAGTTGGCAACAAGCACAACTGAAGCTTGACGACACGCGCCGACGCCTTCACGACAACATCTTCCAAGCCGTCATGGACCGCGACGGCTACGCCAAGGAGACCGTCCAGATGGAACGTAAGGTCTTAAGCGACTCGCTCGCCCATCATCTCAACGCCCGCAAGTATGACGAGGGCATGCTCTCCACCTTCGAGCTCCACACCTCATCACAGACGCTGCTGCAAAGCAAGATAAAACTGCTGCAAATGCAGATGCTCTTGGGCATCAAGCAACGGCTCGTAGAGTATTACAAATGTGGAAGGTTGAATGTGGAATGAGGAATGATTGCGGCTTTGCCGCAATGAGGAATTTTAAAATGTTGAATGAGGAGAAAAAAAGAGAAAGAAAGAAAGAAAAGAAAGGAAGAAAAAAAGGGAAAAGGGAAAAAGGGAAAAGATAAGAAATGAAAAAGTAAAAGAATGAGGAAGTGTAAAGAAAAGGAAATTGCTTCGCTCATTAAGAATTGAGAATATAAGAAACAAAAAATCAAACCTTCCCAAGCGCCCAAGGCATATCACTCCCCTCCATCGCTCGACCTTTGGTCGCTTGCCAGAGCAAGAAGGGGAGGGGTGAGCCACCGAAGGCGGCGAGGGGGAGGGGCTTTAATTATGGACATACAACTTAACAACCCCCATCACGCCATCCCCCGCAAATATTGGGCATGGATAGGCGGTGGCGCAGCAGCCTTGTTGCTGCTGGGATGGCTGGCCTTTGGTGGCTTGGCCGACACACAGAGTGTGGAACGTCGCGGACTGAGCATTAGCGAGGTGCAGCGCAAGCAGTTTAACGATTATGTGAGCCTTGACGGAACGGTGGTGCCCGTGAGCGTGGTGCAGATCAGTCCCGAAGAGGGCGGCGTGGTCATGGAGAAAGTGGCAGAGGAAGGCACGAAGGTGCGCAAGGGCGATGTCATTGTGCGTCTGAGCAACTCAAGCCTCGACCTGCAGATCCTTAACGCCGAGAGCGAGCTGGCAGAGAAGCAGAACATGCTGCGCAACACGCAGATAAGCATGGAGCAGGAGGCGCTGACCAACCGTAACGACCAGCTGCAACAGGACATGGAGGTGGAGCGCAAGCGACGTAAGGCTGCCCACATGGAGACGCTCTATAAGGAGCAGCTCATATCGCGCGAGGATTATCTCGAAGCAAAGGAAGACTATCAGTTGGCGCAGAAGAAGCACGCTCTCATAGGCAAGCGCATATCGCAAGACGCAAAATATCGTAAGGTGCAGACGGCACAGATGACCGACAACCTCGACAACATGCGACGTAACCTGGAGATGGTGCGCGAGCGTAAGGCAAAGCTCAACATCTGCTCGGCTATAGACGGCGAGGTGGGATCGCTCGATGTGGAACTGGGACAGAACATTGCGCCAGGACAGAAGATCGGCGTGGTGAACGACATGACCGACTACAAGATCCAGGCGATGTGTAATGAGCACTACATTGACCGCGTACACAAAGGGCTGACGGCCAACTTCTCACAAAACGGCAAGACATACGCCGTGACGGTGAGCAAGGTGTTCCCCGAGGTGAAAGACGGACGGTTCAAGATCGAACTGCGCTTCACGGGCAAACGGCCGGAGAACATACGCACAGGTCAGACCTACTATCTCGACTTGCAGCTCGGCGCCTCTTCGCAAGCCCTCGTCATCCCTAAAGGAACATTCTTCAGCACAACAGCAGGAGCTTGGATCTTTGTGCTCGACAAGAGCGGAAAGAAAGCGTATCGCAGAAAGATAACGCTGGGACGACAGAACCCTAAGTTCTATGAGGTCATTGAAGGTCTGGAACTGGGGGAGAAGGTGATAACCAGCGGATATGAAGGATTTAAGGAGGGGGAGACGTTGAGGATTAAATAGAAAGCCCCTCCCCCTCGCCGCGCAAAGCGCGGCTCACCCCTCCCCTTCTTGCTCTGGCAAGCGACCAAAGGTCGAGCGATGG